>JAURZK010000034.1 GCA_030653505.1 Rubrivivax sp.
CTTGGCGTTCTCGGCGATCTCAACCAGGCGTTCGCCCGCATCAGGGCGCCGGTTCAACACCACATCTTCCACCCGCTCGCGCAGCTCGGGCTCCAGGTCGACGTACACCCAGACCATGCCGGCGTTGACGATGCCCATGTCCATGCCCGCTGAAATAGCGTGGTACAGAAACACGGTGTGGATGGCCTCGCGCACCGGGTCGTTGCCGCGGAAGCTGAAGCTCACGTTGCTCACGCCGCCCGAGACCTTCGCGCCGGGCAGGTTGGCCTTGATCCAGCGCGTCGCATCGATGAAGTCGACGGCGTAGTTGTCGTGCTCCTCGATGCCCGTGGCGATGGCGAAGATGTTGGGGTCGAAGATGATGTCCTCGGGCGGGAAATCGATCTCGTCGACGAGCAGCCGGTAGGCGCGCGAGCAGATGTCGATCTTGCGCTGGTAGGTGTCGGCCTGGCCCTTTTCGTCGAAGGCCATCACCACGGCAGCGGCGCCATAGCGGCGCACCAGTTTCGCCTGGCGCCTGAACTCGGCCTCGCCTTCCTTCAGCGAGATGCTGTTGACGATGCCCTTGCCCTGAATGCACTTCAGGCCGGTCTCGATCACCGACCACTTCGACGAGTCGATCATGATCGGCACGCGCGCGATCTCGGGTTCGCCCGCGATGAGCTTGAGGAAGCGCTCCATCGCGGCCGCGCTGTCGAGCATGGCCTCGTCCATGTTGATGTCGATGACCTGGGCGCCGTTCTCGACCTGCTGGCGCGCCACGCTCAGCGCGTCCTCGAAGCGGCCCTCGAGGATCATGCGCGCGAAGGCCTTGCTGCCGGTGACGTTGGTGCGTTCGCCGATGTTGACGAAGAGCGAGCCGGTGCCGATGGCCACGGGCTCCAGGCCGGCCAGGCGCATCGGGGGCGGGGTTGAGGTCATGCTGCGGTCACTCCGGGGCCCGAGGGCGGTGGGGGAGTGAGCGCCGTTGCGGCCCGTGCGCGTGCGAAAACGCGGCAACGGGTGCCCGAGCCTGGCAGCGGCCTGCAGCGGCCGCCGTCGCAACGCTCCTCGGGCGAAACGCGCATTTTAGGCGCGCGTCCGCGCGCGCCTAGCGGCTGTGCGAGGTCAGGTGTGCCAGAGTGCCCGCCGCACTGATGCCCGGCCCGGCGCGGCGCGTGGCCGGCAGCGGCGGCGCACCCTGCTGCGCCTCGTCGAGCCCGGCCACGGTATCGGCCGGCAGCACGGCCACGCTGTCGGCACCACGCTTCATCGCCACGCCCACGGCCAGGATGTCGATGACCAGCAGGTGCAGGATGCGGCTGACCATGGGCACGTGCGTGGCCACGTCCTCGACATGGTCGACGATCAGCGCCACGTCGGCCTTCTTGGCCAGCGGCGAGTGGCTGGCAGTGATGGCCACCACCGCGGCGCCGCGTGCGTGCGCGGTGTCGCACACGCTCAGCAGGTCGTCGACGCGACCACTGCTGCTGATGATCACCACCACGTCCGAAGGCTGCAGCACACGTGCGGCCAGCTGCTGCAGGCGCGGCTCGGTGTAGCTGGCGCTGGGCAGGCCGAAACGCAGGAACTTGAACTGCGCGTCGTCGGCCACGACGCGGTAGTGGCCCACGGCGAAGAAGTCCAGCCGCTCGGCCGCGGCCAGCAGGTCGATGGCGCGCACCAGCGTGTCGCGGTTGAGCTGGTCGCGCACCTGCAGGATGGCGCTGGCCGTGTTGCCCAGCACCTTGACGCCCAGCTCCAGGACCGAATCCGAACCCGTGACCTGGGTGTGCGTCAGCGGCACCGTGCCCGACAGCCCCGAGGCCAGCCGCAGCTTGAAGTCCGACAGCCCCTCGCAGCCCAGGCTGCGGCAGAAGCGGATGACGGTGGGCTGGCTCACCTGCGCCGCCCTGGCGATGTCGGCGATGGGGTCGGACAGCGCCGAGCGCGGGTGCGCCAGCACGTGGTCGGCCACGCGCTTCTCGGCCGGCGACAGGCTGTCGCGTGCACGCTGGATCTGCGACAGCAGCGCCGAACCCTGGTCGGCCAGCAGCGTGCGCAGCTGCGCCGCCAGGATGGCCGAGGCGCCGCTGAAGGTGGCGTGCTCGGCCGTCACGACGTAGGTGGGGATGGCCTTGCAGTAGTCGCTGAAGCGGCCCTTGTCCTCGAAGCGCGCGCGGAAGCCCGAGCGGTCGAACCACTCGCCCAGCCGCGGCACGATGCCGCCGCCGATGTAGATGCCGCCTAAAGCGCCCAGCGTCACCGCCAGGTTGCTGGCCGTGGTGCCCAGCACGTTGCAGAAGGCCTGCAGCGTCTCGGTGCAGACGGCGTCGCTGCCGGCCAGCGCGCGGCGCGTGATCTCGGGCGCAGCCAGTGCCTCGGCGGCCTGGCCGGCGTGTTCGCACAGCGCGCGGTAGATGAGTTCCAGTCCCGGGCCGGAGAGCAGGCGCTCGAAGGACAGGTGCGGATGCCGCTGCAGGCCGTAACGCAGGATCGCGATCTCACGCTCGTCGCGCGGCGCGAAGCTGGTATGGCCACCTTCGGTGCCCAGCGCGACGTAACCATCGGCCAGGGGAATGAGCCCGCTCACGCCCAGCCCGCTGCCGGCACCGAGCACGCCGATGACGCTGTTCTCTCGCGCCTGGCCGCCGCCCACCTGGCGGCGCTGCGCGGGCACCAGCCGCGGCAGCGCCATGGCCAGCGCAGTGAAGTCGTTCACCACCACCAGCGTCGCCAGGCCCAGCCGCTGGCGCATCTGCTCTATGCTGAACTGCCAGTGGTAGTTCGTCATGCGCACCTCGTCGCCTTCCACCGGGTTGGCGATGGCGATGGCGGCGTGTTCGACGGCCTGCGCCAACCCGGCGGGCAGGCCGGCGAGGTAGGTGGTGACGGCGGCGTGAAAGTCTGCGTGCTCGGCGCAGCGAAGCGAGGCCGCGTGCTGGAACACACCCGCCGCGGTCTCGAGCGTGAAGCGGGCGTAGGTGCCGCCGATGTCGGCAAGCAGGCGCGGGCTGGTGAACGGCATCATGGGCGGAGGGTGACCTTCAGGGTACGGACTGCTCACACCGCTCGGACGGCGTGCCGGCCTTCGCGGCGCCAGCAGCATACGATGTGAACAGCGGTTCTGTAGCTTGACTACAGGTTATCCCGGGGTAGGCCGGTTCCTACTGGAAGCTCTTCAAGCGCAGCTTCGGGCCGGCGATTGTTCGGGAAGTGTAGTTTTGCTACCGTCTCGGGCTACATTGCAGCTTGCGGCCGGCCTGGCGCGCGCCCGACCTGAAATCCACGCCCGCCATGCCTCCGCCTGAAGCTCAGAACCCCCTGCACGGCGGCCCTGCCCGCCCCTGGCTGCTGGCCGACATCGGCGGCACCAATGCCCGCTTCGGCTGGCTGGACGATGGCCCGGGCGGCGTCAGCCACGTCGCGACCCTGCCCGTCTCCGGCCACGCCGGCCCGGCCGAGGCCGCCGCCGGCTACCTTGCCGGGCTGGCCCGGACGCTGGGGCCGGCGTTCCGCAAACCGCGTGCCGGCGCCTTTGCGGTGGCCACCGCGGTCGGCAGCGACCGTATCAACTTCACGAACAGCGGCTGGGCCTTCTCGCGCGCCGACACGCAACGTGCGCTGGGTCTGGACGAATTGCTGATCCTCAATGATTTCGAGGCGCTGGCGCTGTCGCTGCCGCGCCTGTCGGCGACGCAGTTGCGCGCCTGGGCCGGCGCTGCCGCCGCACCGCCGCCGCGCGCCACGCTGGCCGTCATCGGGCCGGGCACTGGCTTGGGCGTGGCCGGCCTCGTGCCCACGGCGCATGGCTGGGTGGCCGTGCCGGGCGAAGGTGGGCACGCCAGCCTGTCGGCCGCCGACGACTTCGACGCCGCATTGCTGGCCGCCGTGCGACGCGAGCACCCGCATGTCTCGGCCGAGCGCCTGCTCTCGGGCATCGGCCTGCCGGTGCTTTACCGAGGTGTAGCGGCGGTGCTGGGCGCCACGCCTTCTGCGCTGCTGGCAGAACACATCGTCGAGGGCGGCGTGGCGGGCAGCGACGCGGTGTGCAGCCGCACGCTGGACGCCTTCTGCGCGCTGCTCGGCAGCTTCGCCGGCAACGTGGCGCTGGTGCTGGGCGCACGCGGCGGCGTCTACATCGGTGGCGGCATCGTGCCGCGCCTGGGTGAACGTTTTTTCCAGTCGCCCTTCCGGCAGCGTTTCGAGGCCAAGGGCCGCTTCCAGGCCTACCTGCAGGCGGTGCCCACGCTGCTCATCACCGACACGCTGGCGGCGCTGAACGGCGCGGCGCAGGCGCTGGAGCTACAGGGCCGCTGAGCGTCGCGGGGCGCCCCCCGACGCGAGGCCCGCCCCTGCCGCCCGGCTGAACTCAGACCGGCACCAGCTTGAGGTCGAAGGCGCGCTCCAGCAACCAGAGAGCGGCGAGGAAGGCGATGAGCACCGAGCCACCCGTCAGCACCGCCCAGCGGTAGAAGACACCCCGGCGCAGCAGGTAGGCCAGCGGCAGGAAGGCCGCCACGATGGCCAGTTGCCCGACCTCGACACCGAGGTTGAAGCCCAGCAGCGCCAGCGCCAGCGCGCCCTGCGGCAGGCCCAGATCGGCCAGCACGCTGGCAAAGCCGAAACCGTGCACGAGGCCGAAGGCGAAGGCGACGACCCAGCGCCGGCCCTCGAACACCGGGCGCAGGTTGTTCAACGCCGCCAGCACCACGCTGGCCGCGATGGCCGATTCCACCAGCCGCGTCGGCAGCGACACCAGCCCCAGCGCGGCCAGCGACAGCGTGATCGAGTGCGCCACCGTGAAGGCGGTGACGATGCGCAGCACGTCCCAGAACGCGGTGCGGAACTGCGACACCGGGTGCCACTGGTGCGCCGCGCGCGGATCGCCCCCGCGCACCGTCCACACACCCACTGCCGGCAGCAGCAGGGCCAGCAGGAAGAGGATGTGGTCGAAACCGATCCAGATGTGCCACACCCCTTCACGCCCGTAGTCCAGCAGAACCTGCAGGCCGCTGGCCTCGGCCTGCAGGTCGAAGCGCTGGCGCGGTGCCTGCGGGCCCAGCACGGCGGTGCGCGTCGTGCCCTGCGCCGTCAGCTTGAGCAGGCCACGGTGCTGGGGGTCGATGTCGGCGAACAGCGTGTAGTGCAGTTCGAGCACATGCGGGGTGGCCGCCGCGTCTTCGCAGTCCCAGGCCAGCGGCAACACCGTATAGGCACCGTCGGTGTGCTCGTCGACCTGCTGCGCGCCGACGGTCAGCGTGCAGGCGCGGCCGTCGGCGCGCAAAGCCAGCCGTGCGGCGGCATGGGCGGCGATGTCGGCGTGGCGGCTGCGCAGTTCGCCCCAGGTGATGTCGCCGTCGCCGTCGGCGTCCAGGCCGATGGCGAAGTCGAGGTCACGCAGCGCGATGTCCCAGCGGCCGCTGATCTGCTGGCCCTGCACGGTGATGCCGAGGTAGCTGTCCGAAGGCTTGTGCGCCCAGGCGACGGCGGCGGTGCACAGCAGCAGGCCGACAATCCAGGCGCGCATCGCGCTCAAGACAGCGCCTTCAGGCGCGCCGCCAGCGCCTTCAGCGCCACGCTCTCGATGCGCGACGCCTGCATCCACGCCAGCACCGGCGCGGCCGCGGCGGCGTTGCGCGTGGCCAGCGCGGCTTCCAGCAGCACACGGGCGTCCGCCGGCTCACGCTGCGCGGCCCAGTTGTGCTGCGCCAGTTCGAGCGCGCGCGCCGCGTCGCCTTGCAGGCTGAGCAGGAAACGCGACTCTTCCTTCTCGTGGGTGCTGTCGCCACGCCGGCGCGCGGCCTCGAAGCGCGCCGCCAGTTCCTCGGCCAGCCGCGGCGCGCGTGCGTCGCCGGCGGCGCGTGCGGCCAGCGCCAGACGCAGCAGCAGCAAGTCGGCGCGGCCGGCGTCCTGCAGCAGCGTCAGCACTTCGGCGGCGCGGCCGCGGTCGAGCAGGAAGTCGGCGTAGGCGGCCTGCAGGTAGACGTCGGGCAGGCCCAGCGCCAGTGCCTGGCGGAAGGCAGCCTCGGCGGCGGCGTAGGCGCCGCGCCGCTCCTCGGTTTCGGCCAGGCGGGTCAGTGCCCACAGCCGCTCCTCGGCCGGAGCGTCCGTGTGGCGCTGCAGCGCCGCACGCAGGGCTGCCGCCGCCTGCGTGGCGCGGCCGGTGACGGCGTCGACCTGGGCACGGCAGCTGGCGCCCACCAGCGGCGCCGCCAGCGGCACCAGGCGCTCGCAGCTCGCACGCGCTTCGTCGTAGCGTGCGCTGACCATCAGGATGGCGACACGCCAGGCCCAGGCGTCGCCCAGCGTCGGCTCCTCGGCCAGCGCGGCGTCGAGGTCGGCCAGCGCGGCGTCGAACTGGTGGTCGAACTGCCGCAGCTTGGCGCGCAGCACGCGCACCTGCAACGGCGGCTGGTCCAGGCCCCACCAGGGCTGCAGCACGGCCTGGGCATAGCCGATGTAGCGCGGGTCGCCCTCGGCCGCCACCTGCTCGAAGTAGCGCTGCGCCAGCGCCACTGCGGCCACCTCGTCCTGCGGCCACGCACGCCAGGCGGCGCGCAGTGCAGCCATCTCGCGGGCGCGGGGGTCGATGCGGCGGGCGGGCACCGTGGCCAGCACCTCGGCGTCGCTCTGCGGGGTGCGGGGCGCTGCTTGGGCAGGCACGGCCCCTAGGGAGGAGATCAGCAGCGACAGGCAGGCGAGGGCAAAAACGGGACGGGGATGCACGGCGCGGATGGTAGCGGGCCCGCCGCGGTTGCGCAGACCGGGCGGCGCTTCGTTCTGCGCGTGTCTGGCTATGCGTTGGTTGGCGCACAGACGGAGCCGAAAAATACACCGTCGGAAACTGTCAACCCGGTTCGGACGGCGCGCGTTGTGGCTCTGGTCGTCGCAGCGGGGGAAAGTGTTTTCAAACCCGCTCGCCGGCTGTCTGGCACACCGGCCTGTCCGGCCCGCCGTTCAATGTCCAAGAGTTCCTTCACCTCACACGAGAGAAATCACATGACCAAGTTCCTCAGCGCCCTGACCCTGCTGGCCTTCGCCTTCGCCGCCAATGCCGCTTCGCACGCCGGCGCCGCCCCGATGAAGGCCGACGCCGCCAAGCCCGCCGCCAGCGCCGCCAAGAAGGCCGAAGCCAAGAAGGAAGAAGCCAAGCCGGCTGCCAAGAAGGAAGAAGCCAAGAAGTAATCTTCTTGCTTCGACCGCATGAAGGGCAGGCGCCGACACGCCTGCCCTTTTTGCTGGGCGCTGCGCGTGCGCCGCCGCGGCGCCTTCAGGGCAGCGTGATCACGCCGCTGTCGTCCATCACGCGCAGCCCGTCGGCCGCGCCGCCGCCCATGCTGTACGGGCCGGCCACCGGGCCGAGGGCGCGATAGCCGCCGTCGTAGTCCCAGGTCGTCACGTACAGACGCGCACCGCGCAGCGAAGGCAGCCGCCCCAGCGCCGCCGCAGGCAAGGTGAAGCTCACCGTGCGTGCCGCGCCGTCGACGGCCAGCGTGGCACCGGGTGTCACCGGGGTGCCTTCCACCTCGGCGCTGGCGCCCGCATGGGCATGCAGCGCATTCGACCAGCCGCCAGCGCGCAGCCGCAGGTGCCAGCGCATGCCCCCGGGCAGCGTGCCGTGCTGCAGCGGCATCTCCGTGGCACCACCGTCGCGCCCCGGCAGTTCGATGTAGATGGTGAAGGCCGCGTGGTCGAAGCCGTTGGGCGGGTTCCACGTGGTGCTGATCTGGTTCATCGTCAACACCAGCCGCAGCGCGCCGCCGGCAGTCTCGACGCGCACGTGCTGCAGGTCCATCTGCCGCGCCGTGCCCCAGCCGGGGTCGGTGGGGTAGGTCGTGAGGCCGTCGGGGCCGTGGTCGTCGCCGGCGGGGTCGGGCTGGTCGACCACCGTCTGCCAGGGCCTGTCGACCCGGAAGTGGCGCACCGCCGACACCGCGGCCCCTTCCGCCCAGGCCACCAGGTTGTGCGCGATGTCCGGGTCCACCATCGCACCCGTGTCGACCACCGCCTGCCAGCGGCCGTCGGCATCCGGCGTGACGGTGACCGCCCGGGAGAGATCCCCGTCGACCACCAGCTGCAGCGCCGACACGCCCCGGGCCGTGCCGCCCACGGTGAAGTCACCCGCATGGCGCCCGACGGCCGCTGCTGCGCCCGCCGCCCCGGCGTCGACCGCAATGCGGGCCGATGACGGCGGCACCGCCGCGCGCTGCGCGCCTGCCACCCACACCTGGCCGCTGCGCGCGGCCAGCCGCAGGCTCAGGCGGCCGCCTTCGGCCACCACCAGGTCGGGCGGCCGCCCGTGCAGGCCGTGCAGACCCCGCAGCACCGTTCCTGGCGCCAGGCCGGTGTCCAGCGCCGGCAACAGGCTGTCGCCGTCGGCAGTGTTGAAGACGACGAAGGCCGAGCCCGGACCGGCCCGCCCTGCGCGATGGTCCATGCGCCAGGCCAGTGCACCCGGCCGCGCCGCGTTGCCGTGCAGCACCGTCGGCATGCCTCGCGACAACACCCGGTGCGTGCGCCGCAGCGCAGTCAACTCGGCGACGGTGCGGTACAGCGGTGCCTGCATGTCGTAGTGGTCGCGCCCGCCCGAACCGGCGCCGGCGGCGAACATCGAAGCGCGCTGGGCAGTGAACCCCTGCTCGGTACCGTAGTAGACGACGGGTATGCCCGGCAGCGTCATCAGCGCCAGCAGCGCCTGCTTCAGACCGTCCACGCCGCCGCCAGCCAGAAAACGGTCGACGTCGTGGTTGTCGACGAAGGACGGCATCAGGTGCGGGCGGCGGTGCACCTGCATCATGCGGGTGATGCGTGCACCCAGTTCGGCCGATGGCCGGCCGCGCGCGAAGGCGTCGCCGATGGCGCCGTAGAGCGGGAAGTTCAGCATGCCCGGCAGCAGCTGCTCGCCCCGCGGGCCGCGCATGTAGCGCTCTATCTTGAGCGCCTGGGTGTCGTCGCCCGGGCGGTCGATGCCGAAACCTTCGCCAAAGACGTGGAAGTTGCGCCTGCCGGTGCGCCGCGCCACTTCCAGCACACCCGGCGCCTGCGCGTCGCGTGCACGCAGGAAGTCGGCGAAGTCATCCGGCGACACGTAGAAGGCCGTGTCGACACGGAAGGCGTCGACGCCTACCTCGTGTATCCAGTGGCCGTAGCTGCGGCGCAGCGCGCGGCGCACGGCGGGGTTGGCGGTGTTCAGGTCGTCCAGGCCGCTCATCTGGAAGGTCCGCTCCTGCACCGCGTCGTTGTAATCGCGCACGTCCGGTGTCCAGTGGTAGATGCCGGCCTGCAGCGCCACGGGGTCGCGCGGGTCGTTCAGGTGGAAGGGCGGCTGCGTCGGCCGCGGCACCGGCGGCGTTGCGGTGTGCGGAAGGAAGCCCCGCGTGGGGTCTGCGGCCGACCACTCGGCGCCATAGCCGAAGTAGTTGCCGGTGTGGTTCAGCACGATGTCCTGCACCAGCGTCATGCCACGGCGGTGCAGCGCGTCGGACAGCCGGCGGTAATCGTCCAGGCTGCCCAGGTGCGGGTCGACCTGCATGAAGTGCTGCGCCCAGTAGCCGTGGTAGCCGGCACTGGTGCCGGCCGGGGCGAGCCACTGGTTCGCCACCGGCGGCGTGATCCAGACCCCGGTGACGCCCAGCCCGCGGATGTAGTCCAGCCGCCGCACCAGCCCGGCCAGGTCGCCGCCCTGGTAGCGGCTGTTGTCGCCGGGCCGGTATTCGCCAGCGCCCTGGTCGTTGTTGCGCGGGTCGCCGTCGGCGAAACGGTCGGTCATCACGAAGTACAGCACCTGGTCGCGCCAGCCGGGCGAAGGGATGTGCAGCTTCAGCGCCGGACCGGCGGCCGGAAGGGGCCCGGCACAGAGCGCCCCCGCGACGGCCAGCAACCCGGCTCGAAGCCGTTTCAGATTTGGACTGTTGTTTTCCGTCACTGTAGTTTCGCTACAAACGCCCCGACTTGACCCGACACCGTTCCCCGCTGCGGTGCACCGCCAGCAGTCTAGCCCGGCAGGCTCACCAGGGTAAGGCGCGTCGCATGGTTCAGAAACGGGCCGGAAGATGCACCGGACTAGGGTTTCCGAAGGTAGCCCGGAGATCTAGTTTTGGTACACATTTCCCTTCCTAGACCAAGTCCATCATGCCGATCGGGTGGCCCCCTCAGCCCGCGCCGACGGAAGTTCCTCGTTCCACGCGACCCCTCAGGAGACCATCCCATGAAGCACTCCCACCCGCGCCGCGCCGCGCCGCGCGCGCCGCTGCAGGCCACCCCGGTGGCTGCTGCCGTGGCCGCGCTGCTGCTCAGCACCCCTCTCGCGCATGCCCAGCAGGCGCCCGCCGAAGGCGCCGCGCCGCAGGTCATCACCGTCACCGGTATCCGCAGCGCCATCGAGAGCGCCATCACGACCAAGAAGGATGCCGACACCATCGTCGAGGCCATCACGGCCGAGGACCTGGGCAAGCTGCCGGACCCTTCCGTGGCCGACTCGATCGCCCGCCTGCCCGGCATCGCTGCGCAGCGCAACCGCAGCAGCGGCAAGGCTCAGGCGATCAGCGTGCGCGGCTTGTCGCCTGACTTCAACGGGGCCTTGCTCAATGGCCGCGAGGTGGCCTCTTCCAGTGACAGCCGCGGCGTCGACTTCGACCTGTATCCCGCCGAACTCACCAATTCGGCCCTCATCTACAAGACGCCGCACGCCGGCCTCGTGGGTGCCGGTATCGCCTCGACGATAGACCTGCGCACCATCCGGCCGCTGGGCGCTTCGGGCCGCCAGATCGCGCTGAACTACCGCGACCAGAGGACCGGCGTCGACAACGGCGTGGAAAACGGCGAGGGCAAGGGCGACCGCATGTCGTTCGCCTACGTCGACCAGTTCATGAACAAGACGATCGGCATCGCCCTGGGCGCCGTCAAGTTCACGGAAGAGGGCGCCGGTCAGCTGCGCGCCAACACCTGGGGCGGCTGGACACAGAACCTGGACTACCAGGGTGCGTCGGTCGGCGTACCGGGTGGCTTCGGACGCGACATCGAGTACAGCGACCAGGAGCGCGAGGCCATGATGGGCGTGCTCCAGTGGCGGCCGAACAAGAACTTCGAGACCACGCTCGACATCTTCCAGTCCAAGGGCCGCAATGCCAACTTCAAGAAGGGCATCGAAGGTTTCATCGGCGGTGGCTCCGACCCCTGGAACTACCGCACCAGCCCCCCCAACCTGGTCAGCGCCGTCGTCAGCAACGGCATCGCCACCAGCGGTACGGTCGACAACTTCAAGGGCGTGATCCGCAACCACAACGAAGGCACCGACGACGAGCTCAAGTCCTGGGGCCTGAACCTGCGCTACAAGCTGGACACCTGGACCTTCAACGGCGACGTGGCCAACTCCAAGGTCACCAAGCAGAGTGCACGCTACGAGACCACGGCCGGCCTCACCGGCAACGGCAACACCGCACACCGCGACGGCACCCCTGCCGTGCCCGGCGCCACCGGCACCATCAGCTGGACCGGCTTCAACGGCAGCAACCACGGCGACCTGAAGTTCACCTCGTCGACCGACTTTTCCGATCGCAACGTCGTCAAGCTGACCGACGTGATGGGCTGGGGCGGCGGTCCGGCGACGCCGCAGGCGGGCTACACGGCCGCGCCCTACGTCAGCGACGAGGTGAAGAACTTCCGCCTGACCGCCAAGCGCGACCTGAGCTGGGGCCCGGTCATCGGTCTCGAGGCCGGCCTTGTGACGGTCGACCGCACGAAGGCGTCCACCACCGCCGAGGGCTTCCTCGTCATCAATGGCGCCACCAGCCCCTTCGCCCGCCAGACGGTGCCCGGTTCATCGACGCTGAACGTCGACGGCATCAACATCGCCACCTGGGACCCGCGCGGTTCACTCGGAAGCGTCTATTCGCTGCGCCCGAACACCTATGGCGCGGTGATCAACCGCAATTGGGGCGTGAAGGAGGAGGTCACCACCGGCTTCCTGAAGGCCGACCTGGACGGCGAGTTGTTCGGCCTGAGCTACAGCGGCAACATCGGCGTGCAGATGGTGCGCACCGACCAGAGTTCGTCCGGCTTCGTCAACGACTCCGGCCGCTGCAGCGGCGCCACCGCCGAGACCTGCGTCAGCCTGTCGGGCGGCAAGCGCTACACCGACTGGCTGCCCAGCCTCAACCTGTCGACCGAACTGATGCCCGACCTGGTGGCGCGGCTGGGCATAGGCAAGTCGATGTCGCGGCCCACCATGCGCGACATGCGTGCCAGCATCGACCAGCCGAGCCTGCCCAACCCGCCGATCACGCCGGTGCAGCGTATCGTCTCCGGCGGCGGCAACCCCGAGGTCGAACCGTTCCGCGCCACCGCCTACGACGTGTCGGTCGAGAAGTACTTCGAGAAGAACAAGGGCTACGTCAGCGTGGCCGCCTTCTACAAGGACATCGACACCTACATCCTGACGCTGCCGCAGTCCTACGACTTCGCGGGCGTGCTGCCGGCGAACTTCGTGCTTCCTGCGGGGGGCTCGGTGGGCTTCCTGAACCGTCCGAGCAACGGCCAGGGCGGCAGCATCAAGGGCATCGAACTGGCGGTGAACATCCCGCTGTCGATGCTGTGGAAGCCGCTGGACGGCTTCGGCATCGCCATCAACCACAGCGACACCAAGAGCAGCATCACGATCCAGCCGGGTCAGCTGGGCGGCCTGATCAACACGCCGCTGACGATCCCGCTGCCCGGGCTGTCGCGCAAGGTCACCAACACGCGCATCTACTACGAAAAGTATGGCTTCCAGGCCGCGGTGTCCTCGCGCAAGCGTTCGGACTTCCTGGGCCAGAACGTCGACTACAAGGACGACGTCGAGATCAGCTTCGTGCGTGGCGAGACCGTGGTCGATGTCCAGATCGGCTACACCTTCCCGGAGCGTTCGTTCCTCAAGGGCCTGTCGGTGCTGCTGCAGGCCAACAACATCGGCGACGAGCTGTTCCGCCTTTACCAGAGCGACCGCGACAGCCCGACCGACACCAAGCGCTACGGCAAGACCTACCTGCTGGGCGCGAACTACAAGTTCTGATCGGCGCCCGCGGCCGCCCAGGCACTGCCACCCACCTTCCAACCCCGGCCGCCGCCAGGCAGCCGGGGTTGCTTCATAACGGCGACCGACGCCGCACTACCATTCCCGACATGAACCTCGGCAGCGCGCCCACCAACCTTCCGAAACGCGTTGTGATCGTTGGCGGCGGCACCGCCGGATGGATGACGGCCGCGGCCTTGTCCAAGGTGCTGCGCGGCAAGGTCGGCATCACCCTGATCGAGAGCGACGAGATCGGCACCGTCGGCGTGGGCGAGGCCACCATCCCGATGATCCAGCTCTTCAACCGCGTGCTCGAGCTGGACGAGGACGACTTCATCCGCGAGACCCAGGGCAGCTTCAAGCTCGGCATCGAGTTCGTGAACTGGGGGCGGCTGGGCACGCGCTTCATGCACGCCTTCGGACGCCTGGGCCAGGACCTGTGGACCGTGCCTTTCCATCAGTACTGGCTGAAGATGCATCAGGCCGGCCGGGCGCCCGACATCGGCGAGTTCGCCATCACGCGGGTGGCGGCCTACCGCAACAAGTTCATGCGTCCGCCCCGCGACCTGCAGAACTCGCCGCTCAACGACATCGCCTACGCCTTTCACTTCGACGCCGGGCTGTATGCCCGTTACCTGCGCCGGCACGCCGAGGCCCGGGGCGTGGTGCGCGTCGAGGGCAAGGTTGCCGAGGTCAGCCTGCAGCCAGACAACGGGCACGTCAATGCGCTGCTGATGCAGGGCGGGCAGCGCCTGGCAGGCGATCTCTTCATCGATTGCTCCGGCTTCCGCGGGCTGCTCATCGAGCAGGCGCTCAAGGTCGGCTACGAGGACTGGACACACTGGCTGCCCTGCGACCGCGCCGTGGCCGTGCCCTGCGCCTCGGTGCCAGCACTGACGCCCTACACGCGCAGCACCGCGCGCACGGCGGGCTGGCAGTGGCGCATCCCGCTGCAGCACCGCACCGGCAACGGCCATGTGTTCTGCAGCCGGCACATCAGCGAGGACGAGGCCACCGCGATGCTGCTGGGCAACCTCGACGGCGAAGCGCTGGCCGAGCCGCGCACGCTGCGCTTCACCACCGGCATGCGCAAGAAGGCCTGGCAGGGCAACGTCGTGGCCATCGGCCTGTCCAGCGGTTTTCTTGAGCCGCTGGAGTCGACCAGCATCCACCTGATCCAGACCGCCATTGCGAGGCTCATCGACTTCTTCCCGGCGGCCGGCTTCAGTGCCGTCGACATCGACGAGTTCAACCGCCAGACACGCTTCGAGATCGAGCGCATCCGCGACTTCATCATCCTGCACTACCACCTCAACCAGCGCACCGACACGCCTTTCTGGATCGATTGCCGCAACATGACCGTGCCCGCGTCGCTGCAGGCCAAACTCGATCTCTACCGCAGCCACGGTCGCGTGGTGCGCGAGAACAACGAACTGTTCGCCGAGGCCGCCTGGGTCCAGGTGATGCAGGGCCAGCACCACGAGCCGCAGTCGTACCACCCGCTGGTGGACAGCCTGGGCGAGGCCGAGATCGTCGACTACCTGAACGAAGTGCACGGCCTCATCGGCCGCTGCGTCGAGGCCATGCCTGATCACGCCGAGTTCATCGCGCGCCACTGCCAGGCGCCCCGGCCTTGACGGTCTTGCGCTCGCCGGTGCCGCGGCGCGCCGCGCGTCGATGCCCACCCGCTTGAAGCTGCGGCCGGACTCCACCGTCAACGGCGACCTCAGCAGGCTGCCGTGCATGCCTGCGCTACGATGCCGCCGCAGCCACCGGGCCGGACGTCGTGGCACGTTCCCTGCAACCGGCAAGGCGAGTTCACCACACGGACACCCGACATGAGCCACATCCACTTCATCGGCGGCGAAAAGGGCGGCGTCGGCAAGTCGCTGCTGGCGCGTGTGCTGGCCCAGCACTTCATCGACCGCCAGCAGCCCTTCGTCGGCTTCGACACCGACCGCTCGCACGGCGCACTGCTGCGTTACTACGCCGACTACGCGCAGGCACTGCCGCTGGACGCCCACGACAGCCTCGACCCCATCATCGAAGCCGCCGTGGCCGAGCCCGGCCGGCGTGTGCTGGTCGACCTGGCGGCGCAGACCCAGGGCCTGCTGCTGCGCTGGATGGGCGAAGCCGGCGTGCCCGGCCTGGCCCAGGAACTGGGCCTGAAGCTCACCTACTGGCACGTGATGGACGCCGGCCGCGACAGCACCGACCTGCTGGCGAAGTGGCTCGAAGGCAGCGAACAGGCCGGCGGCCACCTGCCGCTGGTGATGGTGCTCAACGAGGTGCGCGGCGACGGCTTCGAACAGCTGGAAGCGTCGGGCCTGGTGCCACGCGCCCAGGCCCGGGGCGCGCGCAGCCTGCGCCTGCGCAAGCTGCCCGACGCGCTGCTGCAGAAGGTCGACGGCAAGGGCCAGAGCTTCTGGGCCGCGACGCAACCCGAAGGCGGCAGCCTGGGCCTGCTCGACCGACAGCGACTGCGCACCTGGCTGCAGCGCACATCCGACGAACTGGCGACGCTGGACATCTGAGCCCGCGGTGCGGCCGCCAGCCGTGCCTTGATCTAGGTCTGGCCGCAGGCCGGGGGCAGCGCCCATGATGCGTTTCTCAACAACGGGAGACGCTCCATGGCCACCAAGCCCGCCGCCCCCAAGGCGCTGTCCCTGCACCTCGGCCTGAACACCGTCAGCGCCGCCGCCTACGAAGGCTGGGAAGGGCCGCTGGCGGCCTGCGAGTTCGACGCCAACGACATGGCCGCCATCGCGCGCAGCAAGGGCATGAAGCCCACGGTGCTGCTGACGAAGAAGGCCACGCGCGCGGCGGTGCTTGCCGCCATGCGCAGCGCCGCCAAGGCCTTGAAGGCCGGCGACTTCTTCTTCCTGACCTTCAGCGGCCACGGCGGCCAGGTGCCCGATGCCAACCGCGACGAGCGCGACGGCAAGGACGAGACCTGGTGCCTCTTCGACGGCCAGCTCATCGACGACGAGCTCTACTTCGAGCTCAGCCGGTTCACCAGCGGCGTGCGTGTGCTGGTGTTCAGCGACAGCTGCCACAGCGGCAGCGTCACGCGCGAGGGCACGCTACCCCCGCCGCCGCCCGGCCAGCGCGCCAAGCTGATGCCCGAGGCGGTGGGCCGCCGCGTCTACGACGCGCACAAGGCGATGTACGACAAGCTGCAGGCCGATGTGGCCAAGGCGGCGCAGGCGGGCAAGGCGCAGGTCGACCCCGACGCCGCGCTGGCGCAGGTGGCCGTCACCGGCCCCGCGCTGCAGGCCGTGACGCTGACCGGGCCCTTCCGGCCGGCGGTGCTGCTGATCTCGGGCTGCCAGGACAACCAGACCAGCATGGACGGCGACAACAACGGCGCCTTCACCGAGAAGCTGCTGAAGGTGTGGAACCACGGCCGCTTCAGCGGCAACTACATCAGCTTCCACGCCCGCATCCGCGCCGCGCTGCCGGCCAGCCAGAGCCCCAACCTGTTCACGCTCGGCCCGGCGGGGGCCTTCGTGCAGCAGGCGCCGTTCACGGTCTAGCGCGGCCGCGGCGCAACGCCGGCGCCGGTCTCGGCGCCGACCCAGCAGGAAAGCCAGCGGCTCGTGCAGCCGCGCGGCCCAGTCCTTCCCGTTGTGGCCGGTGCAGCGCCGCGAACGGTCGCTTCAGGGCAGGAGCCCTGGGCGCGCACCGCCGCGCAGCCCATTCGGGCTTGCAAGCATTTGTGAACAACGCACGTCGGAACCCCCCCAGTTGTGGTTTCCTGCCCCGAATGGGGGACGACGGCGGGCGAGCGGCTCCGTAGGCTTCATGTCACGCACAGCCAGCGACCCACCCGGGCCTCGAACGCCATGCAAACGTCATCACCCCGCCACGCCCCTGTCACGACCGCGCGGCAAAGTACGCCCGGGTTCGCAATGTCCTCGCAGCCCACTGTGCCCCACGGCGCCGTGCCACGCTCTTCTGCAGCCGGAGATTCGATGATGAACGCCACCCTGCCTCCCGAAGCCTGGCGCAGCGAAGCCTTCGCCGAAGACCTGGCCGACGAAGCCCCCGACGCACCGGCTGCGACAGGCCACCGCGGCACGCTGTTCGCGGTGCTGCTGGGTGCGGTGCCGGTGGCGCTGGCCGCTGCCGGCGCCGTGGCCGTCGTGTGGTCGGGCGCCTGAGCCTTCGACACCGAAGGGCACCGTTCCTTCAGCGCGTGACCAGCACGCGCCCGTAGAGCGCTGGCACTTCCAGCAGCCAACGCCCGTCGGCCTGCTGTCGCAGCGCAGGCTGCCCCTTCTTCCCGCTGCTGGCCGAAAGCACGTCGACCAGCGCAATCGCACGCAGGCCTGCCGGCAGTTCCAGGGCCACCCGGCGCGGCACCTCGGCGTTGTTGGTGGCGGTCAGCGCCCAGCGCTGGCCCAGGCGGCGCACCAGCACCACCACCTGCGCGTCGGCGTGCAGCGGCGCAGACAGGCTGCCGCGGCGCAGCACGGCATGCGCCTTGCGCAGGCCGATGAGCTTCTTGAACTCGGCCAGCAGCGCCCTGTCGGGCTGGCCACCGACGTCGGCCCAGGGGTAGGTGGCGCGGTTGTAGGGGTCGTCGCCGCCGGTCACGCCGACTTCGTCGCCGTAATAGACGGCGGGCGCACCGGGGTAGGTCATCTGGAAGAGCACGGCCAGCTTCAGCCGCTGCTTGGCCAGCGCAATGGCGTCAGGGTCCCGCGTGTCGTCGTGCCAGCCGAAGTGGTGCAGCGAGCGCGCCTGGTCGTGCGATGACAGCAGGTTCATCAGCGCCGCGTGCGCCTGCGGCGGGTAGGCTTCGCGCAGGTGCTCCAGGTTGGCCACCATCACGTCCGCCTTGCCGCCCGCCGCGTAGTCGAGCACGGCGTTGCGGAAGATGTAGTTCATCGTGCTGTCGAACATGTCGCCCAGGAAGTACTTGCTGGCGTCGAACCAGGTCTCGGCCACCGTCAGGGCGTCGGGCCGGTGGGCCTTGATGGCGCTACGCCATTCGCGCCAGAAGTCGTCGGGCACCCAGGGCACGACATCCATGCGCCAGCCGCTGGCGCCACGGTCGAGCCACAGTTTCATCACCGCGTCCGGGTCGCGGTAGAAGAAGCTTCGCAGCGCCGGTGAGGCCTTGTCCAGCTCGGGCAGGTCGGGGCCGCCCCAGCCCTTGTACTGCTGGTCGGGCGTGGGCTTGCTGGGGTCGAAGCGGTACCAGCTGGCGTAAGGCGAGGCCGGCTGCACGCGACCGCCTTCGAAGGCGCCGCCGCTGCCGTGGTTGCCGTAGCGATCGAAGTAGACCGAGTCGGCACCGGTGTGGTTCAGGCTGGTGTCGGCAATGACGCGGATGCCGCGCTTCTTCGCCTCGCGTGTCAGGCGCAGGAAGTCGGCGTTGCTGCCGAAGGCGGGGTCGATGCGCTTGTAGTCGGCGGTGTCGTACTTGTGGTTGCTGGCGGCCTGGAAGACCGGCGTCATGTAGATCGTGTTGGCGCCCAGGTCGCGGATGTAGTCCAGCTTCTCGATGAGACCGGCGAGGTCGCCGCCGAAGAAGTCGTTGTTGAACCGGGCGTCCGAGCCGTCGCCCGTCCCGGGTCGGTAGGGGCGCTCATTCCAGTGGGCATGGAACTCGACGCTGCCCTCGTGGAAGCGGTCCTGCACCCGTGTTCCGCCGGGCCGCGGGTCGTTGCGTTGGTCACCGTTGCGGAAGCGCTCGGGGAAGACGTAGTAGTGGACGACGTCGGGCGCCCACGCCGGCACCTTGAAGGCCGGGTCGTAGATCGTCTGGCGGTAGCGACGGATGCTGCTCGGCGCCTGCGGCCGATCGGCGACGGCCCCCAGGCCCCCCGAACCCTTCTCGCGCGTCCAGTACACCGCGTCGGCGTTGTTCTGGAAGACGAAGCGGCGGCCGCCGATTTCCGCTTCGAACCAGTAGCCGTAGACGCCCACGGCGTCGAAGCGGTGGCTGGCCGACCAGCGCTCGCGGCCGTCGCGCGCCGCGGACTTCATCATCGGCAGGCGCGCCAGCTCCGTGTAGTCCAGCATCTCCTGGTTGCCCTCGAAGCGGCGGCGCTCGATCACCAGGCTCAGCTTGTCGACGCCGGGCAGCGCGGTGACGGCGAACCGGAAGGCCGTGCCCGCCGGCGCGGCGCCGAAGGGCGACTTGTGCGCGGCAGCGCGCGAGTCGAAACGCAGGCTCAGCGCCACCGGGTCGGTGACGGCGGCCACGCGCGGGTCGGCGTAGGTCTTCGGCCCCACGCCCAGCACCGGGCGACCGTTGTCGAAGGCCAGGCGCAGCGTGTGTTCGCCGTCGAAGACCTGCGCGAAGTTGCCGCCGTTGCGGCCGTAGGTGGTGGCGTCCTTCCAGCTGGCGTCGGCGATCTTGAATTCGTGCCGGCCGCTGGCCTTCAGGTTCAGGTAGTAGGCATCGCAGCTGTACTGGAAGGCGTAGTCGTCCAGCGCAGCCCAGTTGTTCAGCGTGCCGCGCAGGAAGAGCGTCGTTTCGCCCAGCGGTGCCTCCGCCGGGCAGGTTTCGACACGCAACGTGGGCGCCGCCGCGCCGGGTGTGACGGTGAAGCGCTGCATGCCGTCGAAGCGCCGCCGGATCTCGGCGCCGCGACGCTCGAGTTTCACACCGTCGGGTGAACCAAAGTCGGCGTCGGCACTCCAGGCTTCATCGGCGATCTTGAAGACGTGTTCGCCCTTGAGCGAGGTCACGAGTTCCCAGCGCTGGCAGGCCCAGGTGAAGCGGCGGTCAACGCCCGCCGCCCAGGCGTTGAAGCTGCCGCGCAGGTAGAGCGCGCGGCCGGACAGCGGGTCGGGCTGGCAGCGGGGCGACCCCGGTGCTTCCGGCGCCGCCGTCGTCGCCGGCTGCGCCACGCCCGCGAGCGGTGCAGCCAGCAGCAGGGCAGCAAACCAGCGCCGCATCACTGCACCCGCTTGTAGTTGCTGTAGCCGCCCGGCGGCGCGGTGTCGAGCCCGAACACTCGCGCGGTCTTCGGCGGCAGCGTCACGTCCAGCAGGGCCGCCCAGACACGGCAACCTTCGGCGCTGTCGGGGTGCAGCAGGTCGACCAGACGCGTGTTGTCCATCAGCTTGCTGTTGGCCACCATCAGCGTTTCACTCACCGCCTCGTCACTGGCGTTGACGACCACCAGGACGGTCTCGGCGACGCGGTCGGTGTAGCGCTCGAAAGCGAAGAGCCTGTCGCTGCCGAGAGTGCGGTAGTTGCCGACGCGCAATGCGCGGTGCTGCCGGTGCATGGCGATGAGCCCCTTCGTCCAGGCCAGCGCGGTGTTGTGTGGCGTGACGAGGTCCCAGCGCATCGGTGCGCGCATCTCGGGGTCGTCACCGCCCGTCATGTCGACCTCGCCGCCGTAGTAGAGGTTGGGTGCGCCGGGCAGCGTGAACTGCAGCACCTGGGCCATGCGGCGCGCGGCTTCGTCGCGCACCGCGGTGGCCAGGCGCGGGGTGTCGTGGTTCTCGAGGTAGATCCAGTTCTTCAGCGCGTTGTCGATGCCGACGTCGTCAATCAGGCGCGTCACCATGCGGCCGTAGGTGGTGGCATCCATCTTGCCTTTGGCCAGCCGCAGCGTCAGCTGGCGCAGGACGAAGAGCATCACCGCATCGACCGAGGGGTACCACTCCCTGGGGTAGTTGGCGATCTCGCCGACCACCAGCGAGCCGGCCCGCTCTGCATGCGCGGCGCGCGTGAGCTCTTCCAGCACCGTGAAGCCGATGTCGAAGGCGACATCCAGCCGCCAGCCGTCGACGCCGTCGCGCAGGTAGCTGCGCAGCACCGAATCATGCGCACCGTAGAGATGGGCGCGCACGGCGGGGTTCTCGAGATTCAGCTCGGGCAGGTTCTCTGCGTGCGCCCAGGCGCGCGCCCCGCCCGGGAATTCACCGCCGAAGACGAACCAGTGCCGGTAGGGGCTGTGCACGTCGGCCAGCGCGGCCTGGAAGATGGGTGCGTTGCGGCCCATGTGGTTGAACACGCCGTCGAGCACCAGCTTCATGCCGCGGGCGTGCAGGTCGGCGGCCAGGGCCCTGACGTCGTCGCGCGTGCCGTACTCGGGCGAGATCTGCAGGTAGTCCAGCGCGTCGTACTTGTGGTTGGTGTAGGCCAGGCAGATGGGGTTGAGGTAGAGCACGTCTGCGCCCAGGTCCTGCACGTGGCCCAGCTTGGCGGCGGTGCTGGCGAGGTCGCCGCCCCAGAAGGCGATCTCCTGGCTCCAGACCTTGTGGCTGTCGAGGTAGGCGCCCTTGACGGGCACGTCATCCCAGGCGTGCAGCGTCTTTGGGGCCGGATAGAGCGCACGCTTGGCGTCGAGATTTGCGCTCGGTGCAAAGCGGTCCACCAGCACCTGGTAGACGACCGCGCCGTTGCGCCAGTCGCGTTCGCGCGCTTCGAAGACGCCGGCGAGTTCGAGGTCGTGACGGTTGGCGTAGTGCATCGCCCTCAACCCTTCACGCCGCCCGAGGTCAGCCCGCTGACGATCCAGCGCTGCGCCAGCAGGAAGACGAGCGTGATCGGCAGGCCGCTGAGCACCGCCGCGGCGGCGAAGTCGCCCCACAGGTACTTCTGCTCGTAGAGGTAGAACTTGCTGCCGACAGCCAGCGTGAGGTTGGGCTCTTCGCGCAGCAGGATCGACGCCACCGGGTACTCGATGATGGTGCCGATGAAAGCCAGAACGAAGACCACCATCAGGATGGGCACGGCCATCGGCAGCAGCACGTGGCGAAAGGCCTGCCAGTGAGTGGCGCCGTCCACTTTGGCGTTCTCTTCGATCTCGATCGGGATGGTCTCGAAGTAACCCTTGATGGTCCAGATGTGCATGGCCACGCCGCCCATGTAGGCCACGATGAGGCCGGCGTGCGTCTCGATGCCCAGCCAGGGCAGCTTCGTGCCTATGCCTTCGAAGATGGCGTAGATGGCGACGAGCGCCACGGCCACCGGGAACATCTGCAGCAGCAGCATGCTGTTGAGCACGGCCTGCTTGCGCGCGAACTTCATGCGCGCAAAGGCATAGGCCGCGGTGGTGCTGATGGCCACGATCAGCAGCGCCGAGATCGTCGCGATCTTGATGCTGTTCCACAGCCACAGCAGCACCGGAAAAGGCGGCTGCACCACCGTGCCATCCGGCTGCGCCACCGGGATGCCCAGGGCCAGCTGCCAGTGCTCGAAGCTGATGGTCGAAGGGATCAGCGAGCCGCTGGCGAAGTTGCCCGGGCGCAGGCTGATGCTCACCACCGCCAGCAGCGGGAAGAGCGTGAACACCAGCAGCGTGATCAACCCCGCGTGCGCCGCCCACACGCGCCAGCGCGCGCCCTTGCCCGTGACGATGGCCATGTCAGTGCTCCCGCGTGAGGAATCGACCAAGCTTCCCGCCACGGAACCAGCTCTGCCGGGCCGCAGGCGGACGGCCAGCGGCGAGGACGCCGCTGGCGCTCGTAGGCGAAGACCAGTCCGCAGGGACTGGTATTCGTCCGACTCGCCCCCCTCGGGGGGTAGCGAGCGCAAGCGAGCTTGGGGGCATCATTTCCCGCGCTGGGTGATCTTCAGTTGCACCAGCGCCATGATGGCCACCATCACGAAGATCAGCGTGCTGATGGCGGCGGCCAGGCCGAAGTTCTGGCCGCTGTCGGTGAAGGCGATGCGGTAGGTGTAGCTGACCAGGATGTCGGTGGTGCCCGCCGGCAGCTTGGTGTTCAGGAAGTCGGGCCGGCCGTCGGTCAGCAGCGAGATCAGGACGAAGTTGTTGAAGTTGAAGGCGAAGGCGCTGATGAGCAGCGGCGTCAGCGGCTTGGCGATCAGCGGCGCGGTGATCCTGAAGAAGTTGGTCAGCGGCCCGGCACCGGCGATCGCGCTGGCTTCGTACAGGTCGGCCGGGATGGCTTTGATCAGCCCGCTGCACAGGATCATGATGTACGGGTAACCCAACCAGGTGTTGACGATGAGGATCATCGTCTTGGCCAGCAGCGGGTCGGCGAACCAGGCCGGGCGCACGCCGAAGAGGGCGTCGAGGATGGCGTTGATCTCGCCGAAGTTCTGGTTGAACAGGCCCTTGAAGACCAGGATGCTGATGAAGCCCGGCACCGCATAAGGCAGAAAGAGCAGTGTGCGGTAGAGCGTGCGGTACTTGAGGTGTTGCCACTCCAGCAGCACGGCCAGCGTCATGCCCAAAGCGGTGCTGAACAGCACCGTGAGGCCGGCGAACATCACCGTCCAGACGAAGATGCTGACGAAGGGGCCGCGGAAGTCGGCGTCGAGCAGCATGCGCGCGTAGTTGGCGAAGCCCACGCCGACCTTGAAGCCGGGCTGCAGACGTTCGCCGGCCGCGGTCTCGAAGAAGCCCGTGGTGCGGTTGGCGGTGTAGACCGCGCCGGTGGCGAGTTGCGTGAGGCTGCCGTCGGGGTTGGCCTGCCACAGCGGCTCGATGGGGCCGAATTCGCGCAGGCCGGCGTAAAGGACGAGCTTGCCATCGGGAAGCTGCAGCTGCAGTGCCGCGACCGCGTCGCGATGGCGTATCACCTCACGCAACGACAGCGGCTCGGCCAGCGTCGTGCTGCCCAGCGGCTGCAGCGCCACCGGCGCATGCGGCGCGCCGTCGGAAAGGTTCAGCGGCGGCGTGACCAGGGCCTCGCCGCTGCGCCCTTCTTGCGGCAGCAGTTGCAGCCGCAGTGCAGTGCCGTCGGCGTGCAGCGTGTAGGCCAGTGCATGGTCCTCGTCGACGAGCGTCTGGTCGAGCAGGTAGGTGCGGGCGCGCTCGAACTCGAGCAGGTTGCTCGACGAGTAGTTGGTGAAACCGATCTGCACCGTGTACAGCAGCGGAAAGGCCACGAAGAGCAGCATGCCCGCGACGCCCGGGAAGAGGTACTTCCAGGCCACGCTGGTGGCCGTGCCATAGACGTACAGCGCGCTGCCCCCCAGCGCCAGCCCGCCCACCGCCGCCAGCGGCTGGCCGGCCATCCAGAGGCTGAAGGTGAACCACAGCAGCGCCAGCGCGGCCAGGCCGGCGATGAGTTTGCCGAGCACCGAAGCCATCGGATTCGCCGCGGCGGCGCTCATTTCGTCTTCATCCGCGCTGCCGCGCCATCCAGCGCATCCTTGGCGCTCTGCCGGCCGTTGGTGATGGCCTCCAGTGCGGCGTCCATGGCCGGGAAGAAGCGGCCCATCTCGGGGATGTTGGGGATGGGCTCGCCGGCACGCGCGTTGGCCATCGTCGCGACGATGTTCGGGTCGGCGCTCAGTTCCTGGTAATAGGCCTTGTTGGCCGGCGTGCCCAGCGGCACGTCGGCGCCTATGGTCTTTAGAGCGGACACCGTCAGCAGGTGGTGCTCGATGAACTCGCGCGCCACGTCCTTGAGCTTGCTGGGCGCGGCGATCATGCAGCCCAGCACGCCGACGAAGGGTTTGCCGGGCTTGCCCGCGATGGACGGGATGGGTGCGACGCCAAAGTCGATGCCCACCTTGCGCGCGTTGTCCCAGGCCCAGGGGCCGTTGATCATCATCGCCACGTTGCCCTTGGCGAAGGCGCCTTCCATCTCGGCGTAACGCGCGCCCTTGGGCATGTGGCCGTCCTTGACCATGCGGTCCAGCATCAACGCCCCCTGCAGCGCACCGGCGTTGTTGATGCCGATGTCCTTGATGTCCAGATCACCCGCGGCGTTGCGACCGAAGATGTAGCCGCCCGGCCCGGCCAGCAGCGGCCAGCTGAAGAAGCTGTTGTTGTAGGCCCAGAGGATGGCGCCCTTGCCTTGCGCCTTGAGTCGTTTGTCGATCTCGATGATCTCTTCGAAGCTCTTGGGCGGCACGGGCACCAGCGCCTTGTTGTAGATCAGCCCGACGGCCTCGATGGCGAGCGGATAACCCCAGACCTGGCCACGGTAGGTGAAGCCTTTCCACGCACCTTCGTCGATCTCGTCGCGCACACGCTTCGGTGGCCGCACCGGCACCACCAGGCCCGACTTGGCCCATTCGCCGATGCGGTCGTGCGCCCAGCACATGATGTCGGGGCCCTTGCCGGCCGCGGCCGCGGCGGTGAACTTGTCGGGCGCGCCTTCGGGGTGCTGCACCACCACCCGCACACCGGTCAGGCGGGTGAACTCGTCACCCACCTTCTGCAGGCCGTTGTAGCCCTTGTCGCCGTTGATCCAGACCAGCAAGCGCAGCGGCGTCTGCGCTGCCGCGGCCAGGCTCAGGCCGGCGAAAACGAAGGCCAGCAGCGCTGCACGCGCCGCCCGGCGGTCAAGCCGCATCGGCCTGATGTTGTGCGACCAGGCGGCGGAACGCGCGGCCCGTGGCGTCGAACAGGTAGGCCTTGCCCTCCGGCACCGCCAACGGCAGGCTGGCGCCGATGGCGATGGGCCGGTCGCCTTCCACGGCGCAGGTGATCACGTCGTCCAGCCCCGGGTTGCTGCAGTAGGCGTAGGTCATGCTGCCCAGACTCTCGACGAAGGTCACTTTCGTCTGCAGCGCGTTGTCGGGCACGCCAGCGCGCAGGTGCTCGGGGCGCACGCCCAGCTGCACCGTGTCCCTGGGCTTTGCGGCCGAGGCATCGACGGCGCAGTGGATGACTTCGCCACCGCCCAGCTTCACGCTCGCGCCGGCCGCCGACGCCTCCAGCACCGTCGCCTGCAGGAAGTTCATGCCCGGGCTGCCGATGAAACCGGCGACGAAGACGTTGCAGGGGTGCTCATAGAGCTCCATCGGCGCGCCCACCTGCTCGATGACACCGGCCTGCAGCACGACAATGCGGTCGGCCAGCGTCATCGCCTCGACCTGATCGTGCGTGACGTAGACCATCGTCGTCTTGAACTGCTCGTGCAGCTTGGCGAACTCGTAGCGCATCTTCACGCGCAGCGCGGTGTCCAGGTTGGAAAGCGGCTCGTCGAAGAGGAAGACCTCGGGCTTGCGCACGATGGCGCGGCCGATGGCCACACGCTGGCGCTGGCCGCCGGACAGGTCTTTCGGCTTGCGCTGCAGCAGGTGCTCGATGTGCAGGATCTTGGCCGCCTGGTTCACCGCGGTATCGATCTCGGCTTGCGGCACCTTCGCCAGCTTGAGACCGAAGGCCATGTTGTCGAACAGGTTCATGTGCGGGTAGAGCGCGTAGCTCTGGAACACCATGCTGATGCCACGTTCGGCCGGCGGCACGTCGTTGACGACACGACCGCCGATGGAAAGCTTGCCCTCGGTGATGTCCTCCAGCCCGGCGATGGTGCGCAGCAAGGTACTCTTGCCGCAGCCGCTGGGCCCGACGAAGACCATGAATTCGCCGTCGTGGATCTCGAGGTCGATGCCCTTGAGGATCCTGATGTCGCCGTAGGACTTGCCGACCCCGGAAAGCTTGACTTCGGCCACGTGTTGTCTCCATGCCGCGGGCTCGGGCCTGCAGCTTTGTAGCGAATATACCGGCCGACCCGACCCAGAACAATGCGCGGCGACCCTGCAGAGTCGCGCCCGTTTCCTTGTAAATCAGTCACTTGGCGTGAACTGCGGGAATGCCCGATGTAGCATTACTACATGGACATCGCGTCCCCCCATCCTGAGGCACGGCGCCCATGGACCTGACACGCCGGGCCAGCGGCATCGTGCTGCACCCCTCGTCGCTGCCCGGCCCGCACGGCATCGGTGACCTGGGAGTCGAGGCCCGGCGCTTCGTCGACTGGCTCGCCCGCGCCGGGCAGAGCCTGTGGCAGATGTTGCCCGTGAACCCCATCGGACCGGGAAACTCGCCCTACCAGTGCCCGTCGGCCTTTGCCGGCAGTGGCCTCATGGTGGCGCTGGCCCCACTGGTGGACGCGGGCTGGCTGGACGCCGCGGCATTGGCCGACCCGCCCGCCTTCGACGACGCGCGTGTCGACTACGGCGCCGTCATCCCCTGGCGCTGGGCGCGCCTGGTGCAAGCCGCGGTCGGCTTCTTCGAACATGCCGGCGCCGCAGACCGCGCCGATTTCGCCGCATGGCAGGCGGCACAGGCGTCGTGGCTGGATGACTGGGCACTCTTCGCCGCACTGAAGGACGAACACGGCGGCCAACCCTGGTGGCACTGGCCTGCCCCGCTGGCGCGCCGCGACCCTGGCGCGCTGCAGGCTGCGCGCACGCGCCTGGCCGACGGCGTCGCCATGCACCGCTTCGTGCAATGGTGCTTCGACCGCCAGATGACCGCGCTGCACCGCCATGCACGCTCGCGCGGCGTGCACCTGATGGGCGACCTGCCCATCTTCGTCGCCCACGACAGCGCCGACGTCTGGGCGCGCCCCGACCTGTACTGGCTGGGCGACGACCACCAGCCCACCGTGGTCGCCGGCTGCCCGCCCGACGGCTACAGCCCGGAGGGCCAGCGCTGGGGCAACCCCCTCTACCGCTGGGACCGCATGCAGGCCGAGGGCTTCGGCTGGTGGATCGCACGCCTGCGCCGTGCACTCACTCAGGCCGACGTGCTGCGCATCGACCACTTCCGCGGCTTCGCAGGCTACTGGGAAGTGCCGGCCGGCAGCCCGACGGCGCGCGACGGCCGCTGGCAGGCATCGCCCGGCATGGCGCTCTTCACCGCCACCGAGCAGGCGCTGGGCCGACTGCCCATCGTCGCCGAGGACCTGGGCACCATCACCCCCGACGTGATCACGCTGCGCGACCACTTCGGCTTCCCCGGCATGCGCATCGTCCAGGAAGCCTTCAGCCGCGACGCCAGCCACGATTTCCTGCCCCACCACCACGTGCCGGCCTGCCTGGCCTACAGCAGCACGCACGACAGCGACACCGCCCTGGGCTGGTGGCAGAACGCACCTGCCGCGCACCGCGCCTTTGCCGCCGAGTACCTGCAGGCCGGCGGCCCTGGCGGCACGGGCGACGGCCACGACGTGCCGCTGGCGCTGATCCGCGCTGCCAGCCGGTCCGTCGCCAACCTGGCGCTGTTCCCGCTGCAGGACGTGTTGGCGCTGGACGGCAGCCACCGCATGAACCTGCCCGGCAGCGGTCAAGGCCACTGGGGCTGGCGCTTCCACTGGGGCATGGTGGGCGACGACGTGGCGCCGACGCTGGCGCACATCGCCGCCGTCACGGGCCGCGGGCCGTTCATCGCGCCAGTCGCGCCACCTTGATCTGGCGCGCCTGCCCGGCACGGCGCCACTCCTAGAATCGCGCCCTCGCCAGCCGGCCTCGCCGGCACCAACCCCAGGCCCCTGATGTCAACGGCCCTGCCCACCAAAGCCCCGAAAGATGCCGCGTCGGCACCGCCCCGCCTGATGCCGGTGCTGCTGACCGGCGTCTTCATGGCCGCGCTGGACACCGCCGTCATCGCACCGGCCATTCCGGTGCTGCGCGCCAGCTTCGACCTCAGCATCCGCGACGCCGGGCTGCTGATGGTGGCTTTCATCATGTTCTCGCTGCCCAGCACGGCGCTGATGGCCAACCTGGGTGACCGCCACGGCCGCCGGCCCGTCTACCTGGCCAGCGTGGCGCTGTTCGCACTGGGCTCGCTCGTCGTCGCGCTGAGCCCGAACTTCGCCACGCTGCTGATCGGCCGCGCCATCCAGGGCATCGGCGGCGGCGGCATCATTCCCACCGCCAGTGCCGTCATCGGCGACGCGCTGCCGCCGGCGCAGCGTGGGCGCGCCCTGGGCCTCATCGGCGCCGTCTACGGCATGGCCTTCGTGCTCGGGCCGCCGCTGGCTTCGCTGCTGATGGTGGTGGCGAGCTGGCATTGGATCTTCCTGCTCAACCTGCCGATCGCCGCCGTGGTGATGTGGATGGGCCGCCGCGCGCTGCCGGCGCAGCAGCGCAGCGGGGCGCTGCCGCCGCTGGACTGGACGGGCATCGTGCTCGTCTTCGCGCTGCTCGCGACCCTGGTGCTGGGCATCACGCGCAGCGTCGACGCGCTCGCCGGCGTCACGCTGTGGCCGGGGCTGCTGATCGCCGCGGCGTTGCTGCTGCCGCTGCTGGTGGTGGTGGAACGCACTGTCGGGCGCCGCGCCGGGCGGCCGATGATCCCGCTCGGCCTGTTTCGCAACCGGCAGCTGCGCATCACCTACCTGCTCACGGCCGGCGCGGGTTTCGGCATGGGCAGCGTGATCTTCCTGACCTCGATCGCCACCCAGGCCTACGGCGTCGCGCACGCGCAAGCCGGCTTCGTGCTGCTGCCCATGGTGCTGTTTTCGATGCTGGGTTCGGTCAGCTCGGGCCGCCTGCTGAACCGCCTGGGCGCGCGCAGCGTCATCCTGGCGGGTTTCGCTTTCCTCGGCGTGGGTTACGGCGCGTCGGCCTGGCCGGGCTTCGGCCTCTGGGGTTTCATCGCCGCCACCGTGCCCGTGGGCCTGGGCGTGGGCGTGGTCGTCGGCGGCGCGCTGCGCACCATCGCCATCGACGAGGCGCCGCTGGAACAGCGTGGCGCCGCGCAGGGCCTGGTGAACATCTTCACCAGTGTCGGCACGCTGATGTCGGCGACGGCGATCGGCGCCGTGGCCGACTTCGCTGGCGGCGGCGCGCACGGCCTGCGCCTGGCCTATGCCGGCGTGGCGGCGGTGATGGCGCTGATGCTGCTGGCGGCGCTGGCGCTGCGCCGGTCGCCGCGAGGCAAGCCGGCGCTGCACGCCGGCACCTGAGCGCATCGCCGCGCGGCACTGCAGCGTCGTTCAGCGCGGGGCCGCGGCCTGCTTCTTGGCTGCTGGCTTGCCCTGTGACTTCGACACCTTGGCCTTGAGTTTCGTGGCTCTCGTGCCTCTCGTGGCTCTTGCAACACTTGCGGCTTTCGTGGCCTTGGCCGCCTTGCCGGCCTTCGCCGCTCCCGTCTCGACCACCAGCACGCGCACCGATTGCGGCCCGAGCCAGAGCTTCGCCTGCCCGCCACCATCGGCACGCGCCGCCAGCGCCCCGCCCTCGGGGTAGGCGGACACCAGCCGCGCCGCGGGCGGCAGGTTCGCCATCTGCGCCTCGGCCAACTCGCGGCCGTAGTTGATCAGCACCAGCGTGCGCTCGTTGTCGTGCACACGCTGCCAGCCCGCCACCAGGCCCTGCGCGAAGCCGTGTTCGTAGCGGCCGCGAGCGATCGACGGCAGGCCGTTGCGCAGCTTCAGCATCGTCTTGTAGAAGTTCAGCAGCGAACGCGGGTCGGCCTGCTGCGCGGCCACGTTGTGCGTGGCACGGTTCGGCGCCAGCGGGCGGAAAGGCGTGCCGGTGGTGAAGCCGGCGGTGGCGGCGTCGGCGGTCCAGCTCATCGGGCTGCGCAGCGGCAGGTCGCCCGCCAGGCCGGGCACGCCGGCCTGGCCGACTTCCTCGCCGTAGTAGATGTAGGGCGTGCCGGGCTGCAGCAGGTAGCCGGCGGCCGCCATCTTGTAGGCGCGCTCGTCGCCGCCGACCTGGTCCCACACACGTTGGCCTGCAAAGCTGTCGTGGTTGCTCAGGAAGGTGGCCATCGTGGGCCGTGCCGCGTGCCAGTAGCCGGCCACCTGCTGCACCGACGCGGCGTCGCCCAGCGCCGCCTTGACGTAGTGGTGGACGAAGCCGAAGGCGAAGGCGCCGCCGCACACCGCCGGGTCGCCGTAGGCCTGCGGCTCGGCGGTGGCCTCGCAGACCACGGTGCGCGCTTCATAGCCCTTGATCAGGTCCTGCAGCTGCTTGGTGAGCTGGCGGCTGGCGGGCTGGTCGTTCCACTGCACCGCGTCGGTCTCGAAGAGGTGGGGAACGGCGTCGAGCCGGTAGCCGTCCAGGCCGCGGTTGAGCCAGAAGCGCAGGCTCGACAGGTGGTAGTCCAGCACCGCCGGGTTGCGGAAGTTGAAGTCGGGCATGTGCGGCCCGAAGGTGCCGAAGTAGAAGTTGCGCGCGCCGGGTGGCGGGGCCGGCATCTCCTTCGCTTCACCCTTGAAATTCCAAGGCTCACCCTCGGCCGCGTACCAGGGGTTCTTGCCCCAGATGTTCCAGTCCGCGGGCATCGACTCCGACCAGACGTACCAGTCGCGGAAGGGGTTGCCGGGGCCCTTCAGCGCCGCGGTGAACATCGGGTGCTGCGCGGCGCTGTGGTTGATGACGTAGTCCATCACGACGCCGATGCCGCGCCGGTGCGCGTGGGCCAGGAACGCGTCGAAGTCGGCCAGCGTGCCGTACTCGGGCGCGACATCGCGGAAATCGGTGGTGGCGTAGCCGTGGTCGCCGTCGGCGTTTTTCGTGATCGGCATGAGCCAGATGCCGCGGATGCCCAGGTCCTGCAGGTAGTCGAGGCTCTGTGTCAGGCCGCGCAGGTCGCCGATGCCGTCACCGTCGCTGTCGCGCCAGGCGCGCACGAAGATCTCCATGAAGGCACCGTGCTGCCAGCCGTCGCGCTGCGCGGCGGGCAGGTGGCTCGACGGGTCGCCGGCCGGCACCGGGCGGGTGTCGATGGTCGGTTGGGCGCCGGCCAGGCTGGCCAGCAGGGCCAGTGCAGCGGCAAGTTGGCGGCGGGGAGGGTGCATGTGGCGGCAGGCTCGGACGGGCTGGCCGCAATGTAGGTCAACTACAGGCGCCAGCGGGCCATCGCGAACCCGGATGTGAACGGTCGCCTCTGATGTTCCCGGATGGTGATGTAGTTTTACTTCGCTAGCATTCGCCCTCGACTGCCCAGCCCGAGAGCACCATGCCCCACCCGCCCCCGCGCCGCCCCGCCATCGTGTCCTGCGGGCCACGGGCCTGGGCCCCGCTGCTGGCTGCCCTGATGCTGGCCGTTGCCCCGGCCTGGGCCGCCACCCCACTGCGCAGCGCCTGCGACGGCGATTTCCAGGCCGTGCTGCGAGCCGCCCCGGCCGCGCCTGCACTGCCTGCGCAAGCAGTGTGGCTGGATGCTCGGCTGCTGCGCTGGCCCGCGGCCCCGGCGGCGTCCGGCGGGTCGCGCTACCGGCTGCACCATTCGGCGCGTGGGCAGATCGTCACCACGCCGGGCCAGCCGGTGCGGGGCGCCGATGGCGCGCTGGCGCTGACGCCACACGTCGACGCCCTGCCCGCTGTCGTGGCGGCGCGCTTCAAGTGGGTGGCCGAAGGCGCCACGCTGGCCGTGCGCGCGGCCGACCTGCCGCGCATGCCCGCGCTGCACCGCGGCCAGCTCGTGCTGGTGATGGAAGACGATCAGGGCCGCGTGCTTCAGGCCACGGCGACGCAGAGCGCCGGTGCGCTGGACGCGCTCTACGCCACCGCCGAGCGCCTGCCCGACCTGGGCGCCAGGCCCGCACCCGGCCAGACCGGCTTCAAGCTCTGGGCGCCCACGGCACGTGCGGTCTGGCTCTGCCTGCACGCTGACGGCCGGGCGCCCGCCAGCCAGTTGCGCCCGCTGCAACGCCAGCCGAACACCGGCGTCTGGCAGGCCACGCTGCCGCGCGACCTGCGCGGCCAGTACTACACCTACCTGGTCGACGTCTTCGTGCCGGGTACGGGGATCGTGCGCAACCGCGTCACCGACCCCTATTCGATCAGCCTGACCACGAATTCCACGCGCAGCTGGATAGGCCGCCTGGACGACCCGCGCCTGCAGCCCGAGGGCTGGGCCAGCACACCCCGCCCCGACACCGTGAAAGCCGCCACCGACCAGGTGGTCTACGAACTGCACCTGCGAGACTTCTCCATCGGCGACGGCAGCGTACCCGCCGCCCACCGCGGCACCTACCTGGCCTTCACGCACGCCGATTCCCACGGCATGCGCCACCTGCAGGCCTTGGCCGCCGCCGGCCTGACCGACGTGCACCTGCTGCCTGTGTTCGACCTGGCCACCGTGCCCGAGCAGGGCTGCGTGACACCCGATGCCACACGCCTGGCTGCACTGCCGCCCGACAGCGAAGAGCAGCAGGCCCTCGTCGCCGCCAGCGCAGCCGTCGATTGCTACAACTGGGGTTACGACCCGCTGCACTTCACCGCACCCGAAGGCAGCTACGCCACCGACGCGGCGGATGGCGCACTGCGCATCCTCGAGTTCCGCCGCATGGTGATGGCCTTGCACCGCGCCGGGCTGCGCGTGGGCATGGACATGGTCTACAACCACACCAGCGCGTCGGGGCAGCAGCGCAATTCGGTGCTCGACCGCATCGTGCCCGGCTACTACCAGCGGCTGAACGCGCAGGGCGCGGTCGAGACCAGCACCTGCTGCGACAACACGGCCACCGAGAACACCATGATGGCCAAGCTGATGATCGAGTCGGCCGTGGTCTGGGCGCGCGACTACCGCATCGACGGCATGCGCTTCGACCTCATGGGCCACCAGCCGCGCGCGGCGATGGAGCGGCTGCAGGCCGCGGTGAACCGCGCCACCGGCCGCCACATCCACCTGCTGGGGGAGGGCTGGAACTTCGGCGAGGTGAAGGACGGCGCGCGCTTCGAGCAGGCCGCGCAGGGCAAGCTGGCCGGCACCGGCATCGGGGCCTTCAGCGACCGCGGCCGCGATGCGGTGCGCGGCGGCGGCTGCTGCGACGGCCCGGCCGAGGTGCTGTCGCGCCAGGGCTGGCTCAATGGCCTGCACTACGCGCCCAACCCGCAGGCCGTGGCCGCGGGCATCGGCTCACTTGAAGACCTGCTGCGCGCCGCCGACCTCGTGCGCGTGGGCCTGGCCGGCACGCTGCGCCACTTCCGCATGACCACGCACGACAGCAGCACGAAGTCGCTGGCCGACATCGACTACGCCGGCCAGGGTGCCGGTTTCGCGACGCAGCCCGACGAGGTGGTGAACTATGTCGAGAACCACGACAACCCGACGCTATTCGACATCAACGTGCTGAAGCTGCCGCCCGAGACGACACGCGAAGACCGCGCGCGTGTGCAGGTGCTGGGCGGCGCCGTCACCGCCTTCAGCCAGGGCATCGCCTACTTCCACGCCGGCGTCGAGATGCTGCGCAGCAAGAGCCTGGACCGCAACAGCTACGACAGCGGCGACTGGTTCAACCGCATGGACTGGACTCTCCAGGACAACTTCTTCGGCAGCGGCCTGCCGCCGAAGGCCGAGAACGGCGGGCTGTGGCCGGCGATGCGGCCACTGCTGGCGGATGCGGCGATCAAGCCGACGGCCGAACAGATCCGCTTCACGCGCGACGCCTTCCTCGACCTGCTGCGCATCCGCGCCAGCAGCATGCTCTTCCGGCTGCGCACGGCCGACGACATCGCGGCCCGGCTGACGCTGCTGAACACCGGGCCGCAGCAGTTGCCGACCGTCGTGGTCGGCCACCTGGACGGGCGGCTGAACGGCCGCGCGCCCGGGGCGTCGGCATCGAACGGGCCCCTCGTCGACGGCGCGGGTTTTGCCGAGATCCTCTATGCCATCAACGTCGCGCCCGAAGCCGCCACCTTGAGCCTGCCCGAACTGCGCGGCCGCCCCTTCGTGCTGCACCCGGTGCACCGCAGCCTGACTGCGGCTGACCTGCGCCCGGCCGCCCACGCACAGTGGGACGCCGCCACCGCCACGCTGCGCGTGCCGGCGCGCACCGCGCTGGCCTACGTCCTGCCTTCCGTGCGGCCGTGACCCTGCTGGCGCCAGAGCAGTTCGCCGCCTTCCTGGCCGCAGCGGTGCTGGTGACGCTGTCGCCCGGCCCCGACAACCTGATGGTGCTGAGCCTGGGCGCGGCGCGCGGACGGCTGCAGGGCATGGCCTTTGGCCTCGGCTGCGCGATGGGCTGCCTGAGCCACACGCTGCTGGCCGCGGTGGGCGTCAGCGCGCTGATCGCAGCATCACCGCTTGCCTTCACGGCGCTGAAGATCGCAGGCGGGTTGTATCTCGTGCGGCTGGGCTGGCTGGCGCTGAAAAGCCGCGGTGGCACGCCGCTGGCACACACGGCGGCCGCGCCCGAGACCGCGTGGAAACTGTTCTGGCGCGGCGTGGTCGCCAACGCCATCAACCCCAAGGTGGTGATGTTCTTCCTGGCCTTCCTGCCGCAGTTCGTCGACACGCCGCGCGGCGACGCGCCCTGGCAGATCGTGCAGCTGGGCCTGACCTTCACGCTGCAGGCGGCGCTGATCTTCGGCGCCCTGGGCTGGTTTGCCGGCCAGGTGGGCGCCTGGCTGAAGCGCCACGGCAATGCCGGGCTGTGGCTGGACCGGGTGGCCGGTGTCATCTTCGTCGGGCTGGGGCTGCGGTTGATCGTCGGCGGATGACCGTCCCCGGCCGGACCGGCCACGCCGGCCACGCCGGCCGCGGCGGCTGCAGGCCGAAGGCCCTTGTGGCAAGCTCGCGACCCCGATTGCCAGGAGCCGCCGCAGTGAACAGCATGGACGTCGAAGTCATCCGCACCGCAATGGACTGGATGAACCGCGGCCACCGTGTCGTGCTCGGCACCGTCGTGCGCACCTGGGGCAGCAGCCCGCGGCCGCCGGGCAGCCTGATGATCATCCGCGACGACGGCCAGGTGGCGGGCTCGCTCTCGGGCGGCTGCATCGAGGACGACCTCATCGACCGCGTGCGCCAGGGTGAACTCGGCTCGCGCCTGCCGCAGGTCACCACCTACGGCGTCAGCGCCGAGGAGGCGCAGCGCTTCGGCCTGCCCTGTGGCGGCACGGTGCAGATCGTGCTGGAGCCGCTTTCGGCGCAGTCGCTCCTGCGTGAGCTTCTGTCTTCCATCGAGAACCATCTCGTCGTGCGACGCCGATTGGAGCTGGCCACCGGGCTCGTCAGCATGGCGCCATGCGACGATGGCGACGCACTGCGCTTCGACGGCCAGTTGCTGGAGACCGTGCACGGCCCGCGGCTGCGGCTGGTGATCATCGGTGCCGGCCAGCTCAGCCGCTACCTGGCCAGCATGGCGGTGATGCTGGACTACCGCGTCACCGTCTGCGACCCGCGCGAGGAATACCACGGGGGTTGGGCCGGCATGGAAGGCGTGACGCTGTCGCGGCTGATGCCCGACGACCTCGTCATCGCGATGAACCTCGACGCCAACAGCGCGCTGGTGGCATTGACCCACGACCCCAAGCTCGACGACCTGGCGCTGATGGAGGCGCTGAAAACGCCGGCTTTCTACGTCGGCGCCCTGGGTTCGCGGCGCAACAACGAAGCGCGGCGCAAACGCCTGCTGGCGTTCGACGTGAGCGAAGCTGAAGTGGCGCGGCTGCGCGGCCCGGTAGGCCTAAACCTGGGCGGCAGGACACCCCCGGAAATCGCGATGAGCGTGGCGGCCGAGATGACCGCCGTGCGCCGCGGTGCCGACCTGACGGGCGGCCTGGCCGACTGGAGCCGCTCGCAGACGGCCTGCCGCGTGGGCGCGTAGCGCACGCTGGCCAGCGGGGGCGCAAGATGGCGCCCGCCGGCGGGTCAGCGCAGATCGGCCGCGTCGGGCAATTCGTTCGGGTTCGTCTGCCCCGGCTGCAGCGGAAAGTGCCGGCGCAGCAGTCCATCGACGGCATCGACGGCCTGCGCGAGGCCTTCCTGGAAACGCCCGGCGCGGAAGTTGTCGCGCATGCCGGCGACCAAGGTGTCCCACTGCGCCGGCGAGACGTGGCGCACCAGCCCGCGATCGGCGACGATCTCGATGGCGTGTTCGGCCAGCAGCAGGTAGATCAGCACGCCGTTGTTGTGCTCGGTGTCCCACACGCGCAGCTTGCCGAAGAGCGTAATGGCGCGGTCGCGCGCCGTCAGGTCGTGCCACACGTAGGACAGCGGCAGCCCGGCTTCGACACTGATGCGGATCTCGCCGCTGTGGTGCTGTTCGCTGCCGGCCACGGCCACCTGCAGGCGGGCCAGTGCCTCGGGGTCGAGCGCACGACGCAACTCGCGTTCGCCGCCGCGGCCGTGGCGCAGCATGCGCCCGAGGCGATCCAGCATGCCCATCACCAGCGGCCGGAGGCGCCGCCGCCCCCGAAGTCGCCCCCGCCGCCGGACGAGAAGCCGCCGCCGCCACGACCGCCGCCGTAACCACCGCCGCCGCGCGCCATCAGCAACAGCCGCAGCACGTTGCCCACACCGACCACGCCAACCACCACGACGGCGGCCACCGCAGCCAGCAGCGCCAGCAGCAGCCCGGCGCCCAGCCACCAGGCCGCGCCGCCGGCGGCCACCGCCGTCAGTACCGAGCCCGGCCCGCGGCCGAGCAGCGCGCTGAGCAGGCCGCCGAGCACCATCACGCCGACGAAGACCATCAGGCCCAGTTGTTCCAGCCCCATGCCCTGGCCGACCCCGCCGGGGGCGGCGCGCGGGGCGGGCCCCGGCAGGCCCTCGCCGCGGATGCGGCCCATCAGCTGGTCGACCGCGGCGTTCAGGCCGCCGGCATAGTCGCCGGCGCGGAAGGCCGGCAACAGGCTGCGGTCGATGATCTGCCGCGCCGCGAGGTCGGGGATGGCGCCTTCCAGCGCCTTGGCGACTTCGATGCGCACGGCGCGCTCGTCCGTGGCCACCACCACCAGCACGCCGTCACCCACCTGGCGGCGGCCGATCTTCCAGCTGTCGGCCACCCTCTGGGCATAGGCGGCAATGTCTTCCGGGGCCGTGGCCGGCACCAGCAGCAGCACGATCTGCGGCCCGGCCTCGGCCTCGAAGGCGGCCAGCTTGGTCTCGAGCGCGGCGGTCTGGTCGGGCTTCAGCGTGGCCGTCTGGTCGATGACACGGCCGCTCAGCGGCGGCACGGACAAGACGTCCTGGGCCCACCCGGCCGCCGTGCACAGCAGCGCCGCAGTCAGCAACAGGGTGCGCCAGAGCGCACGCAGCGGCACGGGACGCTACTTCGAGGCCGCGGCGGCCGGCGCGGCAGGCTTGTCAAAGCTCACCGTGGGCGGCACGCTGATCTGGGCCTCGTTCTGCACCGTGAAGTTGGGCTTCACGTCGTAGCCGAAGACCATCGCCGTCAAGTTGCTGGGGAAGCTGCGCGCCAGCACGTTGTAGTCCTGCACCGCCTTCACGAAGCGGCCACGCGCCACGGTGATGCGGTTTTCGGTGCCTTCGAGCTGCACACGCAGGTCCTGGAAGCCCTGGTTGGCCTTCAGGTTGGGGTACTGCTCCACCGTCACCATCAGCCGGCTGAGCGCGCCCGTGAGTTCACCCTGCGCGGCCTGGAACTTGGCAAAGGCCTCGGGATCGTTGATGAGCTCGGGCGTGGCCTGGATGCCGGTGGCACGGGCGCGCGCCTCGATCACCTTGGTCAGCGTCTCCTGCTCGAAGTTGGCTTCGCCCTTGACGGTGGCAACGATGTTGGGGATGAGGTCGCTGCGGCGCTGGTACTGGTTCAGCACCTCGCTCCAGGCCGACTTGACCTGTTCGTCCAGGCGCTGGAAGTCGTTGTAGCCGCAGCCCGAAAGGCCGAGGGTGAGGGTCAGGGTGGCCAGCAGGGCCATGGCCCGGGTGATCAGATGCATGCTTCCTCCGTTGCGGGCGGTCTCTGGCCGCCCGTTGGGCATGGTAAATGGTGCTGGTCGGCGCGCCTTCAAGGCCAGCCGCCCGTGGCGAAGATGCCGGGCACCGGGGATGCGAGCAGGCCCCGCCTATGGGGCGCCACCACGAGCCGCGGATAATGCGCCCCATGCCTGCAGTCATCCACAACGACACCTTCCTGCGCGCCTGCCTGCGCCAGCCCACCACCCACACGCCCGTCTGGCTGATGCGCCAGGCCGGCCGCTACCTGCCCGAATACAAGGCAACGCGGGTGAAGGCCGGCAGCAGCTTCATGGGCCTGGCCACCAATCCCGCCTTCGCCACCGAGGTGACACTGCAGCCGCTGGAGCGTTTCCCGCTGGACGCCGCAATTCTCTTCAGCGACATCCTGACCGTGCCCGACGCCATGGGCCTGGGCCTGACTTTCGGCGCCGGGGAGGGCCCGCGCTTCGCCCACCCGGTGCGCGACGAGGCGGCGGTGAACGCGCTGCGCTCGCCCGACATGGACAAGCTGCGCTACGTCTTCGATGCGGTGCGCAGCATCCGCATCGCGTTGGACGGCAAGGTGCCACTGATCGGCTTCTCGGGCAGCCCCTGGACGCTGGCCAGCTACATGGTCGAAGGTGCCGGCAGCGACGACTACCGGCTCATCAAGACCATGCTGTACAGCCGGCCCGACCTGATGCACCGCATCCTGGCCGTCAACGCCGAGGCGGTGACGACCTACCTCAACACGCAGATCGACGCCGGCGCGCAGGCCGTGATGATCTTCGACAGCTGGGGAGGCGTGCTCGCCGACGGCGCCTTCCAGCGTTTCAGCCTCGAGTACACGCGCCGCGTGGTGGCCGGCCTGAAGCGCGAGAACGACGGCCGCCGCGTGCCCGTCATCGTCTTCACCAAGGGCGGCGGGCCGTGGCTGGAAGAGATCGCCGCCATCGGCGCCGACGTCGTGGGCCTGGACTGGACGGTGAACCTCGGCCAGGCGCGGGCACGTGTCGGCCACCAGGTCGCGCTGCAGGGCAACCTCGACCCCTCGGTGCTGTTTGCCCCGCCAGAGGTGGTGGCACGCGAGGGCGTCGCCGTGCTCGACAGCTTCGGCCGCCCACAGCGCGCCGACGGCGGCTGGGACGGCCACATCTTCAACCTGGGCCATGGCATCAGCCAGTTCACGCCCCCGGAACACGTCACCGCGCTGGTCGAAGCCGTGCACGCACATTCGCGCCGGCAGCGCGCACCGGCCTGAGCTTGGGCAGCGGGCGCCGCAGCGCGCCCGGCAACCGTGCACTGCGGCGTGAGTGAGCACTCATCGAACCCCGTGCCCGGCTGCACCGGCGCCGGAAATTCTCGTGTGAGTGCACGCTCAGGGCTTGACTTATCCCCAAAATCGGGTTTCGTCTCCATCGCAGTCCGGCGACCCGGAGCACCCCCGGGGAAACCACCGGAATTTGTTCTAAGTCCTTGATTCTTATGAATTCGCGGGCCTGCCGCCAAAACGGGCATTGGGGCGCCAGGGCCCGCAAAATCAAGCACTTGGCGCGTCTTGGCGCAGCTTCCCCACAAACTTATCCACAGATTTCGTGGACAGTTCGAAAAAGCCTTCTTGATCATGCACTTGCGGCCATTACTTGAAGTCGAGACTGGCTTTCGTACGCAAGTGCACAGCGTACGACCGTGACTGAGCAAGGCACCGTGGCGGTGGCGGTTGAGACGCCGCGCCATACCAGCGTCAGCGGCCTGCTCGACTACGCGAGCGAGCAGCCCCTTGCGCCCGGTACGCTGCTGCGTGTGCCGCTGGGCCGCCGCGACGTGCCCGGCATCGTCTGGGAGCGCCGCGCCGACGCGCCACCGCCGCCGGCCGAACTGCGCCCGGTCACGCTGGCCTTGACCGCCCTGCCCCCCCTGGGCGCGGACTGGCGTGCGCTGGTGGACTTCGCCGCGGCCTACTACCAGCGCGGCGTGGGTGAGCTGGCGCTGGCCGTGCTGCCGCCCGAGCTGCGCAAGCTCGACGACACGCAGCTGGCGCGCCGTCTCAAACGCCTGGCCGGTGTGCCTGTCCCAGTGGCCGCCGCCGAGCCGCCGCAGCCCGAGCTGAGCGAGGAACAGGCGGCCGCGCTTGCCGTGCTGGCCGCGCCCGGCGCCACTGGCCACGGCGGCAAACCCGTGCTGCTGCACGGCGTCACCGGCAGCGGCAAGACCGAGGTCTACCTGCGCGCCGCGGCGGCGGCGCTGGCCCGCGGTGAACAGGCGCTCGTTCTGGTGCCCGAGATCAACCTCACGCCGCAACTGGAAGCACGCTTCGCCGAACGTTTCCCGGGCCGGCTGCTCGTCAGCCTGCACAGCGCCCTGACGCCGGCGCAGCGCCTGCGCCACTGGCTGCTGGCCCACCTGGGCCGTGCCGACCTGGTGCTGGGCACACGCCTGGCGGTGTTCGCTTCGATGCCCCGGCTGGGGCTGATCGTCGTCGACGAGGAACACGACCCCAGCTTCAAGCAGCAGGAAGGTGCACGCTACTCGGCACGCGACCTCGCCGTCTGGCGCGGCCACCAAGCGCGCGTGCCCGTGCTGCTGGGCTCGGCCACGCCTTCGCTGGAGACCTGGCAGCGGGTGCAGGAAGGGCGCTACCTGCGCCTGCCGATGACACAACGCATCGGCGGCGGCGCCATGCCACGGGTGAGGCTGGTCGACATGAACCTGCTGCCCCGGCTGAACGAGGAACGTGTGCTGGCGCCGCCGCTGCTGGCAGCGATCGAGGAGCGCATCGCGCGGGGCGAACAGAGCCTGCTGCTGCTGAACCGCCGCGGCTACGCCCCCGTGCTGCACTGCGGCGCCTGCGCCTGGAAGAGCGGCTGCCCGCACTGCAGCGCCTGGCGTGTCTTCCACAAGCTCGACCGCACGCTGCGCTGCCACCACTGCGGCTTCACCGAACGAGTGCCGCGCGCCTGCCCGGACTGCGGCAACCTCGACATCGCGCCCATCGGCCGCGGCACCGAGAAGCTGCAGGAGCAGCTGGCCAAACTGCTGCCGCAGGCGCGCATCGGACGGCTGGATGCCGACAGCACGCGCGGTGAAGGCCAACTGCAGCAGCAGCTGCAGGCCGTGCATGCGGGCGAGGTCGACGTGCTGGTGGGCACGCAGATGCTGGCCAAGGGGCACGACTTCCGCCGCGTCACGCTGGTGGCCGCCGTCAACCCCGACGGTGCGCTCTTCACCAGCGACTTCCGCGCCCCTGAACGTCTGTTCGCCCTCTTGATGCAGGCCGGCGGCCGCGCCGGGCGCGACGCCGCGCAGGCCGCTCGCAGCGAGATGTGGATCCAGACCTGGCATCCCGCGCACCCGATCTACGCCGCGCTGCGCGCGAACGACTACGACGCCTTCGCCGCCGCACAACTGGCGGAACGCAAGGCGGCCGGCCTGCCACCCTTTGCCAGCCTGGCGCTGCTGCGTGCCGACGCGCGCACGGCCGAGGTCGCCACCGCCTTCCTGCACGAGGCCTCGGCGCTGGCGCAGACCCACGCCGGTGTCACCGTCTACCCGCCGGTGCCGCCCTTCGTCTCGAAGGTCGCGGATGTCGAGCGCATGCAGATGCTGGTGGAGTCGCCCTCGCGCGTGACGCTGCAGCGCATGCTGGCGGCCTGGCTGCCCGAACTGAACACCGTGCGCACGCGCCACAAGGGCCTGATGCGCTGGGCGGTGGACATCGACCCGCTGGCAATCTGAAGCGCCACACCCGAGGACCCCATGACAACCCTCTACGGCATCCCGAACTGCGACACCGTCAAGCGCGCCCGCGCCTGGCTCACCGACCACGGCGTCGCGCACGACTTCCATGACTTCAAGCAGCACGGCGTGCCCGCAGACCGCCTCGACGCCTGGCTGCTGGCCGTGAGCTGGCAGGAGCTGCTCAACCGCAAGGGCACGACCTGGCGCAAGCTCGACGCGGCCACGCAGACTGCGGTGGTGGACGGGCCTGCAGCCCGTGCGCTGATGCTGACGCAGGCCAGCGTGGTCAAGCGCCCGGTGGTCGAGTGGCCCGACGGCCACATCACGGTGGGCTTCGATGCCGCGGACTGGGCCGCACGCCTGGCATCGCGGCCCTGAACTCGCGACGGGCGCCAGCCCGGGCGAACCGACCGCGACAGGCTCTCAGCCGGCCAGCACACGCTGCAGTTGCAGCGCCTCGGCCACGTGCGCCGTGGCCAGGTTCTCGCTGCCGGCCAGGTCGGCGATGGTGCGCGCCACCTTCAGGCAGCGGTGCAGGCGGCGGCCGCTCCAGCCCAGGTGCTCGGCTGCGCTGCGCGCGAAGTGCGCGGCGGGGGCGTCCAGGCGGCAGCAGGTGTCGATGCGTCCGGGCTCCAGCTGCGCGTTGGCCTGACCCTGGCGCTGCAGCGCGCGCAGCCGCGCCGCCGCGACACGTTCGGCGACGACGGCGCTGGTTTCGCCGTCGGGCAGTGCCAGCAGCTCGGCGGCGGGCGCCGCCAGCACCTCCACCTGCAGGTCGATGCGGTCGAGAAGCGGCCCCGAAAGTCGGCCTTGGTAGCGCGCCACCGCCTCGGGCGTGCAGCGGCAGGCCTTGCCGGTGCGGGCCGGCGCGCCCAGCCAGCCGCAGGGGCAGGGATTCATTGCGGCCACGAGCTGGAAACGCGCCGGAAACGTGGCCTGGCGCGCCGCGCGCGAGATCGTGATGCGGCCGGTTTCCAGCGGCTCGCGCAGCGCTTCGAGCGCGGCACGCGGGAACTCGGGGGTCTCATCGAGGAACAGCACACCGCCATGGGCGAGCGAGATCTCGCCCGGCCGCGGCGGTGAACCACCTGTAGATGATCGTGCATTTCCGGAACTTATAGCATAGTGCCCACAATAAATCGGAACATTACCTATGAACTATGGTCCATTGTTCGGATCACGAACTACAGCAGGGTTCACCGACATGGGCCCGAAGTGAGTGCTGAAAAGTGGCCAAAAATCCCCAAAAACTGGGTTGAAGCAGAGTGCTGCACCCGCCTGAATCGGGTGGCTTCATCCTAGGACGCCTGTCGATACAGCGCGGCACGGTCCTGATCAACCAGTCGTGATGCAACGAAGTCTCGCAGCGCGGGAACACTCACAGTTCGGCCAAGTCGCTCGCACAGCTGCGCTCGACTCGCACGCTTCGGTGCGGACTTGCCGACCAGCGTTTCGCAGGCCAGAGCAAGTTCTTCCCTCCAGAGCAGCCCGGCAATCTTGGTGGAAGCTTGTAGTGGGTTCTGCTGCGGCTGCCGCACGCACGTCAGTGACACCAGGCCTGTCATGTCCCGAGCGGCAACGATCAGGCCCCACCAGGCAGGGACTGCACGGGCACCCGGGGTTGCCAGGTTTGGCCCGGTGACTAGCGTGAGTTGGTCAAAGACCCCGCCGAACGCCGTGACCTGGCCGCCCAGCCGGTCGAGTCGATCGAAATCGCTCTTGATTTCGTAGCCCTCTAGGCGCGATCCGATCCTGGCAATGTCGACTCTTTCGGCGAGGTAGTTGATCGACAACTCGTCCCGGACGACCGCGCCGTCCTCGGCTCCGGAGATCAGGTGATGGCGGAGCGCTTCCCTGATCTCGGCCTCAGTGATTGCAGTGGCGTTGCTGCATATGTGCATGATAATATGTTATGCAATTATGCCAAGAAAAGCAATGCCAATCGATGAGCAGGTGGTCGCGGCACGCGCCTCGCTTGCTCAATTCATCGAGGGCGAGAAGACCAACACAAATGCAATAGCCCGGCGCTTCGGGGTCCCGCAGTACACCCTGTGGCGTTTTCTGGCGGGGCGAACTAAGTCCATCCCGTCTTGCCTGACACCGGTTCTGAGTTATGCAGGAATTGAGGTGGGTGGCATACAACCACCGGTGCTGAGGAACGACGACCGTCTGCAGCGCGCTCTGGTTTCTGCGTGGGACGGAACACCGGAGGGTGTGCTCGTTCTTGCCCAGTTGCTGGAAGCGATTGGCCCCGTACTACGCACGGCAAGGCGACATACGTGCCCATAGCCGCCCTGACACTCGCATGCATGATCGTTGCGATCGCGGATGGCGACACGCTCACGGCTCGTTGTGAGACTGCAGTGGGCTTGGAGAACATTAGCGTCAGGTTGGCCGAGATCGACGCCCCAGAGAGGGGCCAAGCCTTCGGCGCCCGAAGTCGGCAGCGCCTGGTCGAGTTGTGCGTCGGCAAGCATGCGGAAGTGGCTCCTCAGACCAAGGATCGGTACCACCGCACCGTAGCCCGAGTCTCATGCGGTGGTGCAGATGCAAGCACGGAGTTGGTCCGGTCCGGCATGGCTTGGGTTTTCGACCGCTACGTCACCGACCGGAGCCTACACGCGATCCAGGAAGAAGCGCGCTCGGAGGGCCGAGGCTTGTGGACCGACCCGAGTCCAGTGCCACCCTGGGAGTGGCGCAAAGCCAAGAGGTGAGCGCTGCTCTCGACCGCATTCGCCGGTGCACCGCCAATGTCGTTGACCACCGCGCAGAACTTGCGCCTACGCAGCTAGAAGCGAGAGCGGGAAGGCGGGTTCGAACGTGTCTGCGGCGTCGCGATCCAGGAAATCCACGAGGGCGAACGCCGCGCTGGAAACGAAGGGGGCCTTGTCGCACCGCTCGACACGCCCTGCTTCGACGGCCTCGCGCCACGCCTGGTCGGCACGACCCTCATCTGTCGTCTTGCCGGCGCCCTTGAAGCAAGGCGCCTCTCTGCGCCCACGCGTCATGGTTTGGAGGTTTGGCCTCTGAGCCCAGCAGAGCTGACCTGACCCGATCTCAGGCCACTCGCCTCTGCCTATCCCGGAGCGATGAGGCCCAGAGCTTCAATGCCTGGATGTCGTGAAGCACATCGGCGGGCACTGGAGCTGCCGCGTTGCGACCGCCGGAGGGATCGTGGGCATCCACGATGTCACAGCACCTCTTGAATCCGGCAGCAAAGGCATCGCAGTCTGCGTCGGTCAGAACGCTGACCTTCTTCAGGTCCTTGGTGTTCACGTAGTCCCGGTGCCTTTGCACGACACGGGAGAATGCGATGTCCTCGACCGCTCGCTCCCAAGATGCGCGCAGCAGGTTGTAGATGCGAGCGGCTTCGGCGGCGTACTCTTCCTCGCGATTGCTTTCGTACAGAGCTTTTGCCGCTCTGGCCGCCTTCTCCAATTTGTCGATCCGATCCTCGACGCTTTGTGCTCTCCACGGCAGCCCATCCGACACGTGGCCGGCGCCGGCCGGCCCACGGCTTACCGTGTTGAGTCTCAGAGGTAGGCCGCTGCGCTCGGCGCGGTCGACAAGATCGTTGACGAATACCAGATCGTGCGTGAAGACGATCACCTGGCGCTGCGCCGACTCGTCCACGAGTCTTTCGGCGACCTTCCTTCGCCAGCGATGATCCAGTGAAGACACGGGGTCATCAAAGACCAGCGCAGAGTGGTGCCCGGCGGTCGCCAACTCCGTCATGAACGATGCCAGCGCGACGCATGTCCTCTCACCCTCGCTCAGAATCTCGTGGACCTTCGCGTCCGGCTTTGCGAAGAGGCGAACCTGGTACTGCGGCGATCCGTACTTCCCGCCCGAGCGGACGATCTCGACGCGCACCTTCTCAGCGGCGAGCCTGACGATCTCTTCCTGGAATCTGTCCCGCATCTTCGGCGTGATGACCGTGTCAGCGATGTCGTTGCCGATCTTGGTGATGGCATTGGTCGTCGTGTCGCCAGCGCACGTGGAGAGAAAGCGAATGGACTTCAACCTTTCAATTTCCTCCAGCACTGACGGCATCATGCCGGCCAACAACGCGCGGTCGGTCAGTTCGGCCAATTCGGCTTCAAGCTTCCTTCTCTCTTCAGCACCCGACGACTGCCGCAGTTCCTGCGAATACTTCCGAACGGACGCTTCAAGGTCAGTCAGCACAAGCAGCGGTGAATCGCTCGCCGGCGGAAGTGCGACAGGCTCCCCCTTGTCGATCGCCTGAAGCTGAAGATGGCGGCGGAGCCGGGCGCTGGCAATGAACCGACGAGTCCGGAGGTTCAGAGGCGCATCCTGAATCGCAAGCTCATCGAGCACGGCCTTCAACTCGCGTGTACGCATCGCCACGCCATTGAGCTTCTTGCGAGCACCGGTTGCAGCAAGGTCTGCCTGCTGCGCCTGCAGCGCTGTGTCTTGACGGACGAAGTCCTCGAAGCGTGCCATGCGCGACAGGGCTTCCGGCACCAGGGGCTGCAAACACAGAACACAGTGCGCACCGTCAGTGGTGGGCGGGAACGGCTGCCCTGGGTATGCGGTGCCGGTCGAGTAGCTCTTGGCTGTCTCCCAGAGCGTGCGCCAGACTTCGCTGCCGATACCGACGACAGGCTCACCACCAAAAGCCGTGGCCGCCGCAACGCGTGCCGCCTCACGCTTGACGCGACTGACCCCGGCAGCGTCAGACACAGTGGCCAGCGCCTCGTTCGAGCTGGCCGCCGCAATTGCACTCACCGATGCGATGACGCGCTTGATGTTGTCGGCCTTCAGCGCTTGTTCGGCGGCAGCCTTGGCTGGGTTCTTTGCCAAGTCGTCACGCAATCGATCGAGGCGTGTTGCTTCCTCCGCTGACAGTGTTCCGAGCGCCTGGATCGCCTTGATGTCGGTAGTCGCCGACAGTGCTGCGAGTGACTTGCCGACGGCGGTTGTTGCCTTCCACGTGGGCGCTGCGAAGATTGGATTTCGGGCCCTTTCGATCGCCTTCTGCTCAGCCGCGAGTGCGTCTTTGACGGCCTGGCAGGCGTTCGCCAACTCGTCCGGCACATCGAGGCCGAACGGTCGAAACGCAACCTCGTTCTTGTCCCGCAGGTGAACCGATGCGCACTCGCTGTCAAACACACTGACTGCCGAGAGCCGAGCATGCGGCTGCGGGCTGTCCTGCCAACGCTCTGCCGGCTGTGCTGCGCCACCGACACCAAACGTGATCGTGGCGCTGGCAGACTTCGGCGCTTGATCGTCATAGACGTTCGCCTCAATCCGGCCCGCATGGCGCGCACGGCATGCGCGCTTCAGAATTCTTGCGTAGCCCGACTTCCCTGCACCGTTGTCGCCGTAGATGACGGTAAGCCCTTTGGGCTCGAAGACCAGATGCTGGGCCGGCGCAAGGTTGTTGGCGCCCTTGACATCGGCCACCGAGATCAAGGTTACCGATTCGGCGTGATCGGGATTGGCAGGTAGATGAGGCTGTTCAAGTGGAACGGCCTTGCGGTCCCCTGCAGGTGCTCCACGACCAATCTTGCAGAGTGCGACAAGCTCGGCGACATCCTCCTCAGAAAGGCGCCCGTGGGCGATGATCCGGCGCAGCGCGTCACGCTGCCACGCCGGACGATCGGCAGACCATTCGAGGACCATTTCCAGCACGGTCTTCTTGGCGACCAGCGGCCTTTTCATATTGGCTTCCCTTGGGGTGCAACTCGACAGCACGACGGGCCGCTTCGCGGCAAGAACCTACGAGAGAATCTGCAGGTAGGGGTTCTTGTCCACGATGGCGGCCTGCGACTTGCGCTTGAGGAAGGCGATCAAGTCTCCCTGCCTCTGGAGCAGCATCACGAATTCTTGAAGAGAGCAGAGGATCATCGTCTTCTGGGCCAGGGCAGTTGCGCATTCCTTAACCACGGGCTCTGTGTAGCCAGACGATGAGATGAAGATGCCATGCGCGTTGGCCCGAAGGAACAGGCGTGACAAGTGAGGCAAGAACTCACCGACACCCACGGGGCTGTTCAGCCACTTCATCTCGACCAGGTGAATCGCACTGTCCAACTCGATCACGCCATCAATCTGTTCAAGGACAACTGACGAGTCTGGGTCCTTCCGCCGAAAATCCTCCCGGACGTGGATTCCATAGGCCTTGAACAAGTCGTTGAGCACCGACTCCAATAGCTTGCCCCGCTCATGCGGCCTGTCGTCCATGCCGAACAGTGATGTCAGTCGACTGTTGACGCTCTCGATCTTGGCTCGCTTTTCCGCTTCGGCGGCTTGTTCTGCGCGTTGTCGTGCAACCACCTCGGCACGTTCCACATCGCGTTCCTGGTGCATGCGCGTGAACGCGTCCTTCTTGTTCACGGCCTCGCGAACGGCGGCTACCAGCCCCCGCGCTTTCAACTGATCCTCCGGCCAGCAACTGGAGTAGTCCTCGAACTCGACAACCCGCTTGATGACCTCGCGCCTAGGGCGCAGGCCGCTGTCGCCACGTGCATTGACCTTCACCAGGGCCTGGCGGGCGATCTCGAACTTGTTGATCGAAGCCGGGCTGGTCCGAACGATCTCATCGACATCAGCCAAGTCCGCTTCGTCGACGCCTGCGCCCCGCAGGAAGGTGACGACGCCCTTCTTGCTCTTGTTGAGCCTTGCGAGGGCTTCCACGAGCAGCTCAAGCAAGTCCGGTGGATAGTGGTACTCGTCAGCCATTTTTCGATCCGGTTGGCGCGGGCGGCACATGCCAATCGCAGGCACCCTGTGCGAAGTCTTGAGGCAGCTACCGCGAATTCAGCATCCTACGGCGGACTATGGTGCTGGCTTGGCGGCAAGCAGTCCCGCGTCCGTGAGGCGCAGGCGCTCTCCGTTCTTCTCAAAGTGCAGAGGCTTGGCCGGACGCTTCTTGCCGCCATCATCCAGATTCTCCAACTGGCCGGCGTTGATGAGGCGCACCAAGGCCCCCTGGAGTTCGCCTGGAAGCCAGTTGGTCTCTTCCAGGATGTCTGCGAAGGCAGCGGTGTCGATGCGTCTGGCGCCGTCGACGAGGTACCCACGCCAGTAGTCATCGACCTCTTCCGGCGTGCTGCGGCCCTCACCTGGCACCGTCTCAGCCGCGTCCGCAAACATGTCTGCCGTACCTGACTTCTTCGCCAGCTCGTCGAATTGCTTCGCCGCACGTACCCGCGCTTGTACGATGTCCGCCTTCTCCGACGCATTCATGAACTTCACGATGCCGAGCGGGTGGCTGCTGAGGTAGACGAGGTGGTACTTCGTGCGGTCTTGCAGGGGGTGGAGCACCCCAACATAGGCCGTTCGCGGCCGGTAGCTCGCCTTGCCTGCAGGGACACACTGCTTGAGGCTGTCTCGATAGGCGGTGAGCAGCGCATCTTCCCGCTGCGTAGGACTGAGGTCGGTCAAGTCGACCGAGCGCCCAAGCAGCTGCTTCATCTCCGCTTGCCAGCCCGTCATCGACGCGGTGCGATTGATGAAGTCGTAGATGAAGTTGATCAGGAACTCCGATCGCGGACGCTGCAACAGAGGCCGCAGCACGTCGATCACGATCGGCGTCCATCCCTTCGGGTCGATGAAGAAGAAGGTGAAGGCGTCCTTGCCCGCCCAACTCAGGATGTCGCTGCGCAGGTCGACGAAGTCGCCTTCAAGTGCCTTTGCCTCGACCGACTTCGGGGCGTCGTTCGACAGGTACGCCGACAGGCGCTGGAACGCAGCCTTGTCGCGTTCGATGAACAGAGCCCGCATTCGGGCGTTCACGTCGAGCGAAGCCAGCGTCTCCTTACAGGCTGCAAGCGTCTTCAACGACAGGGAGATCGACGTGCCTTCAAGCTTCGCGTCGTACGAACCCCAGGGGCCTGCGAAGCAGTCGACGTAGCAAATCTCCGCGCTTCCCTTAGCGCGTCCATTCATGCCGATGATGAGGACCAGCTTCTCCAGGTAGCTCTTCAGCAGAGCGTGCTTCACCATGGCCGGGATTCGGCCTTCGTAAAGGCTCGGGACCGAGGACATGATCGCAGTGCCGCCTACTTCTTTGCGAGAAGCAACTTGTCGACCGCCTGTTCGAGAAGCTTGCCGGTCTCGCTGCCAGAGACTGCGTCGCGGATCAAGCGTCGCTGCGTCTCGAACCTGCGGCCTACGGGCAGCGACACCGTCGCGGCCAGCTTCTCGGCCTCGGCCGCAAGGGACGCGATGCTCGCGTGCAGTTCGTTGTCGGGATCGAACGCTGGGATCGCAAGCTGCCAGACGTACTTGTCGTAGTGACGCGGGTTGTGCTCGCCGCGCGCCTGCAGTGGCCGCAAGCGCTTGGTCAGGGTCTCGGTGTTGAGGACGCCTTCGATGTACCTGGCTTCCTGCAGGGTCGATGCTGTGCACCAGTAGAGCGACTTCTCGATGATCGATGCGTCGGTGACAATCGCAGCTGCAAGGTACATCCCGCTCGCGTTGTAGACGACCCGATGACGACCAGGGACGAGGGGCAGTTGATCGGAGAGCTTCTTGCGGTAGTCCAGTTGCTCGCGCAGGCTGAGTTGTGTGCTCTTCAGCCGGTTCTTGTTCCAGGCCGTCTCAGCATTGCGCCACCAATCGTGCAGGCCGGGGTACTGCGCGATGCGGTCATCAGTCGAGTCCATCACGACCGACCCATCGGCAGGGACGACGGCTCGTTGCGGTTCGAGCAGGCGGAAGGGCAGCAAAGTGTCGCCGACGTGCACCTTCATGACGAACTGTCGGTCAACGCTGCCCTCAAGGGCAGGCAGCGTCTTCCAGGGCTTCTTCTCGTTGCTGCTGCGCCGGCTCTTGACGGCCACGCGGCCAGCGCCCATACCGAGGGGCCCGGCCGCTTTCTCTTCGACCATGAAGAGCATGCGCGGCACCAGCGTGGCACCTTGGCCGAAGCGCTCCTGATACGGAGAACCAGTGCCCGCCGCGAATTCAGTAGCACGCGTGACCGCACCCTTGCCATGCTTGAGGTGCTTAGCAGCGGCATCCCACCCGAGATTCGGGCGGGACAGACGACCAGACCAAGCGACAACCTCCTCAGGCAAGGCTTCGCCCTTGTCGTCGGCGCTGCGAGTTCCCAGGACAACACACGAAGGAACCGGAAAGAACGAGGGCTTCACGCCGTGCATGTCCCAGGGCTTTGCAAACTTAACGGCGATGGCCACATGGTCGCGCAGTTCGTATCTGCCTCGACGGAACCCTTCGTACTGACGGCCACGAAGCACTGACCACGGCATGACGAAACCGAAGCGACCTTCGGGAACGAGGTAGCGCTCGATGGCGCGCAACACGAAGAGCGTCGAGAGGTCCTGGTTCGTCGCCACGGACGCGCCGGCCCAGAGGGCACGCTCCTCGCTCAGTTGACGGAAGGCATGCTGCATCTCAGCAGTCATGTGACGGTAGGCAAGCCACGGCGGGTTACCCACCAGTACATCGACGCGGTTCTCTTCGCGGGCAAGCCAGTACGGTCGCGCGAGGTTGCGCACGTAGTAACCCCAGATGTGGTTCTGCCCGGTGTCATGCAGTCGGCACAGCGTCTCGAACGTCTCCGCGACCGTGGCCTGATCCTCCTTGGCGATCGAGTGGCGACGGAAGACGGCGTTCAGCGGCGGTATTGGCGAGTTCGGCTCGCGCGTGCCCGCCGCCATGTCGGCCAGTTCGCTGACCAGTCGATCGAACTGCGCGGCATTGGTGACGGCGCTGGCGGGGAAGCGAAGTTCTGTCGACCACAGCTCACCGGCGCTCGTGGTTGGCACGACCAGTGCGTTAGCGGTGAAAAGCGTTCGCTCCTGCCCCCACTGGATGCTGTCGCCCAGGTACACCGGTACCGAAATCGCCGGCCGATCCTGAGCCTGCAGGCGCTCCGCACCGATGGCGAGAAGGTAGGTCACCCGGGCAAAGGTCACCGCCACGGGGTGGATGTCCATGCCGAACACGTGCGATGTCACGCCGACCACGGCTTCGGCGTCGCTGACACCATCTTTCGCTGCGGCGGCGAGGTACGCCTTGATCGAATGAAACACGAAGGTCCCCGACCCACACGCGGGATCGAGCACACGCTGCGTCAGCGGTGAGACAACAGCGTCGGCGACCACGCGGTCAGCAAGCCAGTCGGGTGTGTAGTACTCGCCGAGTTTCTTGCGCTGCTCGCTCGAAATCACGCTCTCGTAGAGCACCTTGAGCACATCGTGCTCCACATCGCGCCAGGCGAATCGGACCAGCCGCTTGGCCAGTGCCTTCACGAACGACGGGCCTTCATCGACTTCGAGCAGCCAGTCGAAGAAGTCGGGCTCGACGACACCGTGAACTTGCGCCTCCGCGAACAGCCGTCCCGTCAGCACCGTGGCCGCCGAGATGTCCTGCGCCGTGGGGTCGATGCCGACAACACCGTGGGCGATGATGTCCGCCGTGATCACCAAAAGCGTGTGCTCGACGAAGAGCGCATCGGAATCGGCGAATCCGGTACCGAACGCGGTGGTCAGCAGCCTCGCCCACAGCTCGCGCTTCAAACGCACGCCAGGAACGTTCCGGTTCTTCAGGTACAGCTGCTTGAGTTCGGTGTAGTCGAGCGCATGCGCCGGGCTGATCGCGCCGAGTCGACGCTCGATCTCCTTCGGTGTCGGTTGAATCTTCTCGCCAGTGGCGAGCACGCCTTCGAGCCAGACGATGAGGCCTTCCACATCGGGCTTGGCCGGGTCCAGCACGAATGTGGAGACCTCATGCAACTCGCCTGCTTCGAGGTGGTACAGGTGCCAGTCGGCCCCGTCGGTCAAGACGCCGACGTAGCGCTGCTGCATGTCCGCTGTCCGCGACACAACGTAGCCGGCGAGCTGGGCCACTGCGTCCTGCTTGATCTTCCCCTTGCGGAGATCGCGCTTGACCTCGAACACACAGAAGCCCGCCTCGACATCGATGCGTCGTCCTGCACCAGCCTGCTGTTCCAGCACGGGATCGAGGTTGACTAGGTCGTCCTCTTCCAGTTCGAGCGGTGCGGCAAGCAGCAGCGCGTGCAGGTCGCTTTGGACGTTCGCCTCTGTCCGTGTGTTGACGCGGTTTGCGAGTCTGAAGGCCAGCGCGTTGAGGTCGAGATTGCCGATGGGCATGGTTCGGTTGTTCTAGTTCGTGTTGAGGCAGTGTCGCCTAGTTAGCAGCGGCGCCGAGGAAGAGACTCTGCTGTCTCGGCCGCAACAACTGGTCTGTGTCCTTGACCTGAGCGGCTGATCGCCGCCGGGTGCCATTGATCCCGATCACCTCAATTGCCGACTCCTGGACCAGTCGACTGAGCGACTCCCGGTAGAGCGAGGCCGATGCAGGCGAGCTGTTGCAGGTGCCTTCAAAGAGTTGGCTGAAGCTCATGCCCGTTCCCGTCGCGTAGACCCTGCGTGGGATGTGCTCCATCAGTGCGGCGAGAGTCGCCTTCTTCGCCACGTCGTCGAATTCGAATCCGAGTGCCGACTGCTGAAGGTACTTCGCGTCATGCACCGGGTCGTACCCGACCATCTGGAACATATCGAGGCCAGCGCCGCCGTAGTGGATGAAGTAGTTGTTGTTCGCCCAGTGGACTTCCGTCATCACGTCACGGGCGCGATGGTGCTGGGACATGTGGATGAGCCAGTAGTCGCCGTGGCCACCGCGATTGCGAATGAAGAATGGCGTGAAGTGGCGGGCGCCGCAGTTCTCGACGAGACGCCGGTAGAGGGTGCTCTGCAGGAACAGCCGCCAGTCACGGTCCGACGACTTGATCTCTTCGACCGAGCGGTCACCGAAGATGTCTGGGATGCCCAGGCCGTCGAGCAGGTCCTTGACCTGGTCGCCGTCGCCGGCGAAGTTCATGAACGAGTCGACGCCGAAGGTCAGGATCACCTCGGCGCTCGGCAGCGCGTCGAAAATCTTGCGCAGGAGCTGCGTCGGCACTTCCTTGTAGCCGTACTGGTCTAGCGCGAAGATCGAGCGCCCGTTCTTCGGGCTCTTCTTCTTGATGAACGCGATGATCGCGTCGGCCTTGTCCTGGAATCGGGCGTGCTCCAGGTAGATGCCGTTGCCAATGCGATCACCGTAGCCGGCCTCACGGAGTACCTTGCCGAGGTGCAGGTGCGCGTGGTGGTCGGCCTCGGTGAAGAAGTAGTCGACCTGGAGTTGAACGGGTTTGCGCCGGTCCTTGTTGATCACGAACTCGGCTTCGCGCGTGGCTTCGAGGAAGATGAAGGGCGAGCCCTTGACCGTCTCGCGCGTGTCGTTGTGGACGTACAGGCCACCGCCTGCGAAGCCATCGACGAGGGTCAGCCGCAGGACATCCTGGTTCGGAGAGCTGACAAGGGTTCGGAAGTAGGCGGCGAGATAAGCCTGGAGGATGCGGTGCTTGGCGACGCTGTGTTGCTGGATGAGGTCGGGGCCGTTCTTCCAGTTGTACTGTTTCAGCGTCATGCGGTCCTTCAGACGTGGGCGGACAGTGCTGGCATGTCGTCCCAGGTCCTGCCCCCAAGCAAGCGGCCGTTGGCCTTCTTGGAGCGACGTTTGCCGTCCGCCCCCCAGCCACCCCATTGCTTGAAGAAGAACTGCACTCCCTGGTCCTCACATTGTTGGCGGATATTTTCAACCCATTCCAGCTTCATCGGGCGTGCCTTGGGGCCAGACTCACCCCCGACGATCACCCACTGAATGTCAGTTAGGTCAAGTTCGCCCACATCTTCGAGCAGCGGCTCGACAGACAGGAAGCGGATGCGGGCGTCGACCTTGCGCAGGCCCTCGATGCGAGGCACGCCGTAGTAGCGATCCTCGACGGACACGCCCATCCAGGCGTTGGTGGGAACGTCGTGCGTTCGGAAGAACGCGGCCATGCGGTCGGCGCGTTTGGTCAGCACCTGGAAGGTGTGCTGCGGGCACTGCCGGATCACGTCGAAGACCTGCGCGATGTAGTTGTCATCCACACTTTTGTGGAAGAGGTCCGACATCGAGTTGACGAAGTAGACCGTCGGCTTCTTGCGCGCCAGTGGCTCCGCCAGGCGATCGCGCAGGATCGTCAGCTTGAAGCCGTTCTCGTAGCCCGGCGTGCCCATGGCCTTGAGCCGCTTGGCCATCGCCTCGGCGTAGCAGTGCTTGCACCCGGGCGAAATCTTGGTGCAGCCCACGGTCGGATTCCAAGTTGCCTCGGTCCACTCGATTCGGCTTGCTTGCGACATGGGAGTGCTCCTGGTTCTTCAAAGTTGTGCAAGCGTCTAGACGGCGTGAAGCACGCGCGTCACGACGCCCCAGATGTTCAGTTCGCTGTGGTCGCCGACCGGGATATCCGTGAAGTCCGGGTTGGCGGCCTGCAGCAGCCAGCCGGTGGATGTGCGCTTCAGGCGCTTGACGGTCAGCTCGCCGTCGATGTCGGCGATGACGATGCGGCCGTCGTCAGCGACGACACCACGATCGACCACCAGCTCATCACCGTCCGCGATGCCGGCGTCGCGCATCGACCAGCCCGCAACCTTCATGACGAAGGTGTTGCTCGGATCGCGCACCAGGTGCTTGCCGAGGTCGACGGCATCCTCCTGGTAGTCGTCGCCCGAAGTAGGTTTGCCGGCGCGAACCCGGCGGCCGAGGGTGGGCACGGCGGTGGCGGCGCGAAGTGTCGCGATGGGCCGCAGGCTGGGGCCGCCAGCAGCGGTGCCGGCAGCATCGACCTTCATCGCGTCCAGGTACCCGACAACCACGGGAACGAGGCTCTGCGGCACTCGGACGGTCTTGGTTGGCTCGCCGTAGGCAGCCTTGCGCCCGGCACCCTGTCGGGTTCCGCCGTGGCGAGGCTTGGAGGGCTGTGCTTGCATGATTTCGTGACGAAATCAAGCGTAGCATGTGGTGTACATCACGGGAAGCCGGTCTGGCCCTCGTCGTGGCGCGATTCGGTTCGTGGTCGAACTGGGCAGGCGTAGCTTTGCGTCAACTTGATTGCGTGACGAAATCAAGAGTCCTGAGCCGTCCTTGGCTTGCTGAGCGGCTCGACAACGCCGGCGGGGCAAGTCAGCGCCCTGCCAACGAGGTAGCGTGATCCGCCCGAAGTCCTGCTCGATGGCTGCCTCCGTTGACTCTATATAGTGCGGCCAGGCCTCAAGGCTGCGTCCCACACCAGGCAATCAGAGCCGAAATGTCGTGCAGACTCGGGGCCTATTTCTTGGGGCGGTGCAACGCGACAGGCATTGCTGCTGCCGCCCAGCTTCCACGCTTGCCTCTCTGCAGAACATGCAGGCTGGGTGGGGAGCGTGGACCTGGATCGCGCTGGCTACTCAGCAGTGGCGGACAGCACCCGGGATGGCTCTCCCGTCACCATACACACGACTCGCTGACCCTCGTGCAGCGCGGCCAGGTCGACACGCTTTGTCTTGCGCGTGAGCGCATACAGGCGCCCGTCACCATCGCGAACCTTGACCTGGTGGTACTCCGGGACGACAGCGACGACGACCGTCTCGACTCGCCGAGTTTGGCTACCGTTCACTTGGTCGCGAGGCGGGCTCATGGGGGTGATGGTTTTCGTTTGCGGTAGGACGCGGTGCTCAGCCATCTTTGACCTTCGGCAGCTTCATGATGGCGCAGTGATCGCCCAGCCGACAAGGCCGACAAGGTCAGCCCTTGGCGCCGTCGAAGAGCAGCCGCTTCAAGTCGGCAGCGTTCGAAACCTCGATCTGGTAGTCCGGAGGACTCTGACTCTCGATGTTCGTGGCCGCTCGCAGTTCCTGGATCACGTAGGCGACCAAGCAACTGCGAACCTCCAGGACCCGCCGAGCGGCGCCACCAAGCAGTTCCGCCTTGACCACCTCGGCCTGCTCCGCCGTCAACTCGCGGTGCGGCGCGATCCGCACCTTTGCCAGGACGGTCCAGCCTTTGTCGTCGGTGGATGTTCGCTGGCACGGTTCGTCCAGCAGCCTCGCGGATCGAATCCGACCGAGGTTGAAATCCGAGAATCTCTCCCGCAGCCGGCACCAGGCCCGGACGTGCCATCGTCGCCCGATGTGGATCAACGAGTGCGGCTCGATCACGCGCTCTAGACCCTGCGGGTTCGTCATGGATCGGTACTCGATCCTCACGGCCCTTGCCGACGAACACGCCTCGTTCAGGGCGGCAAACAGCGGCGGGGCCAACTCGGTGAAGTCCAGCCTTACGTCATGAACGAACGGCGCAACATCGCGCCCCTGGCGGTTCAGCCCGACGACAAGTTCGAGGTACTCGTCAAGAGAGGAGCCACCGTCTACGCCGCCACGCCACCAGTAGCGCTTCGCCGACACATCGTGCTCAAGGTGGGATGGGTGAGCCTCGATGTAGGCAGCAATCAAGCGACTGACCTGCACCGTATGCAGACCTGTCAGGTCGCGGAGCCGGGAGTTGCTCAGGCTCCCCTCCCACTTCGAGACAGCCTCAATCAACCGGAACCGCTCCAAAGTGGTTCGGGGTGTCTTCATCAAGAATATAGTAGCACTTCTGCTATGGTAGTCTTATTGCTACTATAAGAAGCCCAACGGCGCGACCGCATACGGGATTGCCCGATCGGCCACCGGCGACAGGCGAAGGGAGTGACTTGAGCTTCGAACTGATCCGCATGCTGTGCGTCAACAGCTACAAGCAACGCAAAGTCGCAGAGCTGCGGCTCGCCGACGGGCACGTCCTCATCCTCGGAAGAAACGGTGCCGGCAAGACAACGCTGGCCCAGCTGATCCCGTTGTTCTATGGCGTGCCGGCCAACAGCATGGTCGACCGCAGCGGCGGCAGATCGCCGATCACCGAGTTCTTGTTGAACAGCCGAGCGTCGTACATCGTCTTCGAGTACCGGCGGCACGACGGCGCCGACGGTGATGACGGGCTGCGAATCGTCGTCTTGAGGTCCGACAACGAGGGTCGGATGACCTACCAGTTCTTTCGGGGTGGGTACGACAAGCGCCTGTTCATCACGGACGACAACACCTTCCGCGACCACGCCGACCTGCGTTCTGCCGCAACGAGTTTGGGTTTGCGGGCCTCTGAGGTTCTGTTCCTCCCAGAGTACACGGCCGTCATCCAGAACCTTCGATCTGGAACGAGACGCGCGGACAAGATCAGCGGCCTGGCTGCGGACTTCGCGTGTGTCGAAGCTGGCCGGAATCTCAAGCACATCGACAAGATCGTTGGATCGATGTTCAAGGAGTCGGCGGGCTTCGATGACTTCCAACGGATCGTCATCTCCGCCCTGCCGCTGAGGAACGACAAGCCCACGCGTGAGCTGCAGCTGGGCAAGACGGAAATCTACGCCTGGCGCGACCAACGCGCCGCGTATGTCGACGTGATGCGCTACGAGCCCGAGATGGCGCGGGCCAGGAGCGAGGCGGCCACGCTCGAAGAGCTGTCTCATGAAATCGGATTGGCGCGTGCGCAGGCGATGAGGCTGAGGGCTCGCGTGGCCACCGCCATCGAAGCCGAGGAAGCCAAGCGATCGAAGGAGGATCGCGATCACCGGCTCGACATGGACGACGTGGCGTCGAGGAAGTTGCAGCGCAGGGAAGAACTGGACGCCACCAGAAGGCGGCTCAAGAACGCGCGTACCGAGCTGGAAGAGTCGGAGGCCAAGGGCCACCACTTTGAGCGCCAGGAGGTGGTTCGATGCGAAGGCGAGATCGAAAACGACCTCCCGGTTGCCAGGGCCCGGCACTCGCAGGCCGGAGAGCGCCGCAATGCGCTGCTGGGCGCTCAGGCTTCGATCGACAACAGCTTCGAGCGCCTGATCACGGACCGGCAAAAGGCAGCGTTGACCGAACAAGCTTCTGTGAACGAACAGCAGGAGCAGGCGCGACTGCGGGCGGAAGAGGACAAGAAGCCGGTTGCTAGTGGCCAGGAGGTGGCGCTCCGACAGGTCACTGCCTCCCTCCAGGCGGAACTTGATCCTCGGGAGACCAAGAGAGACGAGCTGATCGCCGAGCGGGCGGTGCAGATTGGACGCTTCCAGAACCCGATTGCCTCGCCAGAAACCGTGGCGCGCATCGAAGCGCTGGAGGCGGAGATTGAGACTGGCCGGGGGGCATGGTCGAGCGCGCAGCAGGAGGTCAGCACAGCTGAGGACCAGGAACGAAGGGCGAAGCAGGCCTACGCGACATCGGAATCGCAGGTCGATGCCATCAAGGCGGAGCAAGCGGCCTCGGTGAAGGCCATCGCTGAGCTTGAAGAGGCCATCCGCCCGAGCGACGAGAGCCTGCTGGCGTTTCTGCGGGGCAACGTCGATGGGTGGGAGGTCACCGTAGGGAAGGTCATCGCGCCCTCGCTGCTGCACCGCGACGACCTGCGTCCGATCATATCGGCAGAGGGCTCGACATCCGTGCTCGGGGTCGAGTTGGACCTGGCCAGAATTGAAGCTGACCCCACCCTGTCAGTCGAGGCGTTGAAGGCCGCAAAGGTTCGAGCAGAGCAAGCACTCGACGCGGTTGAGGCTCGATTGAAGATCGCGAAGGAGGCGCAGCAGACGGCGGGAGAAGCGTTGCGGACCGCCGGCGAAGCCGTTGCCGTTGCCCGATCCAAAGCCGGCAGGCTCGACAGCACGCTGAAGCAGCAAACCGAACAGCTCAAGGGTCAGAAGGCCAGACGGGTGCAGGAGCTGGCTGACTGCAAGGACCAGGCGCTGAAGGCCCGTTCGAGGATCGATGGTGCACTGACCGACTTCGCGAAGGAAACAACCGCGATCAAGGCCCGGTATGAGGCGGAGAGCGTCCGCATCAGGGACCAGGTTCGCGGCAAGATCAGGCTGATTGACAAGACCCGTGATGACGAGTTGTCCCGACTCGACGGGGTGCTCAAGGCGATTGCTACGCAAGAGGCGGCCGACATCGCAACGCTGAAGGCGGACAAGCTCAACCTGCTGCGAGAAGAGGATGTGGACCCCGGCCGCCTTGCCGAAGCAGACGCCGAAGTTGCGAAGTACAGCGACGAGGTGACGCGGATCGAAAAGCTGCGTGGCCTGGTTGGAGAGTGGAAGGCTTGGAAGGAGCGTGCTGCGAAGCGCGAACCCGAACTGCGATCGCAAGTCTCAGACCTGGCAGTCGACGAGACCAAGCAGGCACTGGCCTACGAAGCGATCCTCACGTACGAGCGCGAGGCCATCGACAAGCACAACCGCATCGCGGCGGCCGTCGTCGCCGAGATCGAACGGTTGAAGGAGGCGCTGCGTGGCTGCGACGCTCTGCCGATCCTGTCTGCGCACGACATCCCCAGTTCCTTGAAGTCGTTTCCTGAGACGGAGAACGAGGCTGCGCTGGTTACCGTCGCAACTCTGGAGGTGAAGGCCGGCGGCCTGGTGGCCAGCTATCAACAGTCCGCGCAGAGGCTGCGGGAGTCGATCGGGCTGGTCCGCTCTGCGATGCTGCGGGCACACCAATCGGTCATTCGCGACTTCTATGAGCGCACCGAGGCGTCACGCAGTGACGACCCGCTAGTCTGGACGCGGGAGCTTGGCCAGTGGTTCGAGTTCAGGCATCACGAGATGCTTCAGACCCTGGTCGAGACCGCCAAGAACACTGCCGGGCAGGTGCGGGACTTCTACAACGAGCTGAAGACCTTCAACCGCGAGGTTCGCAGGTTCAACGATTCGCTGCAGGCCGGCCTGGGCCGTCGCATCATGAAGGACGAACTCGGGAACAACCGCTTCGACAAGCTGAGTGACCTGCAGATCATCGTCAGCTCCAGCCTCGCAGAGGAGAAGCGCTGGGGCCCGCTGGAATCGTTCATCGAGTTCCTCGACTCGCAGGTTGGACGGCTGCGGGACAACGAGGTGCCGTCCGAAGAGTTTGTCGCGGCGTTGATGACCGTGCTGGGCGCCTGGGGCGGCGAGTCGAGCATGAAGGTCGAACTCTCGAACCAGGTGACGATTCGCGGCGAGGTCACCGAGAACAACAAGCGAAAGAAGTTCGCGTCTGCAGCGGAGTTCAAGGCCGTCTCGTCAAGCGGCCTCACCTGCATCGTTCTGATGGCCGTGCTGTGTGGCTTCGTTCAGATGGTTCGAGGTGGGTCCAAGGCGATCATCACGTGGGCCATTGACGAGACGGGCCGCCTGGACGCACCCAACATCCGAGCCATGCTCGATGTGCTCACGGCCAACGGAATCCGTCTGGTGACGGCGACGCCCGAACTGCCGAAGCGCTCGATGCAGCAGTTCGACAGCCTGGTCACGGTGACAGGCGACCAGGAGGTGTGGGTGGCGTCGGTACCGGACGCTGCGGCGTTGACCGCCCGTTTGAAGGAGCTGACCGCAAGTGTTTGAACAAGCTATTCATGCGCTCCTTGCAGGCGACTTCATTTGCGAGTTTCGACAACCGGCGCTGTACAGCTTTCTCCAGGACCAAGACCAGCACGCACGCGTGTCTCGGTGGGTCGAGGAGATCGGGTACCGGCTGTCGCGCCTTGGGGACGATGGTGCCTACTTCCTGGCGCACACCCGCGTTGACAAGGACCAGCGGGCGGCCATCCGAAAGCAGTTCGCCGAGATCAAGACCGAGCATGGGCCGAGGATGCAGTTCCTCATGACCGTACAGCAGGCCCTTGGCAATGATCTGATGCTCACGCCGGGAAGCCTTGTAGACCTGCCTAGTCTTGTGGAGCGCATCAGCAACAGCCCGAAGTTGCTGGAGGACTTCAGGTCTGTCCTGCCGTACCTCGTCGGCTCGCGCGTCACCACATCGGTCCACGACAACCTAAAGCGGGCCTTGGATGGATTGCGCCGGGATGGCTACCTGATCGAGAGGAATCCCGAGCGCGAAATCTACATGGTGAGCGGGAAGATCGACTACCTGCACCAGGTGATTGCCTTCCTGCTGGATCACGAGCCGTCAGTGGTTCCGGAGGAGCCGAGCAGTCAGCTTGAGCTGGTGGCGGACGAGGGTGCGCCCCGGGCAGATGGAGCGACGGCATGAGCGTAGCGGCGACACCCAGGCCTGCTGCCGAGCTTTTGGGCCCGAAGCCGGGGAGTTGGCGTGGCCCGTTCGACTGACCCGATCGTCGCCTACATCGAGGTCCTGTACTCGAACCGCGAGCTGGTCTCGCGGGCGTATCACGACGGCTCCATCACAGACACGGCCGAGGTCAACAAGGGCGTGCGTGCATTGGAGCACGCCGGGGCGATTCGTCCATTCGAAGCCGGCACCTTCAAGCTCACGAGAACCCTCCAAAGGCACTTCGATGCGGCCACGTCGAGGCTCCGTTCCTACGACCGACTGGCGCGAATTGCACCGCAGCTTGAGCGGCTGAAGCGGCTGAAGCAAAGCATGTCCGACGCGCGCCGTCTCGGCGAACTGCGCGACATGGCCAACGCAGAGTCCGAGTTCGAGGACGAGTGCTTCTCGATTCACGAGGCGATCCAGCGCAATGTGTTCACCCTTCGGGCGTTGATGGACAGCCAGTTCGCCACTGCCAAGTCACTTCACGAAAAGAAGCGGCAGAACCTCTTCTACATCAACGAAACCCGGGACCTGCAGGCCGACGTGCTTGAGCTGATCGCCACGCAGCTTCCATTCCATCTTGTCGACGACGAGATGTACGAGCTGGCGCGGATATACAACAAGATGATCTCGCAGCACCAGCAGGCGTGGGTGGTACAGCTCGCCGAGATTTGGAACACGATCCAGCGGATGCTGTTCAAGACGCGAGAGGTGCAAAAGCGCAACGCGAACTTCGCCAAGGCCCTGCTCCTGTTCCAGTTGCACCCACGGTACGAGGGCCCCGATGTCCCGGTTGACGACACCTCACCACCGTGGTTGTTCAAGGTCGACCCGGTCCCTGTGCTGCCGAATCCCGACGTGCTCAGGGGCGGCACGCTCGACGACCTTGCATTGATCGCGGCAACGCTTGCCACCGGCCCGGAACGGGTGGCACGTGCCGAAGACTTTGTTCCGCAGCAGGTGGCAGATGACGGCGAGCCCTCCAGAAAGGTCGTGGAACTGGAGCCCGAGCTGTACGACATCGCGCTCCACCAGTTCCTCATCGATGTGAAAGCGTCGGTCGATGGATACGGCCTCTCAGCCTACCTGTGGAAGTTCAATCGCCGCGAGTTCGACGACCTCTCAATGGCGGTCTGGCTCCAGTGCCTCCTGATCGAGGAAGACGGTGAGGAGATGGACGCGTTCCGCCTGGTTCCCGTCTTCGCGCCACAGCAAGATGAGGTCTCGGGCACGCGCGTGTTCTCCGACGTGAGCGTGACTTCGCGCCTGGGCCACGCATGACGACACCGACACTTGCTTCTGTGAAGCGCCTCTTCGCTCGCTGCCGGAATCAGTGCGCCCACCCCGATTGCAACCTCCCCGTCATCGAAGAATCCGACACCGTCACGGGCGACATTTGCCACATCAAGGCGGCGTCGCCTAGCGGGCCACGGTACGACCCGGCCCAGGACGATGCGGCAAGGCACGATGCGAAGAACTTGATTCTCCTGTGTACACGCCACCATCGGATCGTGGATGCCGACGAACGTACCTACACGGTGGACGTGCTGATGAAGATGAAGCAGGCCCATGAGCAAGGCGGGATGCTGGAGATCACGCCGCAGACCACACGTGCGGCTGAACGACTTCTCGCAAACTACACGAGCGTGGTGGTCCACGCCAACTCAGGCCAGATCGCAGTGAACAGCCCGGGCGCGATGCAGGCGAACACGCTCAATGTCAACGTCACGAAGAAGAAGGTCACGATCGCAGCGCCGCAGGGGAGCATCGGCAGCGACCAGGCCATGATCTCGTACCTCACGTACCTGATCGGGCGCTACCAGGAGTACCAAAAGGCCGACACGAGCAAGGACGACCGACTCAAGTACGTGTTGATCCACAACGCGCTGAAGAGAGAGTTCAAGGGCAACTGGAAGCTGCTTGCCGTCGCCCGGTTCGGCGACGTTGTAGCGTTCCATCAAGGACGAAACGACACAACACGAGTCGGTAAATAGAACAAGAGCACGCGCGTCGCGAACTACCACCCATTTGCCGAGCACCTCTGAATGGCATTGATCTCGCCCACCGCAGAAGTCAGCGCGAGCGACAACGTGCCTCAGAGAAGTTGCTTCGCAGGCCTGCCCCCACGGCCTGGAATGTTGGGGGTCGCCCCTTGAGCGCAGAGAGCAAGAGGTCGATCACTTTCCTGCTGGGTCTGGTCCAGAGCAGGCCGGAATCGAAGCCACTTGGTGAGGTCACGCGTCGCCTGGTCGAGGTCCACGGTATCGGCTCCGTCACTGGAACCAAGGTCAGGTACAGCAGCGCCGACTTTGGCAGAGCGGGCGATCTGCTCAGGCTGGAGAAGATCGACCCGAGCACCCCAGCCGACGCCTGGAAGGCATTGGGCCGTACAGACTCCTGGGCGCTTCGCGGCAACGAGAAGTGGGCCGGAGTGGCGGCATCAGCGGGCCTGGTTGCGGTGACGTGCTTGCCATCGCAGCCACTTCGGGTGGCCAGTTCAAACCTGCTCCTCCCCGAGGGCTCACACTTGGTTCTGCCGGCGCAGCAGATCGTGGACAGCTGCGATCACGACTCGATCATCGTTGTCGAGAACCTGGAGTCGTTTCGTCGGATCGGTCGCTGGCACCGGCGGTATCTGGCGGCGCGAGGCGAGCATCCTCTATTCGTGTTCCGGGGCGAGAAGGACGGAACACGTGCTGACGCGGTGAACGCGCTCCTGCGGCGGACTTTCATTCCTGTGTTCGGTGCGTTCGACCTCGATCCGGCCGGCTTGGGTACCGCCCTGACCCTGCCCCGCTTGGATGGCTTGATTGCCCCGGACGCGCAGGAGTTGGATAGTCATCTCAGGTCAGACCGACAGGCGAGCAGCGGGCGTGCGGACCTGTATCAGAAGCAGTACGCACACTGGGCCCCTTCCCTGGAGCGGACCTCGAACAAGGAAGTCCTGGCGCTGTGGGAGGTGGTGCGGCGACATGGCGAGGGCTTTGTGCAGGAGGCATTCCTTGAACGCGACAGCCTCGTGCCAATAGGCAACGGTCAGTGAAGAGCAATAGGGGGAGTCAGCATGCCAATATTCCAAGTCACTTCCAAGGAACTGAAGCCGATCGCGGAGACCACGTTCGGCGCCGAGGGCATCATGGAACGCAACGACATCCAGCGCATGCTGCGGGAGCAGATCAGCGTTGTGGACGACCGGCTGATGGTCATCGCTGAAGAGTTCGGCGACTGGCTCGACAGCTCTCGACGGATCGACCTCCTTTGTATCGACTCCGAGGCCAACCTCGTGGTGGTTGAGTTGAAGCGCACAGAGGACGGCGGCCACATGGAGCTGCAGGCCTTGCGCTACGCGGCCATGATTTCTGCGATGACGTTTGACCAGCTTGTCGACACGTTCGCCCGGTATCGCAGCAAGGCACAGCCTGACATCGAAGGAGCGAAGACCGCGATCCTGGAGTTCCTGGGCTGGGAAGAGGTCTACGAAGACCAGTTCGCGCAGGACACGCGCGTCGTCCTTGCAGCTGCCGACTTCAGCAAGGAACTCACCACGGCCGTCATGTGGTTGAACGAGCGTGGCATCGACATCCGATGCGTGCGAATGAAGCCGTACAGGATGGGCGACGGCACCGTCCTGCTGGACGTGCAACAACTGATCCCGCTTCCAGAGGCCACCGACTTCCAGACGCAGATCGGCGTGAAAAAGCAGGCTGAACGTCAGAGCCGGACTGATCGGCACGAACTTCGCCTGAAGTTCTGGGAAGGACTGCTTGCCTACGCCAAGACCAAGACCGATGTGCATGCCAATCGCAAGCCGACGCAGGACGGTTGGATTTTCGGTGGCATCGGGCGCTACGGGTTCTCGCTGGGCTACACGGCCCGGCAGACCGACTCCCAGGTCGAACTGTGGATCGCGCACGGCAGCGGCCAGACAGTCAAGAACAAGGCGTCGTTCAAGGCGCTCGAAGCCCAAAAGGCCGCCATCGAAAGTGACTTCGGTGAAGTGCTCGACTGGCAGGAACTGCCTGACGGCGAAGGCTGCCGCATCCGCTACGTCGTCGATGGCGGCTACAAGTCGTCGCAGGATCAGTGGCCGGCAATCCATGCGAGCCTGGCCGACGCCATGGTGCGGCTGGAGAAGGCCATGCGCCAGCGGGTCGCGCAGCTGACGGTCTGAGAAGGCATGGCCAAGGTCGCCAAACCCGCTGTCGAGATTCGGCCTACCTCGGTCGAGAGCGCGAAGGCGGCCCTCGGCGAGTTGGTGATGGCCTGGGCTCGTGACATCGAAACGGGCGAACCCCGCTACATCGGCGAAATCGACGCCGATCATCGAGGCGGCAAGTGCGGCTGCGAGTGCCCGAGCTGCAGGCTGGCCTTGATCGCCGTGAACGCCGCGAGAGACAAGGTCATGAAGCGACCGCACTTCCGGCACCCGGAAGGTGCACAGCGCGACGAATGCGCAATCCTGGCGGCCAGAGCAGCGGCCATGCGACTCCTCGCAGAAGAAGGCGTCATTGAGCTTCCACGACGCCGCATGTCTGCAACTGCAGAGGGGCTGAGCGGCGCCATGCACGAGGCCTGGGTCGAAGCGCCCGCGCAGAGGGTGCGCGTGGCCAGCATCGACTTCCGCGATCGCGCCTACGCGATGCTGACCCTCGAAGACGGCAGAACACTCCGCGTCGCGCTCACTGGCGGCATCACTGAACAGGCGGGTGGCGATGGGGATGCGACCCTCATCCCGACCATCACGATCGATGTCGACTCGTCCATCGCCGGGATGGACCAGGCCGAGATTCGGAAGCGCCTGCAGCTGGTGGCAGGAAACATCTGCTGGCGCTCGCACTGGAATGACGCGGAGCTGATGTCGGACGCCCGTGCCCAAGCCACAGAGACCGCCATAGATGCGCTGGACTGGCTACCCGACGACATTGAGTTGCCCGAAGGCCTGAGTCCCGCGACGAAGCGCGAATCGCTTCTCCACCACGAGGTCAAGCGCATCCTCGAACGGGCGGGCCAGCTGACGGTGCCGGGGCTCGAAGTCCTTGAAGAGCTGCGAACAGCGGGCCAGCCAACCTTGCAGCGCCGGTGGTCAGTCGGCGATCGAGTTCTCGACCTGACGAACACGCGCCTTGAACACCGCATGAGGCCGCTGATCCCCGATGTCGTTTGCGAAGCACGCGCCCAAGATGGCCAGGCCTTCGACCCGCTCATCATCGAAGTCACGGTCACCAACGTCATCGACGACGAGCGCAAGGGGCAAATTCGAGCGCAGGGTTTTGCAGCGCTGGAGATCGACCTGTCGATGACGGGAGGCCGGGCGACACGCTCCGAGCTTCATCGCCTGGTAGTACATGAGGTGTCCGTCAAACGCTGGCTCTACTACCCCGATCTGGACACCGTCAGTGCAGGCCTGCAAGCCCAGATGCAGGCTGAACGAGACCTGCGAGTCGAGGCAGCACGAATTGCCGAAGAGAGACGCAGACGAATCCTGGAAGCGCCCATTGCTCAGATCGCCGGACGGTACCTGCAGGCTGTGGAGCACATGCTCATCGAACAAGCCCGGCTTCCGGCAGGCAGTGGCCAACGGCCTGACTTCGTGACTGCGAAGGCGGCAGGGGCCATCAGCGTGTACGAGATGGCACAACGCGGTTACCCGGAAGCCGGCGACGAAGACCTGCTTGGCTTTCACCGCATCCTCCCGCGGTTGCTGTCGATCCGAAATAACCGGGGCGTGGGCTACGGCTTCGGCACGGCCGTGGAAGTTCTGAACGCCATCCAACAGTCGCAGCCTGGGAACCGCAGTGACTGGACCTTGTATCTCATTGCGGCCAAGGTGTACCTGCCCAAGCTGCCGGACGACAAGCGAACGTGGTTCGAAGACTGGCGCGACACAGTCGTGGCCGCAGTAAAGCGGACCGACTACATGTACATGCGGTCCTCGCGGTACGACCGATTCCTCTCGCTGCTCTTCCCGGAGATGGCTCCTGCACTTGCAAAGCCCTTCGGCAAGCGAGCAACCGTCCCGGAGATTCGCTGGGACGAGGGCAAGAAGCGCTTCGTTCGAGGGCCCTCGGAACACACCGCGCTTCCGGCCGGATTTCTTGCACGAGACACAGTGCCGCGCGACCCACTGCGCCACGGCGCCGGCGGCGACATCAAGGACTGGTTTTTCCGAGGTGCCGAGCTAGAGGCGTGGAAGCGTGCGAACCCGTCGGCTGCAGCAGACTGGGAAGCCACGCTGCAACGGTTCGGCGTCGAGTGATTCATCGTGGCGGTGACGTGAGCCGTCGTAAGCCCGTCGAGCCGTAGTCGGACTGGCTCGGGTCGCATAGAAGTCGGTGTCGAACTCCCGCCGAGATTGCCGGGGTCTGCCATCCGGTGTTCGACACTGGTCTTCGCCGGCAATCTTCTATTGCTCAGCGGCTAAGTTCTCTTTGCGCGATTCAGATGAACAGAAAACACGGCGCCGAATTCTCGAACGCTGGAACTCCCAACATTCCTATTCCGCTTCCTGAGTCATCGTCGGTCTAGCTGTTGCCAGTAGGCATTGATGCCCACAAGGGTACGACTTGGGATCAGCCAATCAGCCCGATTCGGTCGTACCGAAGCAAGCAGCCGCACGGCTCGTCCGCAGTTCTGGGGAGGGGCGTGCCGCAGGTGCCGATCGGAGGCCGCAGGCGGGCGACACGGATCGGTGGATGCGGCCACGACGTTGGTTCTTCTCCATGCAGCGTCGATGAGCCGTTGCGCTTACCCAGACGGGTTCCAGGGCGGCGGACATGCCACCGACGCATAAGCTAGCCACCGATGGCCATTGTTTGTGTGTTAGCGCCCACTACCGCAATATGAACTGCCAAGTATGAAAGTATCGGCCCGGTGAATCCTCACCATCGTGATTCTCACGGTTAGTGGCATCCGTTCTCAGCAGTCAATGTACGCCCCGGCAAGCGCCGCCTTCCGGTCCCCGAGGATGGCTGTACCCGGAATAAGGGAGCAAGCGATCCGGCATCACGAGCCGGGCCCATTGGCTCAACCGAAGCTGAAAGTGACTTTCAGGCAGGCTCTGCCAGCAACTTCGTCCCATTTCGAATCCTGGCGTCGGAACCTTGTTGCGAGGGCGGCGGAAGGTCGGGACGCCGGATTCACTCGTTCTTGAATCGACTTTCCCCGCGATTTCGTGTTTTGCTTTGAATAACGGTACGACTGAAACTCCGCAAGACATTGATATGGTGAGAGTTTCTCTGAGCAGCTCAGCGAGCGAAGAAATGTGCATCCCGCACAAACTGTTATAGAGGTGGCAGGCGCAAGAATCGTGCTGACAACTTTCTGCGGGCACTTCGATGGGGAAAGGCGACGCGCCATGGTTGGCTACCGAGTGGCGATCATTCGGAAGGTGGCGCTAAGACGAGCAATGAAGGTAATCCACTTCGCGTTGGCTTTGGCCGCGTCTGTAGGCTATACGGCGGCGGCATCTGCTGCGCCCCCTGTTTCCTACACGCCCGGTCAGGCCGCTGCAGCCGGAAGTGCCGACGGCACTGGGCGCAACCCCGCAACAGCCGCTGGCGTAAACACGGTGACCGGGACGGCCACCGTCCCGAGTTACAACACCGTCGCACCGGAACAGGCCTACTACGGCGGTGGCAACGGAAGCGTCGCGGGTCCGACGGCTGCCAAACTGGCTAATTGCGCAGTGTTGATGACCGCCGAGTGCGTGGCGATAAATCTGATGCAGTTCAGGGCATCGAATGCCAACCAAGTGGAGATCAACCCGGGCGACCCATTGGTGGTCAACGCGCGCAGCGTGACCAAGGTGCCAGCGCCAACCCTGGGGACAACTGCCGGGGTCTTTGTCGACCCTCCCGTTTCCGCTGCCTGCACTTCGGCAACAACAACAGGCGGTACGGGCTCTATTGTCGAAACCTGTCAATCCCAAGGGGTGATGGAGAACACCTCATGCGTTGAGCCATGGTCGTTAGTGGTCCAACCATGGTGGACGTACATCTGCGAGAAATCCAATGTAACGGTGGTCAACTCGACGTGCGAGAAGACGCTGACTGTGTCGGTCGTATGGGAACCAAACTGTACTGTGGGGCAGGTTGTCGCCACCGGTCATAAGGCATGGGACTTCCACCCTCGTGATTGCGGGTTCTTTGGCTGCGATTCCGGGTACTGGGACAATGGCGGAGCGGTCTTGGCATATTGCAATCCAGCGCTTCCGAATTCGATAAATTTCTCCTATGGGGGTACAGGTGACATAACCTGCGGCACATTTGGTTCGAACCCTGATGAGCGTGAATCCAGTCCTGCTCCTCAACCGAATTTGGCCGCTTGGCGAGCAATTACTTTGGGTGCCTCAATACCTAATACGTTAGATATGGCTAACGAGGAAATGCGCGTGATGGCTGGTTCAGGCTGTAATGCGGCCGGCGCTTGCTTGTATACATTCCATGTTGGTGACGGCACGTGGGGTTGCTCGGGCAACGGGGCCATCTATATTGAAGGAACCAACGGATATACCCCTGAACCACCGAGAGTAGTTCTTACATTTGTTGGGCAGAATCCAGGTAATCAATGCCTGCAACCAGGTTACCCAATAAAACAAATTAGTAGTGAGTATGGCATGCCTGTGTATGGCTGCGATTTGGGGGACATGATGTTGGGGGCGTGGTGCTATACGCCTGGTCCGGGTCAGGCCTCAATACTTGTCTCAACGTCACCAGGCCACACCTTCAGCCTGAATTTCGAAAAACCAAGGCTCGTTCCCAGAGAGAGCAACGATTTAGTATCAACCTGCGACGGCCTTGAGGCTAGCCCCAATTGCAATGTGACGGGCAGTACATGTCTGGATGGTCCTGGGACGAGGAACATCAATGGCGTTGATGTTTTCAGACAATGCTGGAAGACCCTATACGATTGGGAATGCAGGAACTCAGCGGGTCCAAATTGGTGCGCGCCGTTAGTGGCTGAGCCCTTGTGCGCCCAAGTTGACGTTGACACATGCTTGTCCTACGCGACCGACGGTACCTGCATTTCTTACATGGCGGGGTACAGGTGCACTAACTGCCATGAGCCGGTGGGTTCACCCGGGATGATGGAAGAGACTGTGGGGTGTGCGGGGCATCGTGGGTAGAGGCCGGTCGAAGTTTTGATGGCATCGTGACCGCGATAGCTAACTTGACCCGCTGCCGACCACTCGTACCCAGGATTGCCTGCGGTCGCATCCCATCGCTGGGTTGCGGCTGACAGCCCACATTAAAGAGAGCCGCCGGGCTTGCCCGGCAGGCCGTTGGTCGGCGGCACCTACGCGGCCCCGCACGCTTGTGATTGTTGTTCAAGCTGCAGGAGAGCCGATGATGGATTTGACCCCGATGCATAGGCGCGTCATTGCGCTGGACGTTCACCAGGCCAAGATCACCGCCTGCGCCGTCGTCGAAAACGATGACGGATGGGTGGAGGTCACCAAGCAAGACTTCGGTGCTTTCAAACGCGACCGACGCGCCCTGGCGCAGTGGGCGCTGGAGATCAGGCCCGAGGTGGTGGTGATGGAGAGCACGGGCGTGTACTGGAAGAGCCCGTTTGCTGCACTGGAGGCGGTGGGCATCACCGCGTGGGTGGTCAACGCCCGGCACGTCAAGGCCGTGCCCGGACGCAAGACCGACATGGCCGATGCGCAGTGGCTGGCCACGCTGGCCAGGGCCGGTCTGCTGCGCGCGTCGTTCATCCCACCGCTGTTGATGCGGCAGTTGCGCCTGGTGGCGCGGCAGCGCCAGAAACTGGTGGGCATGTGCAGCGCCGAGAAGAACCGGCTGCACAAGGTGCTGGTGGACGCCGGCATCCGCATCAATGTGGTGGTGGCCGACATCCACGGCGCCAGCGCGCGTGCCATGGTCAAGGCGCTCATCGCGGACAAGCCCATGCATGAGGTGCTGGACTGCAAGGGCCGGCTGCGGGCCAGTCGAGAAGAGTTGTTTGAGGCCTTGAGCACCGAGCAGTTCAGCGACGTGCACCGTTTCGTGGCCGAAGAGATCATGCAGCACATCGAGCAGATCGAGCAGCGCATCGCGCGGCTGGACGCGCGTCTGCTGCAAGGCCTGAAGGCCTACGAGCCGCAGCTGCGATTGCTGCAGACCATCCCTGGCATCGACTTGCAGGGCGCGTCCATGCTGTTGGTGGAGATTGGCTCGGACATGTCCAGCTTCGGCAGCGCCGAGCGTCTGGCCTCGTGGGTGGGCATCTGCCCGGGCAACAACGAGAGCGCGGGCAAGCGCAAGAGCGGGCGCATCCGGCGCGGCAATGCCTGGGTGCGCCGGCTGCTGTGCGAGTTCGCGCAAGCCGCGGCGCGAACGCGATGTGCGCTCAAGGCGAAGTTCGACTCGCTGGCCATCCGCAAGGGCCACAAGAAGTCCGTCGTGGCGCTGGCGCACAAGATGCTGCGCACGATCTACGCGATGCTCAGCACAGGCAGCCACTACCAAGACAAGACGGTGGACTACGAGGCCTTGAGCGTGGCCCGAAACGCGCCGCGCTGGCTGAAGATGCTGCGCAAGCACGGCTTCATCGCCGCGCCAGCCACCGCCTGATCCCCTGACCTTCGTCAGTCTCGAGGCACCGGCCCGCTTCAGGCCAGGACCTGTCGCGTCTGTGCAGGGAGTTCTTCCACATTAAC
>JAURZK010000035.1 GCA_030653505.1 Rubrivivax sp.
CGCGCGGCACCACGCCGCCCTTGATGGCGTCGACGAACTCGAAGCCCTTGCCCGGCTCCTGCGGCTCGATCTTCAGCACGACGTGGCCGTACTGGCCCTTGCCGCCCGACTGGCGCACGAACTTGCCTTCGACGTCGCTGACCGTCTTGCGGATGGTCTCGCGGTAAGCCACCTGTGGCTTGCCGACGTTGGCTTCGACGCCGAACTCGCGCTTCATGCGGTCGACGATGATTTCCAGGTGCAACTCGCCCATGCCCGAGATGATGGTCTGGCCACTCTCTTCGTCGGTCTTGACGCGGAACGATGGGTCTTCCTGGGCCAGGCGGCCCAGGGCGACGCCCATCTTCTCCTGGTCGGCCTTGGTCTTCGGCTCGACGGCCTGCGAGATGACCGGCTCGGGGAAGATCATCTTTTCCAGCGTGATGATCGAATCCGGGTCGCACAGGGTTTCGCCCGTGGTCACGTCCTTCAGGCCGACGCAGGCAGCGATGTCGCCGGCCAGGATTTCCTTGATCTCTTCACGCTGGTTGGCGTGCATCTGCAGGATGCGGCCGATGCGCTCCTTCTTGCCGCGGATCGGGTTGTAGACCGAGTCGCCGCTCTTCAGCACGCCCGAGTAGACGCGCACGAAGGTCAGCTGGCCGACGTAGGGGTCGGTCATCAGCTTGAAGGCCAGCGCGGCGAACTTCTCGTCGTCGGCGGCGCGGCGCTCGGTCGGCTTCTCGTCGTCGTCGGTGCCCGGCACCGGCGGGATGTCGATGGGCGAAGGCATGAAGTCGATGACGCCGTCGAGCATGCGCTGCACGCCCTTGTTCTTGAAGGCAGTGCCGCAGAACATGGGCTGGATCTCGGCCGCGATGGTGCGCGTACGGATGCCGTGCATGATCTCGGCCTCGGTCAGCTCGCCGGTCTCGAGGTACTTGTTCATCAGCTCTTCGCTGGCTTCGGCGGCGGCTTCGACCATGTTCTCGCGCCACTTTTTGGCCTCGGCCAGCAGGTCGGCCGGGATGTCGTGGTAGGCGAACTTCATGCCTTGCGAGGCCTCGTCCCAAATGATCGACTTCATGACGATGAGGTCGATCACGCCGGTGAAGTGCTCTTCGGCGCCGATGGGGATCACGATGGGCACCGGGTTCGCCTTCAGGCGCACCTTCATCTGCTCGTAGACCTTGAAGAAGTTGGCTCCCGTGCGGTCCATCTTGTTGACGAAGGCCAGGCGCGGCACCTTGTACTTGTTGGCCTGGCGCCAGACCGTTTCCGACTG
>JAURZK010000189.1 GCA_030653505.1 Rubrivivax sp.
CGGCGCCTTCACCTTCCTTGCGCAGCACCAGCGTGACTTCGTCGCGGTTGTGCAGGCGGAAGACGACGCCCTTGAGGTTGAGCATGATGTGCACGACGTCTTCCTGCACGCCGTCGATGGCCGAGTACTCGTGCAGCACGCCGGCGATGGTGACCTCGGTCGGCGCGTAGCCCACCATCGACGACAGCAGCACGCGCCGCAGTGCGTTGCCGAGCGTGTGGCCGTAACCGCGCTCGAAGGGTTCGAGGGTGGCTTTGGCCTTGTGGCCGCCAAGCGGCTCGACCTGGATGGCCTTGGGCTTCAGAAGGGTGGTTTGCATGAAGTTCTTTAGTTCCTGTCAATACCCTCGGCTCGTTACACCGATAAGGCTGTAGGACCGCGCCGGGGTCTGGGGCTGTCGGCTTCGCACCCGGCATGCGGAAGCCATCGCGATGGGCGCGCGGCGGTTTAGCCGGGCGCCACGCTCTCGTTCGGTGCTTAGCGCGAGTACAACTCGACGATCAGCGCTTCCTTGATCTCGGCGCCGTGCTGGTCGCGGTCGGGCACCTTCTTGAAGATGCCTTCCATCTTGGTGGCGTCGACCTGCACCCAGTCGGCCAGGCCGATGGACTGCGCCAGCTTCAGCGCATCCGTCACGCGCAGCTGGGTCTTGGACTTCTCGCGCAGCGCGATCACGTCGCCGGGCTTGACCTGGTAGGACGGGATGTTCACGACATGACCGTTGACCGTCAGCGCCTTGTGGCCGACGAGCTGGCGCGCCTCGGCGCGCGTCGAGCCAAAGCCCATGCGGTAGACGACGTTGTCCAGGCGCGCTTCCAGCAACGCCAGCAGGTTCGCGCCGGTGTTGCCCTTGCGGCGCTCGGCCTCGGCGAAGTAGCGGCGGAACTGGCGCTCGAGCACGCCGTACATGCGCTTGACCTTCTGCTTCTCGCGCAGCTGGATGCCGTAGTCGGACGTGCGCGAGCCGCTGGTGCGGCCGTGCTGGCCGGGCTTGCTGTCGAACTTGGCCTTGTCGCTGATCGAGCGGCGGGCGCTCTTCAGGAACAGGTCGGTGCCTTCACGGCGGGAAAGTTTGGCCTTGGGGCCGAGATAACGTGCCACTTGCGAAGTCCTCTTGATTTGAATCTGACGCGGCAGAAGCTTCGTGCGAAGCAACCCGCGCGAGTCTGGTGCCGATGGAGCGAGCAACGCAGACGGTGGGCTTGGATGAAAGACCGCAGGTCCTTCAGTAAAACAGCCGGCGTGCACGAATGCTCGCCGGCGCGGGAAACTCTCTATTGTAGCGCCGACTTCGCGGCGCTGCAGTGCAACCTCACCGCGTCAGATGCGGCGACGCTTCTGCGGCCGGCAGCCGTTGTGCGGCACGGGCGTCACGTCGCTGATCGAATTGATGCGGATGCCCAGCGAGGCCAGCGCGCGCACGCTCGATTCGCGGCCTGGGCCGGGGCCCTTGATGCGCACGTCGAGGTTCTTGATGCCCTGTTCCTGGGCGGCGCGGCCGCAGGTCTCGGCAGCCACCTGGGCCGCGAAGGGCGTGCTCTTGCGCGAGCCCTTGAAACCCTGGCCGCCACTGGAAGCCCAGGCCAGCGCACCGCCCTGACGGTCGGTGATGGTGATGATGGTGTTGTTGAACGACGCATGCACGTGGGCAATGCCGTCCGCAACGTTCTTGCGGACCTTCTTGCTCACGCGGCGCGCGGCGGTATTGACGGGTGCCTTGGCCATGTCTTGCTTCTTTCAGTGTTCGCGGTGCGGCTTGCTTACTTCTTCAGCGCAGCGGCGCCCTTGCGCGGGCCCTTGCGGGTACGGGCATTGGTGCGTGTGCGCTGACCGCGAACCGGCAGACCGCGACGGTGGCGGAAGCCACGGTAGCAGCCCAGGTCCATCAGCCGCTTGATGCTGATCGACAGTTCGCGGCGCAGGTCGCCTTCGATGGTCATGCGGCCGATCTCTTCACGGATCTTCTCGAGATCGGTGTCGGAGAGGTCCTTGATCTTCTTCGAGTAGGGGATGCCCACCGATTCGCAGATCTTCTGCGCGGTGGTGCGCCCGATACCGTAGATCGCGGTAAGGCCGATTTCCGCATGCTTGTGCGGAGGGACGTTGATGCCGGCAATGCGTGCCATGGTGTTCCTCTAGATCAGCCTTGACGCTGCTTGTGACGCGGGTCGGTGCAGATCACGCGCACCACACCCTTGCGGCGGATGATTTTGCAATTGCGGCACATCTTCTTGACGGAAGCGGCGACTTTCATGATCTTCTCCTTGACCCAATTCCTGGTCTTTACTTGGCGCGGAACACGATCCGCGCGCGACTCAAATCGTAGGGCGTGAGCTCGACGGTGACCTTGTCACCCGGCAGGATGCGGATGTAGTGCATGCGCATCTTCCCCGAGATGTGGCCCAGCACCACGTGCCCGTTTTCCAGCTTCACGCGGAAGGTGGCGTTGGGGAGGTTCTCGAGAATCTCCCCCTGCATCTGGATGACGTCGTCTTTTGACATTAGCTCGTCTTGAAGTTGGCCTTCTTGAGGAGCGACTCGTACTGCTGGCTCATCACGTAACTTTGCACCTGGGCCCAGAAGTCCATCGTCACGACGACGATGATCAGCAGCGACGTGCCGCCGAAGTAGAACGGCACGTTGTATTTCAGGACCAGGAACTCGGGCAGCAGGCA
>JAURZK010000193.1 GCA_030653505.1 Rubrivivax sp.
GACCGAAGAGCAGGCGCAGACGGTGAAGATGAACGCCATCACCGAGTGGGCGGCGCTGCCGGCCACCGAGATGTTCCTGCGCGACAACCGCGACGACAGCGACTTCAGCGCCTTCATGAGCGTGTGGTTCTTCGAGGAGCAGAAGCACAGCCTGGTGCTGATGGAGTACCTGCGCCGCTTCCGCCCCGACCTCGTGCCGACGGAAGAGGAACTGCACGCCGTGCGCTTCGAATTCGACCCGGCGCCGGCGCTGGAAACGCTGATGCTCCACTTCTGCGGCGAGATCCGCCTCAACCACTGGTACCGCCGCGCAGCCGAGTGGCACACCGAACCCGTCATCCGCACCATCTACGAAACGCTGGCACGCGACGAGGCGCGCCACGGTGGCGCCTACCTGCGCTACATGAAGCGTGCACTGGCCAAGTTCGGCGACGAGGCGCGTGCAGCCTTCGCCAAGATCGGCGTGCTGATGGCCAGCGCGCGGCGCACCGCGCAGGCGCTGCACCCGACCAACCTGCACGTCAACGTGCAGCACTTCCCGCGCGACACCATCCAGAGCCGCATGCCCGACCCCGACTGGCTGCACGCCTGGCTCGACACGCAGATCCAGTTCGACGCCGTCTGGGAAGGCAAGGTCGTCGAGCGCATCCTGCACAACATGAGCCTGCTCATGGAGCGCAGCTTCGCCAGCGTGCAGGACCTCAACCGTTATCGCAAGCAGGTCACCGCCAGCCTGGCGGCGCAGGCACGCCCCGCCTGAGGCGCCTGCCGGGCCTCGCGGCCAGATTTGGCGGCTTCCGGCCCTTCCGCTGCCCTACCCGCGGTGCCGGGGCCTGTGCAGTCTCCCGCGCAGTCACCCGCGACCGCACCGATGCGCTGAAGCGTCCCGTGCCGCCCGAGGCCCCTCTCAGGGCGGCTCGGGGCCGCGGCGGTTCACCAGCGCGATGCCGACGCACACGGCCGCCAGCGCCAGCACGAGACGGCTGCCCAGCGGCTCACCCAGCAGCACGACGCCGGCGAGCAGGCCGAACACCGGCGTCAGCAGCACGAAGACCGAGATGCGCGTGGCCGGGTAGTGGCGCACCAGCCAGAACCACACCAGGTAGCTGGCGAAGCTGATCACCACCGTCTGGAAGGCCAGCGACGCCAGCGCCAGGCCGCCCCAGCGCGCCGGCCAGGGCTCGCCCTGCCAGGCCGACGCGGCCAGCAGCGCCAGGGCCGAAACGGCCAGCTGGTAGAGCAGTGTCTTCTCGGGGCTGGCGGTGGCCAGACGGGTGGCGCGCAGCGTCAGCGTCGTCAGCCCCCACAGCAGCGCCGCGGTGATGCCCAGCGCGTCGCCCAGCCATTGCAGCGGGCCGGCCGCCGGCCGCTCGAAGCCTTCGGCATAAGCCCAGAGCACGCCGCCGAAGGCCAGCGCCAGCCCGGCCCATTGCGGCGCGTGCAGCCTTTCGCTGCGCGTGATGAAGGGCATGCCCAAAGCGACGACGAAGGGCGCGAGGTAGATGAACACCGTCATGCGCGACGCGCTGGTGTACTGCAGGCCGACGAAGATGCAGGCGAACTCGGCGGCGAACAACGCGCCGGCCAGCAACCCGGCCCGGCCCGTGCCGTCGGCCTGCAGCACCGGCAGGCCGCGCGCGCGCGCCCAGGCCAGCAGCAGCATCGCCGCGCCCAGCGAGCGCAGGCCCCCTTGCAGCAGCGGTGGGATGTCGATGAGCCCCACCTTGGCCGCGACCTGGCCCAGGCCCCAGAGCACGCTGCAGGCCAGCAGCAACGCCACGGCGCGGCTGTCCAGTGTCGTGTGGCGGGCCGGGCTCATGGTCTTGCCGCCGGTGGCCGCGGCAGCGCCAGCAGCAGCGCGGCGCAAAGCAGCCCGGCGATGGCGCCGGTGGCGTGGGCCAGCGGCGCGGTGGCGATGTCCCAGCCGCCCAGCCGCAGTGGCGGGCCCCAGGGTTCTTCCAGCAGCACCTTGGCCAGCAGGCCGATGCCGAGCGCCGCGCCGATGCGCCGCCGTGTGCCGCGGGCGGTGGCCAGCAGCCAGGCCGCGGCCACCGCAACGCCGGCGTGCAGCACGCCCGACAGCCCGCCGTAATGCGCCAGCGCCGGCTGCACGACCAGCCCCGCGTGTGTCAGCGGCCAGGCCAGCAGCCAGGCCAGCGCGGCGCGCGCAGGCAACTGCCCGCCCAGCCCCAGCGCGGCGAGCACGGCCGTGCCGGCCAGGTTGCCTGCCAGGTGCCACTCGCTCCAGTGCACGAAGGCGGCGCTGAAGGCGCGCCAGGGTTCATGCAGGGCCAGCGCGGGCTGCCAGTCGAGCAGTGGCGCCGGCAGCCACCAGCCCAGCAGCGCGGCGGCACCGAATGCCGCGGCCAGGCCCGCCCAGGCACGGCCGGGGGCGCTCAACCGAACACGACGCGCCAAAGCGCCAGCACGGCGTCGCGCTGCGCGGCCAGGGTCTGGGGCTCGAACTGCGTGGCCTTCTCGTCCAGGCGCGCGCGGTGCTGGGCGCGGCGCAGTTCGCGGTAGGCGTCGGCGGCGGCGCTGCCCACGCCGGTCGGCAGCAGGCCCGCATCTTCGGCGCGCTGCAACAGCGCGATGTTGCCCTTGTTGTCCTGCAGCGGCGGGTGCGCTGCGCTGTGCGCGAGAACCAGGTACTGCACTGCAAACTCGACGTCCATCATGCCGCCCGGGCTGTGCTTGACGTCGAAGCGGCCCGCCGGCACCGGGCGCGCGGCGCGCAGCTTCTCGCGCATCGCACGCACCTCATCGCGCAGTGCGGCGGCGTCGCGCGGCGCGGTGAGCACGGCGCGCCGCGTGGCCTCGAAACGCGCCTCGACGCTGCGTGCACCGGCGCACCAGCGCGCGCGCGTCAAAGCTTGGTGTTCCCAGGTCCAGGCGGTGTTGCTGCCGCGGCCGCCCTGGTAGTTCTCGTAGCTGCTGATCGAGGTCACGAGCAGGCCCGAGTTGCCGTTCGGCCGCAGCGCGGTGTCGATGTCGAAGAGCTCGCCGGCCGAGGTGCGCAGCGTCAGCCAGGTGATGAGCCGGCGCACGAAGCCGGCGTAGATTTCCTGTGCACGCTGCCTGTCTTCTTCGCCGCTGTCGTCGTAGACGAAGACCACGTCGAGGTCGCCGCCGTAGCCCAGTTCCAGCCCGCCCAGCTTGCCGTAGGCGATGACGGCCAGCGCCGGCTCGGCGCGGTGGCGCTGCTTGCAGCCGGCCCAGGCCCAGCGCACAGCGACGTCGAGCACGGTATCGGCCAGCGCCGAGAGGTCGTCGGCCACCTGCTCCACCGTGAGCTCGCCGCCGACGTCGCGGACCAGCGTGCGGAAGACCTCGGCGTGGTGGGCGTGGCGCAGTGTGTCGAGCAGCTGTTCTTCGTCGTCCTCGCCAGAGCGCTGCCAGGCGGCCAGGCGGTCTTCGAGTTCGGCGGTGAAGGCGGCGCGGTCGAAGCGCAGGTGCAGCAGCCGTTCGTCGGCGAGCTCGTCGACGACGCCGGGGTGGCGCATCAGGTACTGCATCGGCCATCGCGCCAGGCCCAGCAGGTGCAGCAGGCGCTTGAGCACCTCGGGGCGTTCGGCCAGCAGCGCCAGATAACTTTCGCGGCGCAGCAGGGGTTCGACCCAGTCGACGAAACGCAGTGCGGCGGCGGCGGAACAGTGGCCGTCGCGCATCGCCTGGCCGGTCTTCTGCATCAGCCGGCCCAGGCGCAGCCGGCTTTCGTCGCGCAGCGCCTGCACACGCGGCTGTTGCGACCAGGGGCGAACCCGTTCGGCCAGTTCGGGCGGCAGGCGTTCGAGCAGGTCTTCGCTGTCGATGGGCTCCGGCGGCGGGCCGCAGCGCTTGCAGCTGCCCGGCGCGCCCTCCGGCGCAGGGCCCTGGCCTTCGCGCAGCAGCGCGTCGAACTCGGCGGCCACCAGTTCGCGCACCTCCAGCAGGCGGTCGAGCAGCGCGCAGCTCTCGGGGCCGCGGCAGGCCAGGCCCAGGCTGCGGCCGATCCAGCCCAGATCGGCGTCGTCGGTGGGCAACAGGTGAGTCTGCTGGTCGTCCAGGTACTGGATGCGGTGTTCCACCTGGCGCAGGAAGACATAAGCCTCGCCCAGCTTGTGTGCCGTGTCGGTTTTCATCAGGCCGCGTGCGGCCAGCTTCTTCAGCGCGCTCTGTGTACTGCGCGTGCGGATCTCGGGGAAGCTGCCGCCACGCACCACCTGCATCAGCTGCACGATGAACTCGATCTCGCGGATGCCGCCGCGCGACAGCTTCACGTCGTTGGCGCGCTCGGGGCGGCCGGCCGCGCGGCGCTGCGCCTCGTCGCGGATCTTGCGGTGCAGCTGCCTCAGGCCCTCGAAGATGCCGTAGTCGAGGTAACGCCGGTAGACGAAAGGCGTGACCAGCGACCGCAGCGCCAGCGCGCGGCCGCTCGTCACCGCAGCGCGTGGCGCCACGACGCGGCTCTTCAGCCAGGCAAAACGTTCCCACTCGCGGCCTTGCACCTGCAGGTATTCCTCGAGCATGCCCAGGCTGACCACCGGCGGGCCCGAGCTGCCGTTGGGGCGCAGCATGAGGTCGACGCGGAAGACAAAGCCGTCTTCGGTGGTCTCGCCGATCAGCGCGTACAGGCGCTTGGAGACGAAGGTGAAGTACTCGTGGAAACTGGTCGGCCTGGTGCCGTCGCGTCCGCCCGTGGTGTGGCCGTCGCCGCCGTTGCCTTCGTCGTAGACATAGATGAGGTCGATGTCCGACGAGACGTTGAGCTCGCGCGCGCCGAGCTTGCCCATGCCCACGATCCACAACTCGCGGCGCTGCCCGGCGGCGTCCAGCGGCGGGCCGTGGCGTTCGTCGGCCTCGGCCTGGGCCTGCGCCAGCGCCAGTTCCAGCGTGGCCTCGGCCAGCGCCGTCATCGTGCCGGTGATCACTTCCAGCGCGGCGTGTTCCTCGACGTCGAGCACGGCCAGGCGTTCGAGCACCAGGTTGCGCGCCACACGCATCGCGCCGGCCAGGTCGCGCCCGGCGGCCTGCAGTTGCTGCACCAGCGCCATGATGGCGGGGCCGTCCGGCGCGCCGGGGGGCAGCAGGGCCAGTTCGCTGGCGAGGCGGCGGCGGATGCGCTGCACAAAACGGCTGTGCGCGGCGTCGGCCATGACGGTGTGCATCGGGTCCCTCCGGAAACGTCCTCGGCCGGCGCCAGCCTTTGTGGTGTGTGTCTGGCGGCTGGCGTCCGGCGGCGCAGTGTCATCGCTTCGTCAAGGCCTACTGGCACCGGGGGGCATGGTGACCGGTCAGTCGCAAAATAGGCGCATGAAGATAGCCGCCGTTCAGATGGTCAGCACCCCCGACTGGGCCCGCAACCGCGACGCTGCTGCCCGGCTGGTGGCCAGGGCTGCGGCCGATGGCGCACGCCTGGTGGCACTGCCCGAATACTTCTGCCTGCTGGGCCGGCGCGACAGCGACAAGCTGGCGCTGGCCGAGGACCCCGGCAGCGGAGTGATCCAGGAGTTCCTGTCCGACCTGGCGCGCGAACACGCGCTGTGGCTGGTGGGCGGGACGCTGCCGGTGAAGGCCGGTGCGCCGCACGGCAGCGACCGCGTGCTGAACCGCTGCGCTGTCTACGCGCCCGACGGGCGTGAGGCGGGCCACTACGACAAGATCCACCTCTTCGCCTACGACAACGGGCGCGAGAGCTACGACGAAGGCCGCACGCTGCGCGCTGGGGGTACACCCGTGGCGCTGGAACTGGCCGACGACACCGGCCCGCTGCCCGGCGGGCGCGCGCTGCGTGTCGGTTTGAGCGTCTGCTACGACCTGCGCTTCCCGGAGCTCTACCGCGCGCTGATGACACCGCCTTGCGACCTGCTGGTGGTGCCTTCGGCCTTCACCCACACCACGGGCCAGGCGCACTGGGAACTGCTGCTGCGCGCCCGCGCGGTGGAAAACCAGTGTTACGTGCTGGCCCCGGCGCAGGGTGGCCAACACGAAAACGGTCGCCGCACCTGGGGCCACAGCATGGTGGTCGGGCCCTGGGGCGAGGTGCTGCAGGTGCTGCCCGAAGGCGAGGGCGTGGTGATGGCTGAGCTGGACACGGCGCATATCGCGCAGGTTCGGCAGCAGTTGCCGGCCTTGGCGCATCGGCGGCTGTCGCACTGAACAGTGCTCTGGTGGGGGTCGGTTTGCGGCCCGTTGCTGTCGTTCGCGTGTGTCTGCTTCGCGCGTTCGAGGATGTACGCGGGTCGCGGCAGGCGGTGCCCGGCGGCGTCGCCGACTGTGGCGGCCTTCGCTTCGCTCAGGCTGCCCTGCGCTGCTCGCCTCGAGGGCGTGCCGCATAACTCGCTTCGTTCGCTGCGCTCACTGCGCTCAAACAGGATGCGGCAAGTC
>JAURZK010000003.1 GCA_030653505.1 Rubrivivax sp.
CAGGCGTTTGCATCGCCTGCCTCCCCTCGATCCACTCGGACCGGGGAGCTTGCTCGACCACTTCTTGCACTTCGACCTCCTTCCACGAAGGGGGTCAATTCCTCGTGTCGTCAGGGGGTCAGTTTGTCGTGTCGCCTGACAGCAGGTGCCATCCGCCGAACACGGACGTTGCAGTGGTGACGGCTTCGAGTCCGAACTGCAACACCGGGTTCACTGTGGCAAAGACCCGAAGTCGACGGGACGAGCGGGTCCCGTCAACCGGCATCCCATTCACCACGCCGCACCGCCGCCGCGCGTGAAACGATGGCCATGCGTTCCTCTTCGTCCAGCCGCGCCAGGTTCTTCCCCTGCAGCGCCATGCCCGGGTGGCTTGCAAGACGTGTGGCGTGGCGCAGCAGAAAGTCCCAGTACAGCGTGGTGCAGGGGCAGGCATCCTTGCCGGTGCGCACCGCAGGCTTGAAGCGGCAGCCGCGGCAACGGTCGCACGTCGCCGGTCCAGAACCAGGCCGGCCGCTCTTCCTACGCATCCAGCGCATTGCCTTGGACGTAATGCGGCATCGTCAACCAGTAGATGCCACGCACGTATTCACGTCAGCTGGGCCATGACCTCGCGCGCGATGGCGGCGGCGCATCTCGCGGCAGAAGTACTCCATGCACAACTGCTTGCGGCCCTCGGCATGGGCTGCAAGCTCAGCCGTCGAACTTGCTGCCCTGACGGTCGAGCTGGTCGCCGAGCGCGACGACGAGATGGCGGACTTGCCCGGTGTCGTTGCAGGTCTTGCGCCTACCAGGCCAGCGGGTCGCAGCGGTACAGGCGCGTGAACTCGCCGTACAGCGCCGGGTGCGCCGCGGCCAGCGCCGCAGGTTGCTCGAAGAAGTGCTCGCTGACGACGGCGAAGAATTCGGCCGGGTCGGTGGCGGCGTAGGGGTCGATGAGACCGTCGTCGCCGCGCGCCAGGCGCTGGCGCAGGCTGTCGAACTCGGCGCTCAGCACACGCGCCCAGTCAGGGTAGCTGTCGCGCCGCCCCAGCCAGGGCGCGCCGTTGGCGTGGCCGCGTTCCTGGTCGAGCTGGTGCGCAAACTCGTGGATCACCACGTTGTGGCCGTCGTCGGGGTCGGCGGCACCGGCCAGCACGTCGTCCCAGCTCAGCAGCAGCTGGCCCTGCTGCCACGATTCACCCGACAGCGCGCGGCGTGTGGCGTGCGTCAGGCCGCTGCCGTCGGCGTGTTCACGGTCGACGACGAAGGCACCGGGGTAGACCAGCACCTGGCGCAGGTTGCCGAAGTAGTCGGCCTGGCGGTTGAGCAGCAGCAGTGCCGCCTGCGCGGCGATCAGCACACGCATCTCGTCGGTGACCACGAGGCCGGCGCAGCCGATGAAGGGCTTCTCGGCGACCAGCACCTGCACGTGTTTTTTCACCTGCAGTTGCAGGTCGGCAGGCAGCCGCGCGAAGGCGGGCATGCGGCGGCGCAGGATCTCGCGCCAGGTGCGTGGAAACGGCTGGCGCCGCACGCGCGCTCGACGCCACATCGCCAGCAACGCCGGGCCGGCCAGCCACGCCACCACGGCCGCGAGCAGAGCGAGGAAGAACAGCAGGGGCCAGAGCAGCGTCACCTGGCCATCTGGGCGCGGGGCGACCTGCTTTCAAGCCCCACCCCCCGCCACCGCGGGGTGCGGCGCGTTTCACGGGTGGTGGAAAACCAGGGTCGTGCCGCCCAGGAAGTCCATCGGCCCGGAGTTCGACGCACCCAGCCGCTCGGCCAGCCTGATCGAGCGGATGTTGGCCTCGCGGATCAGGCTGATGGGCTGGTGTATGCCCAACGCGTCGCGGCCGAAGGCCCGCGCGGCGCCGACCGCCTCGAAGGCGTAGCCCTGGCCCCAGGCGCCGCGCGCCAATGTCCAGGCCAGTTCGCAACCTGGCCAGCCTTTGGGTTCGAGGAAACCGACGCAGCCGATCAGCCTGCGTCCGGCGCGTTCTTCCACCGCCCACATGCCATGGCCCAGCAGCGCCCACTGGCCGAGGTAGAGCGCCAGGTGCCGCCAGGCGGCGTCGCGCCCGACCGGGCCGCCGGTGCCGATGTGGCGCATGACCTCCTCGTCGGCGCAGATCGCGGCGTGGGCGTCGAGGTCGGCCAGGGTGTGGGGGCGCAGGCGCAGGCGCGGGGTGCTCAGGCTCGGGATGGCGCTCATAGGCGCGGCTCGCAACGGACTTCGGTCTTCACGGAGCTGGCGATGAAACACGCTTCGTGCGCCGCGTGGTGCAGCGCGGCCAGTGCGGCGGCGTCGGGGGCACTTGCGTCGGCAAAGCCCACCCGCGGGCGCAGCGTCACCACCGTCATCGCCAGCCGCCCTTCGGCGTTGCGCGACATCGTGCCGCGGGCATCGTCTTCGTACAGGTCGACGACATGCCCGCGCGCGGCGGCCAGCGACAGGAACCACAGCATGTGGCAGCTGGACAGCGCGGCGACGAAGAGTTCCTCGGGGTCGACCGCGCTGGCATCGGACATCGGCAGCGGCACCACCGAAGGCGACGACGAACCGGGCAGCACCACGCCACCGTCGAAGTGCAGGGTGTGGCGGCGGCTGTAACGCTGGTCGGTGAAGGTCTCTTGCGCGCCACGCTGCCAGCGCACCTGCGCGGTGTACTCGGCCATCGTCGTCTCCCGTCGAAGTTCGGGTGCACATCATGACCGACGCTGCAGGTGCACGGCGCAGCGACGGCGCGTAGCATCGCTGCCATGATCACCCTGCACTACCTGCCCGGCGCCGCCAGCTTCGCGGTGCACTGCCTGCTGCGCGAGGTGGGCGTGCCCTTCACGCTGCAGCTCGTCGACCGCGCCAACGACGGCCACAAGTCACCCGCCTACCTGAAGCTGAACCCGAACGGGCTCATCCCGGTGCTGGTGGACGGCGACCTGGTGATGTATGAAACCGCGGCCATCCTGATGCACCTGGCCGACACGCACCCGGCCGCCGGCCTGGCACCGCCCCTGGGCAGTGCCGAGCGAGCGACCTACTACAAGTGGATGCTGTGGCTGAGCAACACGCTGCAGGCCACGCTGATCCACTACTTCTACCCCGAGCGCTGGGTGGACGAAGGCAACACCGAAGGCACGGCGCAGGTGAAGTTGCATGCGGAAGCGAAGGCGGTGGCCTGCCTGCAGCAGATCGACGACCTGCTGGCCGGGCACGACGGGCCCTGGTTGCTGGGCGCGACCTACAGCGCGGCCGACCCGCTGGCCTTCATGCTGTGCCGCTGGACACGCAACTTCCGGAGCCGCCCGGCGCGCGACTTCAAACTCATCGGCCCCTATCTGCAACGCATGCTGGCGCGCCCGGCGCTGCAGCAGGTGTTCACCACCGAGCAGCTGCCACCGCCCTTCGTCTGATGCGGTGCGGCTAGAGGCTTCCCGACTGTCGCAGCCTCTCCAGCCGCAACGACAGCGCCAGGCGCAGGTCGGCGGCCTGGCGCCGCAGCGCGGCCGCCTCGGGCTCGGCGGCAGCCGCTGCACGCTGGTCCAGCGCGGCGATGCGCTGCATCACCTCGACTTCGGGCGGCACGACACCGGCGTCCTTCAGCACCTTCATCGGCATGCGCAGTTCGGCCGGCGTGTCGTCGTAGCCGTCGCCGAAATTCATCGGCTTGCCGTAGCTTGGCGCCGACTGCAGCTCCCCGTTGCGCACGCTGTCGTTCAGCGCGCGGCCGATGTCGTCTTCCAGCAGCCTCAGGCGCTGTTCGCGTTTCTCGTGGGCATTGCTCTGGCCAGCCATGACGACTCCTTTCGTGCCGCTTCGGCAAGCTCAAGCTCGCGCTTGCTCGGGCAGCGCCAGCTTCTCGATCCACAGCCGTGTCAGCGGCGTCACCGGCTTGGCCATGCAGCGTTCGTTGACGAGGGCGCGGCCCAGGTTGCGCCTGCGACCCAGGGCTGCGGCGCCGAGCAGGGTCTGGTCGATGAGGTCGCGTTGTGCATGGCTGCCGCCCAGGCGCTGCGCGCTGGCGCGCACCGGGTAGACGAGGTCGACGGCGCCGTCGGCGTCGCCGCGCGCGAAAGCCAGCAGCCCGCGCATCAGCGGCAGCCCCACTTCACGCGCCATCAGGTGGTTGCTGCGGCGCGCGTCCTCGGCGCCCAGCGCACGTTCGGCGCAGCGCGCCACCCAGGCTTCAGCGCGCGCCACGTCGCCGGCGATCAGCATGGCCAGCACGGCGTGCAAGTCGTTGAAGGCGTAGTGGCCAGCACAGGCATCGTCCAGCGGCCAGCGCGCCAGCAGCGCGGCCGCGTGGCCCGTGACATCCTCGCCCAGCAGGTGCAGCCGCCACAGCAGCGCGGCCGCATCCACGCGCTGCAACGTCACCTGCAGCGCGTCGCCGCTGATGTGGCTGTCGACGAGGCGCAGCACACCCTGCACGTCCAGCGCTTCCAACCTGAACAGGCCCTTGTGCCACCACAGATGCACGGCAAAGCCGTTGCCTTCGGCCCATTGCGCCTGGTGCTGGCGCAACCAGGCCGCACCGTCCTCGTAGCGGCCCTGCATCTCCATCACGTGCGCCACGGCGTGCACGGCCCAGGGCACGCGCGGCTCGATGGCCAGCGCGCGGCGGCCGACGTCCTCGGCCTGCGGGTAGAGGTTGCACTCCTCCAGCCCGAAGGCGTAGAGCGCCAGCACGTGGGCGTAGAGCGGGTCGCCTTCGTCCCAGGCAGGCAAGGCACGCGCCGGGCGCGCGCGCAGACTGACGGCGTCGCCGCGGTAGAAGTCCCACAGTTGCGCCCATTGCAGCGCCAGCGCGTCCTGCGGGTGCTCGATGAGCAGTTCGTCCCAGAGGCGGCAGGCGGCCTGCCAGCGCCCTTCCGCCACCAGCTGCACGGCCTGCAGGTGGGCACGTTCACGCGCGGTGGCGTTGCGCGCCAGGCTGCGCGCGGTCTCGAGCCCGGCCGCAGCCTCGGCCACCAGCGCAGGTTCGGTCAGGCTCAACAGGAAGCCCGACTTCATCACGTGCGGCAGCATCCACGCGGGGTCTGCGGCCATCGCGGCGTCGAGGTCGGCCAGTGGCGTGTCGTAGAACGACATCATGCGCCACAGGGCCTGCTCGGCCGCATCGAGCGCGGCCCGGTGGTTGCTGCTGCAGGGGTTGCCGCGCGCATCGGGGTACGACATGGGCGCGAATGTAGCGTGGTTGGAAGGCAGTCCGTCCGTGGGGCCCGCGCCGCCGTCGTGTCAAGCCGGCGGCTGCGGCCACGGTCGCAGCGCGCCGCGCAGCCGCTCGAAGGCGCGCGCCACGCGCAGCACGCCCAGGTCGTCGTGCAGGCGGCCGGTGATGTGCAGGCCGATGGGCAGGCCCGTTGTCAGGCCCACGGCGCTTTGGGAACAGGGCACGGTGATGGCCGGTTGTCCACTCATGTTGGCGGGCAGTGTGTAGGCGATGTGCTCCATCGCGCGCAACGGGTCGTTGGTGGGGCTGGCGTGTTCAGCGGCGAAGGCCGACACGGGCGCCACGGGCGAGAGCACGAAGTCGAAAGGCACGGTGGCGGCCACGGCGGCGTCGCGCAGCGCGGCCATCTGCGCCTGGCCGTGGAAGACCTGCGCGGCCGTGAAGCCGGCCGCCGCGGCGACCCAGTCGCGGATGTAGGGCAGCACGCGCGCCCGCCTCTCGGCCGGCAGCGCCGAGATGTCCAGCCACGAACGCATGCGCCAGAAGAGGTTGATGCCGTCGGCCATCTCGCGCGTGGTGAAGCCGGGCAGCGCCTCGACGACGGCGCCCGCGGCCTCGAACACCTGCGCCGCAGCCTGCACCGCGGCCACGATCTCGGCATCCGGCGCCAGGCCCCAGCCGGCGTCGAGCAGCAGGCCGAACTTCATGCCGCGCAGCAGATGCTGCGGGTCGGTGTCGTCGCCCAGGTCGTGCCAGGCGATGGCCTGCGGCGGCAGTCGGGTGGCGTCGCGGACGTCGGGCTGGCTGAGCACGGGCATGACCAGCGCGATGTCGGCGACCTGGCGCGTCATCGGCCCGGCGACGCGCCCGGTGTAGGGCGGGAAGATCGGAATGCGGCCGGCGCTGGGCTTGAAGCCCACGACGCCACACCAGGCTGCGGGCAGCCGGATGGAGCCGCCGATGTCGGTGCCCAGGTGCAGCGGGCCGTAGCCGGCTGCGGCCGCGGCGGCCGCGCCGGCACTGCTGCCGCCGGGGTTCCTCGTCACGTCCCAGGGGTTGCGCGTGAGCGCGTGGAAGGTCGACAACCCCGAACTCAGCATGCCGTAGTCGGGCATCGTGGTGCGGGCGACAAAAACCGCGCCGGCTTCGCGCAGGCGCGCTGCCGGTGGCGCGTCGGCGGCGGCGGGCACCCGCAGGCTGGCCGCGGTGCCCAGCGGCATCGCACGGCCGCGCGTGGCGATGTTCTCCTTCAGCGTCACGGGCACACCATCCAGGGGTCCGAGCGCGGTGCCGGCGCGCCATCGGGCTTCGGAAGCGCGTGCCATGGACATCGCCTCTTCGGCGTCGAAGTCCCAGGTCGCGTGCAGGTGCGGTTCCCAGCGTTCGACGTGCGCGACGACGGCGCGGGCCACGTCCACCGGCGAGAGCTTGCCGTCGGCGTAGCTGCGAGCCAGTTCGACGGCGGACAGCGCGTGCAAGCCGTTGTCGTTCATGTCGTGCGGCTCAACACCCTGGGCCGACGGCCGAAGCCCGCATCACGTCAGCCCTGCTCGAAAAAACGCCGCAGGCTGCCCGCCGCCTGCGCCCGCACCTTGTTGCGCAGCAAGGGCGTCCAGCCCAGCAGCCAGCCCGGCAGGCCCAGCGCCTGGCGCGACCAGGCCCAGAAGTCGAAGCGGTCACGGTGGCGCGTGATGAGGCCAAAGGCGTCGAACTCGAATTCGGCGTCGACGCGGTTGAGCACCAGGCGGCCGGTGGCCGAGAAGAGGTAGTGCGCGTCCCAGTGCGCGGTCCAGTGCGCGCCGTGCCCGGTGATGTCGCGCACCTCGAGCTTCCAGTGCGCCAGCCCCTTGGCCTGCGTCGACGTGCACAGCATGCGCCACATGCCGCCGATCTGTTCGCGGCCGCGCAGCGCGAAGGCCTCGTCGTCGAAGACCGCGTCGGGCGCGTAGCAGGCTTGCATGGTGTCGGCGTCGAGCCGCGCGAAGGCGGCGTAGAAGCGTTCGATGGTGGCTCGGCTCATCTGCGCCTCCGGCGGCTGGTGCGGCGATTCTGGCGCACGGGGCCGAGCACGCCGGCGTGGCGTTCAGGTCCGTCCGCCGCCGGGCACCGCCGCCAGCAGGCGCTGCGTATAGGGGTGCTGCGGCGCGCCGAACAGCTGCGCCGGCGCGCCCTGCTCGACGATGCGGCCTTCGTACAGCACCAGCACCTCGTCGCAGACATGCTCCACCACCGCCAGGTCGTGGCTGATGAAGAGGTAGGTGACGCCGTAGCGGTCCTGCAGGTCCTGCATCAGGTTCAGCACCTGGGCCTGAACGCTCACGTCCAGCGCACTCACGGGCTCGTCGGCGACGATGAGTTTCGGCCGCGTGATGAGCGCACGCGCGATGGCGATGCGCTGGCGCTGGCCGCCGCTGAACTCGTGCGGGTACTTGGCGCCGTCGGCGGCGCGCAGGCCGACGGCTTCGAGCGCTTCCGCAGCGCGTTCACGCCGCTCGACGACGCCGGCACGGTGCAGCACGGCCAGCGGCTCGGCCACCGTCTGCGCCACCGTGCGCCGCGGGTCGAGCGAGCCGTAGGGGTCCTGGAAGACCATCTGGAACTGCGTGCGCGCACGGCGCAGCGCGGCGGCGTCCAGCTGGTGCAGGTCGACACCCTCCAGCAGCACGCGGCCGGCACTGGGCCGCTCCAGCGCCATCACCAGCCGGGCCAGCGTGCTCTTGCCCGAGCCCGACTCCCCCACCACGCCCAGGCTGCGGCCGGCCCGCAAGGTGAAGCTGACGCCGCCCAGCGCCTGCACCACGGGTGCTGCGGCCAGCGGGTGGCGGCGCGGCAAGGTGTAGATCTTGGCCAGGCCGGCGACGGCCAGCAGTGGCGCATCGACGGCCGGGCTGGCGTGGGCGCTGTCGGGCTTGGCCGGCGCGTTCATGCGGCGTCGGTGCGAAGGCAGCGCGCGTGGTGACCGGGGCCCAGCAGCACGGGCGGTGGCGGTGCCGCGCGGCAGGCGTCCAGCGCCATCACGCAGCGGTCGGCAAAGGCGCAACCGTGCGGCAGGTCGGCCAGGTCGGGCACGCGGCCGGGGATGGTGGCCAGCCGGCCCGCAACGCCGCGTGAACGGCCCTGCCCCAGCCGCGGCCGCGCCGCGATCAGGCCGCGGGTGTAGGGATGGGCGGCGCGCCGCAGCACGTCGGCGGTGGCGCCGTCTTCGACCACGGTGCCGCCGTACATCACCAGCAGGCGCTGCACGCTGTCGGCCATCAGCGCCAGGTCGTGGCTGATGAGCAGCAGCGCCATGCCGTCCTCTTGCACCAGGCCCTCGATGAGCTGCAGCACCTCGCGCTGCAGCGTGACGTCGAGCGCCGTGGTCGGCTCGTCGGCCACCAGCAGCGCGGGCCCGCAGGCCAGTGCGATGGCGATCACGACACGCTGGCGCTGCCCGCCGCTGAGCTGGTGCGGATAGGCGTCCAGCCGCTGCGCCGCGTTGGGCAGCTGAACACGTTCCAGCAGACGCAGCGCCTGTGCGCGCGCCGCGCCGGCCGACAGCCCCAGGTGCAGGCGCAGCGGCTCGGCGATCTGGTGGCCGACGGTGTGCAGCGGATTCAGCGCCGTCATCGGTTCCTGGAACACCATGGCGATGCGGCGACCGCGCAGGCGGCACATCGCGGCGTCGTCCAGCGCCGTGAGTTCCTGGCCGTCGAAGCCGATGCGCCCTTGCAGCTGCGCGCCTTCGGGCAGCAGACCCATCACGGCCAGCGCGGTGAGGCTCTTGCCGCAGCCCGACTCGCCGATGAGCCCCAGCGTCTGCCCCTGTTCGAGCGCAAACGACACCCCCCGCAGCGCCATCGCCGGGCCGCGGGCGGTGAGCAGGGTGACACGCAGGTCGTCGACTTCGAGCAGGCTCACGTGGCTCTGTGCTCAAGTGCGGCGGGCTGCGGCCAGCAGGTCGAGGTAGGCGCCGGACAGGCGTTCGGCGTCGGCCAGGCCCAGCGCGTGCATCAGGGCTTCGGCGATGGCGCTGCCTTCGGCGTCGCGCTGATCTTCGCGAAGGACGACCTCGAGTTCCATGAAGTCACCCAGGCCTTCGACGCAGTCGACGTGGATGCGTGTGGCGTCCACCATCAGCAACCAGCGCTGCTTTTTCACGCGGCCCTGCAGCCCGCAGGCACGGGCAAGCGCATGGCGAAGGGCGGCAGCGTCGGGCACCGGCACACGCACGTAGTCGCTGGCCTTGGCCTGCACACTGTCGGCGCGGTGGTAGTGGATGAGTTCGGCGCTGCCGTCGGCAAACTCGCGCAGCTTCAGGCGGCCATGCGGCACGGAGAAGAAGCTGGCGTCCTGCACGATGAGTTCGGGCGCGCCACCGGCCAGCGCCCGGGCGCGTGGCAGCAGCGTTGCGACGCTGTCGATGCGCGCCTTGATCTCGATGTTGCGGGGCATCAGCGCGCAGCCTCCGCCGCGATCTGGCGCAGTGCCTGCTCGAAAACCTCGGGCGGCTGGCCGCCAGAGATCAGGTGGCGTTCATTGATGACGATCGCCGGCACCGAGTGGATGCCGGCTCGCTGCCAGGCCTGTTCGGCGGCGCGCACCTCGTCGGCGTAGCGACCGCTCTCCAGCACCTCGCGCGCGACCTCGACGTCCAGCCCCACCCGCGCGGCCAGGTCCAGCAGCACGTCCTCGGCGCCCGGGTTGCGGCCCTCGCCGTGGTAGGCGTGCAGCAGTGCATGTTTCAGCGCTCGCTGGCTGCCCGCCGGGCCAGCGAGACCGGCCCAGTGCAGCAGGCGATGGGCGTCGAAGGTGTTCCACACGCGCACACGTACACCGAAGGTGAAGCCGACCGCCGCGCCGCGCTCGTGGATGACGGCGCGGTTCTGCGCCAGTTGCGCGTCGCTCAGGCCGTACTTGGCCTTCAGGTAGGCGGCCGCGTCGGCGCCCTCGGCGGCCATCGTCGGGTTCAGCTCGAAGGGCTGGAAGTGAAGCTCGACGGCGAGTTCGGGGCCGATGCGCTCGAGCGCACGTTCCAGCGCGTTCAGCCCGACGGCGCACCAGGGGCAGGCGATGTCGGAGACAAAATCGATCTTCATCGTGGTGTTCATCGGTGTCATCGCTTTCGGGCCAGTTGGGGATCCATCAGGTCACGCAGACCGTCGCCCATCAGGTTCAGGCCCAGCACACTCAACATGATGGCCAGGCCGGGCCACACGGCCAGCAGCGGCGCCTGGAACATCAGCGACTGCGCCTCGTTCAGCATGCGGCCCCAGCTGGGTTGCGGCGGTTGTGTGCCCAGGCCCAGGTAGGACAGTGCGGCCTCGGCCAGTATCGCCGTGGCGAACGAGATCGTGGCCTGCACGATCAGCGGGCTGGCGATGTTGGGCAACACGTGGTCGCGCGTGATGGCCAGCGGCCCCTGGCCGGCGGCGCGCGCGGCAGTGACGTAGTCGCGGGCCCACACCGCCATAGCGGCGCCGCGGGCGATGCGCGCGAACACCGGGATGTTGAAGATGCCGATGGCCACGATGCTCATCACCAGCCCCGGTCCGTAAATGGCGGTGAGCATGATGGCCGACAGCAGCGCCGGGAAGGCGAAGGTGAAGTCGGCACTGCGCATCACCAGTTCGTCGACCCACTCGCGCCCGCCGGCACGCTGCGCTGCCGCCAGCAGGCCCAGGAGCACACCCGCTATGAAGCCGATGCCGACGGCGACGACACCCACCACGATGCTGTTCTGCGCCCCCACCAGCAACTGGCTGAAGAGGTCGCGGCCCAGCATGTCGGTGCCCAGCCAGTGCACCCAGGAAGGCGGCGCGAGCTTGTTCGGGATGTCGATGGCCGAGGGTGGATAGGGCGACCAGACAAGCGAAAGCAAGGCGGCGATAGCCAGCAGCAGCGTCAGCACCGCGCCGACCATGAAACTGTGATGGCGCCGTGCGCGCTGGAACAGGTGGCCTTGCATGTGCGCTATCGCCATGGGGGCGGGCTTGGCGGGACCGCTCTCGGCCCTTCGCGGACGCTCGCTGGCGTCGTCGTTTCGCGCTCGAGGGTCCGTGCCGATCGCGCCAGGCGGTGCCCGGCGGCGTCGCCGACTGTGGCGGCCTTCGCTTCGCTCAGGCTGCCCTGCGCTGCTCGCCTCGAGGGCGTGCCGCATAACTCGCTGCGCTCACTTCGTTCGCTACGCTCAAACAGGATGCGGCAAGTCAGTTCACGAAGCTCGCTGCGCTCGCCGCCCTCAAGGCTGCGCTGCTCGGCGCCACACACGGCGCCGCCACCGGGCACCGCCTGCCGCTCAGGCACCAGCGTGGCGCTCGGGGACACGCCACCGCCGCTGCCTGCGAAGGGCTGTCCGGGCGGGGCGCGGCGGGCGTGTGAAGCGCCGAGGAGCGCAGGGTTCATGGCCCGCGAGCGCAGCGAGCCTCGTAAACACTTCTGGCGCATCCTGTTTGAGCGCAGTGAGCGCAGCGAACGAAGCGAGTTATGCGCCGGGC
>JAURZK010000036.1 GCA_030653505.1 Rubrivivax sp.
ACGTCCGGGCAAGCGATGCAACGCCGCGCAGGGCCCTTGGGTGCCCCGGCCCTTCGGGTAAGCCCCCAGAACAGGCCCGCACCGCGTTGCAAATCCTCACTGGGTCCCAAACCCAGTTCCGGTTTGCGCCTTGTTCGGGTCTGTTCTGGAGGCTTACGCGGGTGCATGGGATTGCCTCTCACACTCTCAGGCGCGTTGACGCCAGGCTTGCCGGCAGTGTTCCAGAAAAGTGGCTTCGTCCCAACCGTGCGAAGGGCTCTGCACCGCCTCCAGCAGCCGCTGCGTCAGCTCGCGGACCACACGGTCGCCTTCCCAGGTGGTGCCCACCAGGTGGCGCAGCTTCGGGTCGGGCCCGAACAGCGCCTGCATCACCACCGCAGCCACCTTCGAGGGCGGTGCATGGCGGCGGTTGCTGCCCGATTCGGGCTGTGCTGGGTCGGGCGGGGTCGGGTTCAGCAGACCGGCCAGTGCCGCAGCCGATGCGGTGTCGAAGGGCGCCTGCGTGGCCTGCAGCCGCGCCACGTTGCCGGCACGACCGTTGTCGCCGATGTCGGTGGCCACCGCCCCTGGCTGCACGATGCTGACGGCCACGCCGTGTGGCGCCAGTTCCTGCCGCAGGCACGAGGCATAGGCCTCCAGCGCGTGTTTGCTCATCGTGTACGGGCCCATGAAAGGGCTCGTGATGCTGCCGCCCTGCGAGCCGATGCACACCACGCGACCACGGCTTGGCAGCAGCAGCGGCAAGAGCGCGCGGGTCAGCCGGTGCGGGCCGAAGACATTGGTGTCGAACAGCGCCTGCATGTCTTCGTCGGGCCAGCCCGGCAACAAGCCGATGCCACCGACACCGGCGTTGTGCACCACCGCGTGCAAGCTCCGGCCCGACGCGGCGACGGTGTCGGCCGCCTGCTGCACTTGTTGCACATCCCGCACGTCCAGCGGCAGCGGCAGCGCGCCCAGGCTTTGCAGGTGTTCCAGGTGCGCCGCCTTGCGTGCGCCGGCCCACACCGGGTGCCCCGCCGCCAGCAGCGTCTGCACGATGGCCAGGCCGATGCCGCTGCCGGCACCGGTGACCAGCACCGCGCCTGCGGTCATGGCCTTTGCCGCGGCACGACCCGCGCGTCCAGTGGCATCGGCTCGAAGCCCACCACCAGGCGGCAACCCGGGCCGTAGGTGGCCTGTGCCGCCGTGCAGGCGTCGGCCACCGTCTGCTGCGTGGGCTTGCGGCCCTGCTGCACCCAGGCCAGCAGCTGCTGCATCAGCGCCGGGTAGAGCGCATCGCTCAGGTAGCTGTGTTCACTGTCTTCGGTGTAGACCTGCACCAGGCGGTCGGCCGTGCCGGCAGCGCGCATGGTCTGGCGGAACTGGTGCTGCATCTCGACGAAGGCCACCGGGTCGTGCAAGGCGTGCACCGACAGCACCGGCACCGGGATGCGGCCATTGGGGTCGGTGTCTTTGCCAAAGGCCTTCACGGCCTGCGGGTCGGCGGCATACCGCAGCACGGCGGCGTTCAGCGCCTTGTCGTCGTTTGACCCGCTGTACACCGCGCCAATGTTGCCAAAGACGCTGCGCCCGCCGCTGCGTTTTTGCGCAATGTCGCGAAAGTGGAAGGTGGCCCAGTTCAGGTGGCCTTGCACGCTGCGCTCGGGAATGCGGATCACGTCGACGATCGTCTTCAGCTTCTGCGCCTGTTCCGACGTGCGTTGCGCGGCCGGCATGCCCAGGCCCAGGCATTCGCGGGTGCGCGTGGCCAGCTGCGCCTGGTTCATCGTGCTGTCGGCCGGCAGGCCCATCCACAAGGGGTAGGCCGGCTCGTCGGGCCGCGGGTGGTTGTTGCACAGGTGCTGGTAGACCACCCGCAGGTCCAGGCGGAAGTCGTAGCTGCGTGTGCCGCCGGCCAGCACGCCGCTGGTCAGCAGCACGGCGTCGTAGGGGCGCTTGTTGGCGCTGCCGGTGAACATCTCGGCGCCTTTGGCCGCCACGCTCGCGCCCCAGCTCTGGCCGTGCAGCACGGTGAACGTCGGCTGGGCCACGTGCTGCAGAAAGATGCGGCGCAGCCTTTCGGTGTCTTCGGCCGCCGCACGCACTTCCACACCACCCTGGCGGAAGGTGCTGCCGGCCCAGGCGTAACCCGCCTTGACCATGATCGACCAGCGCTTCAGGTCTTCGACTGCGCGCGCTGGCTGCGGCGTACCCAGCAAGGGGCCGCCGTGGGCATGCAGCACCAATGTCTGGTTCCACTTTTCGGGTATCGCGATCAGGTAGTGCGCGCCCGCACTGTCCTGCCCGGCCAGGCAGCGGGTGCCGGTCGGCACTTCTGCGCTGGGCGGGCAGGGCAGCAACTGCGGCGCGGCCTCGGCCAGCGGCGGCTCGGGCGCGGGGCCGGTGGCGCAGGCGGTCAGACCGGCGGCCAGCCCGGTCAGCAGGGCCAGACGACCCGATCGGGGAAGAAGGACAAGGGCTTTCACGGTTGAGCTTGTCTGCGCCATGGCCATCACTCCTTCACCGCCGGGCGCCGCCGCGTGGCCGCCGCCAGCCCCGCCAGGGTCACCAAGCCCAGCGTGCCCGGTTCGGGCACCGAAAAGCCCAGCGTCAACGCTGCGATGCGCTGCAGCGCCAGTGCATCGGCCACGCTGATGCCCAGGTCACGCGCGGCGATCTCACCCGCGCCCAGCGCAAAGGGGTTGAGGCCGGTGACCTGGCCATACAGCGTCAACGCGCTCAGGTAGGAACCCCAGGTGCTGGCATGGGTGCCATCGTCGAACCACAGGTCGATGAGGCCGTCGCTGGCGGCGGTGTCAGACCACATGTCGCGCGTGGCGATGCCCGCGTCCACTGCCGCCATGAAGGCCTGGCCCACGGGCGCGATGCCGGCAAAGCCGCCGCTGCCGTCGGCCGCCGCTTCGGCATTGGCACGCTCGAAGGACAGCCGCAGTTCTTCGGTCATGTCCTCCAGCGAAGAGAAGAAGGTGGTGGCCGGTTCGGTGGTGCGTGTCACGGCGCCAGTGACGGCGTCAGTCACGGTGCGGAAAGCGCCGTCCACCAGGTTGGGGCGGGCCCAGGTCTGGTACAGGAAAACTTCGGTGGCGGCGCTGGCGTTGGTGTTCACGGGAATCGTGCGCAGCGTGTTGCAGGCGGTGGCCGAAGCCCCGGTGGCCGCCACGCAGGCTGCGGTGCGTTCGGCATTGGTGGCGCCGGGGAAGTAGTCGCGTTCGCGATAGACCTGCTCGGCGCCCTGGTGGATGTAGTCCTCGATGCGGTCGGCGTACATGCGGAAGTAGTCGGGGTTGGACGCCAGACCCGGTCGGCGCGTCAGTGACTCGTCGCTCTGTTCCTGCAGCACCACCTGGCTCCAGGTCTGCGAGCCGATGTTGCCACGCAGGTCCCAGCCGGCCGGATTGCTGTTCAGCAGGTGGCCCCGCAGCGAAGCCGCGTTGCGGGTGGACAGCGCCACGTCATAGTCCAGCCCGGCCTGCACCGTGAACTGCTTGAAGATGCCGGCCACACCGCCCCAGGGGTGGGGTTCGAAGGCATTGCTGCCCAGCGGGTTGGTGGCCGCCATCTCGGCCGTCATGTCGCGCACGTTGGCGGTGTTGTAGCTCATCACCGGGTCGACGCGGCCGAAGGTGTAGCTGTTGCCGACGAACAGGATGGACTGCGGAGCGGCATGGGCAGCGGTGTGCAGCAGGGTGGCGGCGCACAGGGTCGCAGCCAGGGCAGCGTGCAGGCGCAGCTTGAGGGTTGTCATGGTGTCTCCGGGTTCTTTTTCTCGGGCTCGCTGCCCGTGGCAGGCTGCACCATAGGCCTGCAACTGCATAAGATCAAATACCACAAGCGACCGATCTGCATACGAATCCCATATGGAACTTCGACGCCTGCGCTACTTCCTGGCCGTGGCGGAAACCGGCCACATCACACGCGCTGCCGAAGGCCTGGGCCTGCAGCAGCCGCCGCTGAGCCAGCAGATCCAGGCGCTGGAAGCACAGCTCGGCCTGGCACTGTTCAAGCGCCACGCCAAGGGCGTGACCCTCACCGATGCCGGCCGCGAATTGCAAGGCCAGGCGCGCCGCATCGTCGACGCCATGGACCAGCTGCAAGAGCGCATGGCCCGTTACGCCGCCGGTCGGCGCGGGCTGCTGGCGGTGGGTTTCACCAGCTCGACCGCGGCCCATGCCTTCACGCCCAGCGTGCTGCGCGCCTGCCGCAGCGAGTACCCCGAAATCGACCTGCAGATCAGCGAAAACAACGCTGCCGAACTGATCGAGGCGTTGGTCGAACACCGGCTGCACTTCGGCTTTCTGCGGGTGCCGGTGGCACGGCCGCCCGAGCTGGTGTTCGAGACGCTGCTCAGCGAACCGGCCGTGCTGGTGCTGCCGGTGGACCACCCGCTGGCGCAGCGCTACAAGCCCACGCAGTCGGTGCCGCTGCAAGCGCTGCGCGACGAAGCGCTGATCCTGGTGCGGCGACCCGGGGCGCCGGGCCTTTACGCCAACCTGCTGGCGCGGCTGGACGCGCTGCAGGTGCCGGTGCGGGTGGTGGCCGAGGTCGAACGCATGATGTCCAACATCAACCTGGTCGCGTCGGGCACCGGCATTTCCGTCGTGCCGGCGTCGATGCAGGGCGCGCACCCGCACTCGGTGGTCTACCGCGCCTTGCCACGCAGCTCGGGCATCGAAGCGCCGATCACGCTGGTCTACCGCAGTGAATCGGGCGGTCCGATGGCCGACCGCTTTCTGGCGCTGGTGCGTCGCATCGCGCAGCAGTTGGGGCCGGTGCAGCGGCCCACCCGCGGCCCTGCGCGCGCACGCTGAACGTCAGGCGCGCCCCGCACCTTTCCAGCGCCGCAGCAGCAGCGCGTTGCTGACGACGGCAAAACTGCTCATCGCCATCGCACCCCCGGCAATCACCGGGCTCAGCTGGCCCAAGGCCGCCAGCGGGATGCCGATGGCGTTGAAGGCAAAAGCCCAGAACAGGTTCTGGCGGATCTTGGCGTGGGTGCGGCGGCTGATGTCGATGGCGTCGGCCACCAGGCCGGGCTCGCCGCGCATCAGCGTGATGCCGGCGGCGTGCATGGCCACGTCGGTGCCGGTGCCCATGGCGATGCCCACGTCGGCCGCAGCCAGCGCAGGTGCATCGTTGATGCCGTCGCCGACCATCGCCACCCGTTCACCGGCTTGCAGCGCCGTGCGCAGTTCACCCACGATGCGGGCCTTGTCCTGCGGCAGCACCTCGGCGCGGATGTCGGACAGGCCCAGCAGCCCACCCAGGTGTTCCGCCGCCCCGCGGTTGTCGCCCGACAGCAGCACCGACCGCACGCCCAGGGCCGCGAGGCGGCCAATGGCGTCAGCCGCACCGGGCTTGGCGCTGTCGCCGAACGCCAACCAACCCAGCAGCTGCGGCTGGCCGCCCGGTGGCAGGCGGGCCAGGTAAGACACGGTGCTGCCTTGCGCCTGCAGCGGCGCCACGGCTTGTGCCGTGGATGCCAGGTCGAGGCCACTTTCCCGCATCCAGCGGGCACTGCCCAGGCGCAGTTCGCTGCCGTCCATCGTGCCGGCGACACCTCGCCCAACCACGGTGTTCAGCGCGGTGGCGGCCATCGCTGCTGGCGCCGGGCCTTCGCCGGCCGCCTGCAACACGGCCAGCGCCAGCGGGTGGCTGCTGCCGGCCTGCAGCGCCGCGGCCTGCGCCAGCAGCATGTGGCGGTCGCCGTCGACGGCCTGCGCTTCCACGAGCCGGGGTTTGCCCACGGTCAGCGTGCCGGTTTTGTCCCAGGCCACGGTCTTGATGCCATGGGCCAGCTCCAGCGCCTGCGCGTCCTTGATCAGGATGCCGCGTTGCGCCGCCACGCCGGTGCCGGCCATGATGGCCGCGGGCGTGGCCAGCCCCAGCGCACAAGGGCAGGCGATGACCAGCACCGCCACCGCGTGCAACACAGCGCGGTTCCAGTCGCCCACGCCCAAGCCCCAAGCCAGCAGCGTGACGAGTGCGATCACACCCACCGCCGGCACGAAAACCGCGCTGACCTGGTCCACCATGCGCTGGATGGGTGCCTTGCGGCCCTGCGCCGTTTCGACCAGCCGCACGATGCGCGACAGCACACTCTCGGCGCCCACCGTGGTGGTGCGCAGCAGCAGCAGGCCGGCGCCGTTGATGGCGCCGCCGGTCACCGCGTCGCCGAGCCCGCGCGACACCGGCAGGCTTTCGCCGGTGATCAGCGACTCATCGACTTCGCTGCTGCCTTCGGCCACCACGCCGTCCACCGGCAGCCGTTCACCGGGGCGCACCAGCACCAGGTCACCCCGCAGCACCTGCGCCAGCGGCAGGGTGACTTCCGCACCGTCGCGTCTGACCTGCGCCGTCTGCGGCCGCAGTGCCTGCAGCGCGCGGATGGCCGCGGTGGTCTGGCGCCGCGCCCGGGCTTCGAGCCACTTGCCCAGCAGCACGAGCGTGATGACAACGGCCGAGCTTTCGAAGTACAGGTCACCGCCGCCCGTGTGCACGTCATGCGGGCTGCTGCCGCGCAGCAGCGTGAACAGGCTCAAGCCATAGGCCGCGCTGGTGCCCAACGCCACCAGCAGGTCCATGTTGCCGGTACCGGCGCGCAACGCACTCCAGCCCGCACGGTAAAAACGTGCGCCCAGCCAGAACTGCACCGGTGTGGCCAGTGCCCACTGCCACCAGGGTGGTGGCATCAGGTGCTGGCCCCAGAGCATGGCCACCATCGGCAGCACCAGCGGCAGCGACAGCAGGCCCGCGACCACCACACGTGCACCTTCGCTCAGCAGCGGCGGCTTGGGCGCGGCCACAGCCACGCCGCCGCGGCTGTCACCCGCCACCGTGCCCACGTCGTAGCCTGCACGTTTGACGGCGGCCACCAAGGTGTCGACCGAAGCCCCGGCCGACAGCGTGACGCTGACCGTTTCGTTGGCCAGGTTGACGTTCGCTTCCACGACACCGGGCACTTTCACCAGGGCCTTTTCCACGCGGCCGACACAGGAAGCGCAGGTCATGCCCAGCACCGGCAGCTGCACGGTGGTGGTGGGCATCTCGTAACCGGCCTTCTTCACCGCCTGCTGCAGCGCCAGCGGCACAAAGGCGGGGCCGGTGGACAGATGCACGGTGTCGGTGGCCAGGTTCACATCGGCCTGCAGCACACCGGGCACCGCACGGGCTGCTTTCTCGACGCGGCCAGCGCAGGAGGCGCAGGTCATGCCCTCGACCGGCCACGACGATTCGGCTGTGGCGGCAGGCGTGGCGGATGCAGACATCATGGGTAAATGGGACCGGTGTGTGGGGCTGCAAGGGTAGCGTGGCACAGTTGCGGCCCCGACAAACGCTTCGCGGTCCACTTTCATGGTCCGCCCACACCATGCAGACGTTCCAGATTCCCAACATGACCTGCGGTCACTGCGTGCGCGCCATCACCGAAGCCGTGCAGGCAGTGGACCCGGCGGCCCAGGTGCAAGCCGACCTGCCGCAACACCAGGTGCAGGTGCAGACCAGCGCGCCGCGCGACAAGCTGGTGGCCCAGTTGACCGAAGCGGGTTACGCCCCGGCCTGACCGCAACGGTCACCCGCGCCTGACCGAGCGCACCGATCGCGTGCGATCGCGTCCGATCACGCCAAGGGGTGCGTGGGTACACTCCACGCCCCCATGCAGCAGACCACCGGCATCCACATCACCGACATCGAAGCGGCCATCAACTGGTGGCGCGAGAAGTCGCCTTCTCCCGACGGCATCACCGCCTGCGCCGAGGTGCTGGCGCTGGCCGAGGTGTATGCGCTGATGGTCTACTACCGCGAGAGCCTGTGCGACGAAGGCAGCATGCCGGTCAAGGCGCGCGCTGCCTGGCTGGCCTGGTACGCCAGCACCCCTGACGCACCCTGCATCGCGATCTGTTCCACGAGCCAGGGTGACGAAAAGTGCAAGGGCTGCGGCCGCAGCTTCGACGAGGTCCAGCACTGGCCCGCCTTCACGCCCGCGCACAAACGCAGTGTCTGGCGCCGCATCACGATGGAAGGCACGGCCTGGCGCTTCAACCGCTACGCCGAGCGTGCGCGCGCAGCCACCGGCGTGGACCACCCCAGCCCCGAGAACTTCGCGCCGCCCGGGTCCGCCAGCGGGGCCGCATGAGCCGCATCGGCACCAGCGCACGGCGCATCGTGCCGCTGGCCTGGCCCGTGTTCGTGGGCCAGATCGCGGTGCTGTCCTATGCCACGCTGGACACACTGCTGGTGTCGCGTGTGGGTGCCGCCGAACTGGCGGCCCTGGCGGTGGGCGGTGCGGCCTACATCACCGTCTTCATCGGCCTGAACGGCGTGGTGCTGGCCATCTCGCCCATCGTCGGCCAGCTTTTTGGCGCGCAGCGCCACGCCGACGCCGGTTGCCAGGTGCACCAGGCGGTGTGGATCGCGCTCGTGCTGGCGGCCATCGGCAGTGCCGTGCTGCTGGTCCCCGACCCGTTCCTGGCGCTGGCGCAGACCAGCGCCGAGGTCGAAGCCAAGGTGCGTGGCTTCCTGAGCGTGCTGGCGCTGTCGCTGCCGGCCTCGATGCTGTTCACGGTGTTCCGCGGCTTCAACACCGCGGTGTCCCGGCCCCGTGCGGTGATGCGGCTGCAGCTCATCGGCCTGGCCATCAAGGTGCCGCTGTCGACAGCACTGGCGCTGGGTGTGCCAGCCTGGGGCTTCGACGGTCTGGGCCTGCAAGGCTGCGCCATCGCCACCGCCGTGGCGATGTGGAGCCAGGTGCTGCTGGCGGCGTGGGTGCTGCGGCACGACAGCTTCTACGACCGCTTCGTGTTGTGGGGCCGCGGCCTGGACCGGCCCGACCCGGCGGCGCTGCGCAACATCCTGAAGCTGGGTGTGCCGCTGGGTGCCTCGATCCTGGTCGAGGTGACGGGTTTTGCCTTCATGGCGTTTTTCATCGCCCGGCTGGGCACCACACCCGTGGCCGGGCACCAGATTGCCGCCAACCTGGTGACCCTGATGTTCATGCTGCCACTGGCGCTGGGCAACGCCACCACCACGCTGGTGGCACAGGCCATCGGTGCCGGTGACTGGCGCGACGCCCGTCGGCTGAGCTGGCACGGCGTGCTGCTGGGCTGCGGCGTGGCCGCGGTGCTGGGCTGCGTGGTGCTGCTGCTGCGCGAGCCGGTGCTGCGCCTGTACACCGGGAACCCGGCGGTGTTTGCCGCGGCGATGCCGCTGATCGCGTGGCTGGTGGTGTTCCACATCGCCGACGCGGCGCAGATCATCGCGGCCTTCGTGCTGCGCGCCTACAAGATCACCACCGTGCCGCTGCTGATCTACGTGGCCGCGCTGTGGGGTGTGGGCCAGGGCGGCGGCTACTGGCTGGCCTTCAACGTCGGCGGCGACGTGCCGGTTTCGCTGCAGGGTGCCACCGGCTACTGGATCGCCAGCACCGCCGGCCTGGTGCTGGCCGCGCTCGCGCTGACCGCCTTCCTGGCCTGGGTGCTGAAACACAAGACCCGGCCGGTGCAGACCGGCAGCTGAAGCCCTGGATCAGCCGACGGGCAGCGCCAGCACAAAGCGGCTGCCACCGCCTTCGCGCGGCTCGCAATGCACCTGACCCCCATGGCGCTGCGCAATCTGGCGCACCAGCGACAGACCCAGGCCCACGCCACCGGCACGCTCCGCATGGCCCGGCAAGCGGAAGAAGGGTTCGAAGATGCGCTCGCGCTGCGCTTCGGGCACACCGGGGCCGCGGTCACAGACCTGCACTTCGACGCGGCCATCGCGGCTGTGCACCTGCACGTGCACTTCATCACCGCCATAACGCTGCGCGTTTTCGAGCAGGTTGCGCACGGCGCGGCGCAGCAGGCGTTCGTCACCCTTGACCTGCAGGTCCTGGCCTTCGACCAGAGCACCGGTGCGTGCGGCTTCTTCGGCCGCCACCGCCAGCAGGGCCACTGGCTGGTGCAGGTCCATCGGCGTGCTGGCGTCCAGGCGGCTGGCCAGCAGCACTTCTTCGACCAGCGCGTCCAGCTCGCCGATGTTGGTGTCGATCTCCTGGCGCAGCGCGGTGCGTTGTGCGGGCGCGGCGTCTTCCAGCATCGCCACCGCCATCTTCAGCCGCGCCAGCGGCGAGCGCAGTTCGTGGCTGGCGTTGGCCAGCAGGCTTTGGTGCGAACGCAGCAGCGCTTCGATGCGGCCGGCGGCGCGGTTGAAGCTGGCGCCCACGGCCGCCACCTCGTCGCGGCCGTCTTCGGCCACACGCTGGTGCAGCGCGCCGGCACCAAAGGCCTCGACACCTTGCTTCAGCGATTCGAGCCGGCGTGTCAGCCGCCGCACCACCGGCCAGGCGCCCAGCGCAACGGCAAAAAACAGCGCCACCAGCAAGGCCACCAGGCCGATGCCGTCAGTCCAGCCGCGTGGGCCACCCAGCCACGGTGGCGCAACACCCGGCGGCCGTGGCTGCGCACCCAGGCGCAGTTGGCCGATGCGCGGCACCCACAGCGTGCGCCCGTCCTCGAAGGGCACGGCGCGCAGACGCGAGACAAACTCGGGCGCCGCGGCTTCGCGGCGCAGGAAGTTTTCACTGGCGGCAATGCGCTGGCCCTGGGCGTCGTCCAGCGCCATCGGCAGCCGCATGCGCTGCGACCACTCACGCAGCCCGGCTTCCTGTTCGGCCACGCTGGCGTCAGCCGGCGGCAGGGACCGCTGCAGCAGTTCGCCCCAGGCTTCGATCCTTTCGCGCACGGCGACTTCGGCCCGCGCGCGCTGCTCGTCCAGCTGGCGCTGCAGCAGCCAGCCCGAACCCAGCGCAAACAGCGCCAGCACGGCCACCACCGTGACGTAAATGCGGACGTACAGCGACCTCATCGGGTGATCAGTCGCCGTGGTCTTGTTTCTTGGCAAACACGTAGCCGGCGCCACGCACCGTGAGCACCCGCTTGGGCGCTTTAGGGTCGTCTTCAATGACGGCGCGGATGCGCGAGATGTGCACGTCGATGCTGCGGTCGAAGGCTTCGAGCGGGTGGCCCTTCAGCGTGTCCATGATCTGGTCGCGCGACAGCACACGCCCCGGGCTCTTGGCCAGCACCGTGAGCAGTTCGAACTGGTGGCTGGTCAGGTCGCAGGGCTGGCCGGCCAGCCGCGCCTGGCGCGCCGCCAGGTCCACTTCCAGGCGGCCGTAGACCAGCACCTCGTCGTCACCCGGCTCGGGCGCGGCACGGCGCAGCAGGGCCTTCACCCGGGCCAGCAGTTCACGCGGCTCGAAGGGTTTGGGCAGGTAGTCGTCGGCGCCGATCTCCAGGCCCACGATGCGGTCCATCGGTTCGCCACGTGCGGTCAGCATCAGCAGCGGCAGGCGTCGGGTGCGGGTCTGGCCCCGCAGTTCGCGTGTGAAGTCCAGGCCATCGCCGTCGGGCAGCATCAGGTCGAGCAGCAAGGCGTCGTAGGGCTGGCCCTGCAGGCGGTCGCGGCCAGCGGCCAGCGAACCGGCGGTGTCGACTTCGAAGCCGTTGTGGCGCAGGTAACCCCCCACCATGTCGGTGAGGCGCAAGTCGTCGTCGATGAGCAGCAGTCGACTCGTCAATCCACTCTCCTGAACGGCAAAACGCCCCGGCGCGAAGGGCACCGGGGCCAAGGGCCCGCCTTGCGGGCGGGCCACCGAGGAAACAGCATAGCGGCAAGGGGCGTGCCCCCTGGCGCCAGGGTCAGCGCGGGGTGCGCTCGGTCGATGGGCGATCGGCGCGTTGGCGTTCCATCATCGAGCGCCGCTGCGACATGCGTTCGGCCAGGGTCTTGCGCTGTTCGGGGGTCAACACGCGGCTGACTTCCAGCATGACCTGCATCATCCGCTGGCTGGCCTGGTCGTGCTGCGCCAGCATCTGCTGGCGCAAGGCCTCGACCGCGCGTGCGTCCACCGTCGGCTGGGCAAACAGCGCCTGGCCTTGTTGACGCAACTGTCGACCGGCTTCTCGCTGGGGGCCCATGTCGGCACGCGCTGCTTCCATGATCTGCTTGATCTGGGCACGCTGTTCAGCGGTGGCGTCCACGGCCTTCAGCATCTGGCCGATGTGGCGACCACCACCCATCATGCCCATGCCCATGTCCATGCCCGGGCCGCCGTGGCCGTAGGCGCCATGGGCGACAGGACCGCGGTGCCCTTCGTGCGGGTTGGCAAAGGCGGTTTGCGACAAGGTGCCGGCCACCGCCACCACCAGGGTGGCCATCGTCAGACGCCACCGGCGCAGCGTCAGCGGCGCAGTGGCCACCTGGCCGTGGGCCCGGCCTGACTGGGTCGGGCTCGTGAAGCGGTTCGTGAGGCTGTTCATGCGGGGCTTCCAGGAGTCTGTCGAGTTGACGGATGCCATCGTGCGCCGGCGGCGTATCGCCTGTGTGCAGGCCGGGTAAAGATGTGTGGAGCCTCCAGCACGCTCGCACACTCCACCCTCAGCGCTCTGGCGCCGGCTCCACGCGCACCAGCCGCCGCTGCAGCTGGAAGTGAGCATCGGCGCTGCGCAGGTCCAGCCGCAGCAGCACCCCGCTGGCCCGGTCGACAACGATGGCACCGTCGACGCGGGTGAAGGCCTCGCCTCGCTGCGCGTCGCCAAAGAGCTCGACCACCGCGACGTCGAAGCGGCGCCCGGCCACTGTCTGCACACCCACCGCCACCACCTGGCCGCGCAGGCGGGCACGGCTTTGCGGGTCGCCCACGACCAGCATCTCGCCGGCCGTGACCTGGCCCAGCGGCAGATCGGCACGCAGCAGCCGCGGCCACTGCAAGGCACCGCTCGGCGCGGCCAGGATGTTGCCGGCGAAATCTTGCCGCCAGGTGCCGCCGGCGCGGCCGGGCGTGGCCTCGAGCTGGTATTCGAACTCGCCACGGCGCAGCGCGGTCAGGCGCAACACCCACTCGGCAGCGGACTGCCGGGGGTCGGCCCGGTCTTCGTAGACCAGGCGGTCACCCACGGCCACCGGCAGCGCGGCGCTGCGGGCGGCCGACAGCTCGTTGCCCGGGGGCGGGCAGTTGTGCAGCCGCGAGGCTGTCTGCAGCGCCTCGAAGCGCCCCTTCAGCCGCGCCAGGTCTTGGGCCTCGGGGCCGGCCGGGCGCATGGCCAGCATGGCAGGCCAGAACACGGCCACGCCCACACCCAAGGCCAGGATGTTGGTGCCGGCCCTTTCGTCGACGGCATAGGCCACGTCGGCGGCACGCAGTTGCACGGCGTCCTGTTCGTCGGCGATGCGGCCGCAGTCCCAGGTGACGAAGTCGGCGGCACTCACGGGTGCGGGTGGCACGTCCACGGCGCGCGTGGCGCAGCCACCCAGGGCGGCCAGGGCAAGCACGGTGGCACTCACGGGGCGGTGCAGCAAGAACATGGGCTGGGGCGATTGTGCCGTCAGCCAAGGCTACAGTTGAGCGCTGACCCTTGGGGTCGAACCCCTAGCCTGGCCCGTCTGCCCGACCTGCCCCATGTGCACCCGCTACATCAGCCCCGAAGCGGGCGACATCGAACGCCATTGGCACATCGGCGCGCGCACGCCCCAGCCATGGCCACGCGACATGTTCCCGCGCTATGCCGGCCCCTTCATCCGCGCCGCGCGCGACAGCGCCGAGTACCGGCGTGAGCTGGTCGTCGGCCAGTGGGCGCTGGTGCCGTGGTTCGCCAAGAGCGCCAAGCTCAGTTATCCCACCTGCAACGCACGCAGCGAAGAGCTGCAGGCCAAAGCCAGCTACAAGCTGCCGTGGGCGCGGGGACAGCGCTGCATCATCCCGGCGCTGGCCTTTTTCGAGCCCAACTGGGAAAGCGGCAAACACGTGCCCTGGCGCTTCGCGCGCAGCGACGGCACACCCTGGGGCCTGGCCGGCCTGTGGAACACCTGGGTCGACAAGAGCACCGGTGAGGTGGTCGAGAGCTACACGATGCTGACGCTGAACGCCGACACCCACCCGCTGATGAAGCGCATGCACAAACCCGACCCCAGGCTGGGCCCGGAGCAGCAGGACAAACGCAGCGTCGTGCCGATCGAACCCGAAGACGTGGACACGTGGCTGACGGCGCCTGTCGAACAGGCGGCACAGCTGGTGCGGCTGGCGCCGGTGGGTGCCTTCGAGGCGCATCCGTCAGCCTGAACCTGTGCAGCAAGCGGCCGCTGCCGTGACCCTGCGGCCCACGCAGGGGGCTTCGAGGCGGCACACTCCGCCCGAACCATCAGACGCCCCCCATGCTGCAGATTGCCTTCGACAACACCTACGCCCGCGAACTGCCCGGCCTGTACACGGCCTGCAAGCCCGCCCTGGCACCCGCTCCGCGCCTGCTGTACTTGAACACGGCGCTGGCCGACGAACTGGGACTGGACAGCACCGCCCTGGCGGGTGCCGACGGCACCGCGCTGTTTGCCGGCAACACCTTGCCCGCCGGTGCCGAACCGCTGGCCCAGGTGTATGCCGGCCACCAGTTTGGCGGTTTTTCGCCGCAGCTGGGCGACGGCCGTGCGCTGCTGCTGGGCGAGGTCATCGACCGCCGGGGCCAGCGCCGCGACATCGCCTTCAAGGGATCGGGTCGCACACCGTACTCACGCGGCGGCGACGGCAAGGCCGCCGTGGGCCCGATGCTGCGCGAGGTGCTGATCGGCGAAGCCATGCAGGCCCTGGGCATTCCCACGACCCGTGCGCTGGCGGTGGTGGCCACCGGCGAAACGGTGCGGCGTGAAGGCAACTTCCCGGGCGCGGTGCTGACCCGCGTGGCGGCCAGCCACCTGCGGGTGGGTACCTTCCAGTTTTTTGCCGCGCGGGGCGACATCGACAAGCTGCGCCAGGTGGCCGACTACGCCATCCAGCGCCACGACCCGGCGCTGGCCGGCACCCCCGAGCGTTACCTGGCGCTGCTGCGCGCCGCGGCCGGGCGCCAGGCGCAACTGATCGCGCAGTGGGTGAACGTGGGCTTCATCCACGGGGTGATGAACACCGACAACATGACGATTTCCGGCGAAACCATCGACTACGGCCCCTGCGCCTTCATGGAGGCCTACGACCCTTCCACCGTCTTCAGCAGCATCGACCATGGCGGGCGCTACAGCTACGGCAACCAGCCGAAGATCGCGCGCTGGAACCTGGCCCGCCTGGCCGAAGCGCTGCTGCCGCTGATGGTGGACAACGATGACGAAGCCGCCGTCCAGTTGGCCGTGGCGCAGGTGACGGAAGTCATCGACACGTTCCCGGCCTGGTACGCGTCTGCACTGCTGCAGGGACAGCGTGCCAAGCTGGGCCTGCAACACGAGGCCGACAACAACGAAGACAGCTCCCTGGCCGACGCCTGGCTGGCCCTGCTGCAGCAACACGCCGTGGACTTCACGTTGGCCTGGCGCCGCCTGGCCGACGCAGCAGCGGGCGACGCCAATCCCTTGCGCGCCCTGTTTGCCGAGCCAACAGCGGTGAACCCCTGGCTGGCGCAATGGCGGGCAAGTTGTGCAAAAGAAGACTCAGGCAGCCCAGGCGCCGGGCAGGCGCGTGCCCAGCGGATGCGCCGCGCGAACCCGTGGGTCATCCCGCGCAACCACCAGGTCGAAGTGGCACTGGCTGCGGCCTCCGAGCACAACGACCTGAGCCCTTTCCATGCACTGCTGGCCGCCTTGCAAGCGCCGTACGACGAGACCCCGGCATCCGCCGTTTACGCAGTGCCCGCGCCAGCACAAGTCACCGCCGGCTACCAGACCTTCTGCGGCACCTAGCCCTTGATCGCTGCCGCGATGGTCGTGGCCATCGGTGTTTCGACGCGCCAGCCCTTACGCGAATTCGCCAAGCCAATAAAAGAGCCCGCTGCTTGGGCGGGCTCTGACTACCTGGCGGAAAGGGAGGGATTCGAACCCTCGGTACAAGAGAACTTGTACGCCGGATTTCGAATCCGGTGCATTCGACCACTCTGCCACCTTTCCGGGTCTTGCTGTGTGCGGTCTCGCGCTGAGCGAAGCCGCAGATTCTAGCGGATCAGCCGCCCAGCGTTTCCTGCCCACCCAGGTAGGGCCGCAGCGCCAGCGGCACGTGAATGCTGCCGTCGGGCTGCTGGTGGTTTTCCAGCACCGCCACCAGCGCGCGGCCCACGGCCAGGCCCGATCCGTTGAGCGTATGCACAAACTCAGGCTTGCCGGGTTTGCCAGCTTCGGCATTGCGAAAACGCGCCTGCATGCGCCGCGCCTGGAAGGCGTCGCAGTTGCTGCAGCTGCTGATTTCTCGGTAAGTGTTCTGCGCCGGAATCCAGACCTCCAGGTCGTAGGTCTTGCTGGCGCCAAAACCCATGTCGCCGGTGCTCAGCGCCACCACGCGGTAGGGCAGTTCCAGCTTCTGCAGGATGGCCTCGGCGTGGCCCACCATCGCTTCCAGCGCGGCGTCGCTGTGCTCGGGCTGCACCACCTGCACCATCTCGACCTTGTCGAACTGGTGCTGTCGGATCATGCCGCGGGTGTCGCGCCCGGCGCTGCCAGCTTCGCTGCGAAAACACGGGCTGTGCGCGGTCAGCTTGATGGGCAGCGCGGCCGCTTCCAGGATGCGTTCTCGCACGGTGTTGGTCAGCGTGACTTCGCTGGTGCCGATCAGGTACTGCTCGGCCTGCTGCGCGTCACCCCCACGCAGCACCCAGAACATGTCTTCCTTGAATTTCGGCAGCTGACCCGTGCCTTCCAGGATCTCGCGGTTCACGATGTAGGGCGTGTAGCACTCGGTGTAGCCGTGTTCCTGCGTGTGCGTGTCCAGCATCATCTGCGCCAGCGCCCGGTGCAGACGCGCCGCCGGGCCGCGCAGGAAGGTGAAGCGGCTGCCGCTGAGCAAGGCGCCGGTGTCGAATTCCATGCCCAGCGCCGCGCCCAGGTCCACGTGGTCCTTGGGTGGCGTGGCAAAGGTGGCCGGGGTGCCCCAGCGGCGCACTTCCACGTTGCCGCTTTCGTCGGCACCGTCGGGCACGCCGGCCTGCGGCAGGTTGGGAATGCTCATCAGCATCAGCTGCAGCTCGGCCTGGATCTGCTCCAGCCGGTCGCCGCCGCTTTTCATCTGCTCGGCGATGCCGCTCACTTCGGCCATCAGCGCGCTGGTGTCCTCGCCCTTGCCTTTCATCTGGCCGATCGTCTTGCTGGTGGCGTTGCGCCGCGCCTGCAGCTGCTCGGTGGCGGTCTGGATCTGCTTGCGTTCGGCCTCCAGTGCGCTGTAGCGCGGCACGTCCAGAAAAGGCTGCGGATTCTTGCGGCGCTGCAGTTGGGCAACCACGCCATCCAGGTCGCGGCGCAGCAGGTTGATGTCGATCATGGTGTGTCCTTGATGTCGGTTCGGTTCATGTGCAAACGGCGCCTTGCTGGCGCCGTCTTCAGGTGTCGGGGTGAAGAGCGGCCAGCGTCAAGATCGGGACGAAGAACTCACCAGCGAACCTTCGGCCATGCTGCGGTCGCCCAGGCCACGCGGCAGCGGGAAGCGCACGTTTTCGACCACGCCGTCCATCTTGCGGATGCTCACCGCACCCAGGGCACGCAGGCGGTCGATGACGGCCTGCACCAGCACGTCGGGTGCCGACGCACCGGCGGTCAGGCCCACGCGGCGACGGCCTTCGAACCATTCCACGCGGATGTCGTCGGCACCTTCCACCATGTGCGCCTGCGCGCCCAGGCGTTCGGCCAACTCGCGCAGCCGGTTGCTGTTGCTGCTGGTGGGGCTGCCCACGACGATGACCACGTCCACCGCCGGCGCCATCACCTTCACCGCGTCCTGGCGGTTCTGCGTGGCGTAGCAGATGTCCTGTTTCTTGGGCTCGCGCACATGCGGGAAAAAACGTTTCACTTCAGCCAGGATGCCGGCCGCGTCGTCCACGCTCAAGGTGGTCTGTGTCACCACGGCCAGCTTGTCGCCCCGCGGCTGCACACGCAGCACGTCGGCGATGTCTTCCACCAGGTAGATGCCTTCGGTCAGCTGGCCCATCGTGCCTTCGACCTCGGGGTGGCCCTTGTGGCCGATCATGATGAACTCATAACCTTCCTTGGCCAGCTTGGCCACCTCGACATGCACCTTGGTCACCAGCGGGCAGGTGGCATCGAAGACCTGGAAGCCCCGTTCGCGGGCTTCGGTGCGCACCGCCTGGCTCACGCCGTGGGCGCTGAAGACCAGTGTGGCGCCGGGTGGCACCTCGGCCAGGTCTTCGATGAAGATGGCGCCCTTGCGCTTGAGGTCGTCCACCACGTAGGTGTTGTGCACGATCTCGTGGCGCACGTAGATGGGCCGGCCGAAACGTGTGAGCGCCCTTTCGACGATCTCGATGGCACGGTCGACCCCGGCGCAGAAACCGCGTGGTTCGGCCAGGAAAACTTCGTCGATGGCCATCGTCACATCACCCCCAGCAGCTTGACTTCGAAGCGCACCGGCTGGCCTGCCAGCGGGTGGTTGAAGTCGAACAGCAGCCAGTCGGCGCCGCCGGTGCTGCCCGTCTCGCGCACGACACCCGCGTAGCTACCCTGGCCATCGGGCGTGGGGAACTGCACCACGTCGCCGACGCCGTATTGCGCGTCGGGGTCGCCCAGTTCGTGCAGCAGGCTCAGCTTCACGCGCTGCAGCATCTCGGGGTTGCGCTCGCCGAAGGCAGCACCGGCCGGCAGTTCGAAGTTTTCGTGCGCACCTTCGGGCAGGCCCAGCAGGTGCTGCTCGATGGCCGGCGCCAGCTGGCCCGTGCCCAGCGACAGCGTCGCGGGCTTGTCGTTGAAGGTGTTGACCACGTCCTGCCCGTCCGGGCCTGCCAGGCGGTAGTGCAACGTCAGGAACGAGCCGGCTTGAACAAGGTTCACGGGTGGGGCGGCCAAGGCCGTCGAATAGACTGAAGGCGATTCTACCGACCCCCTTCCAGCACAATTCCCGCCCAAGCCCGCATGAAAGACCTGCCCGCCGACCAGCGACCGCGCGAAAAACTGCTGGCCCGCGGCGCCAGTGCGCTTGCCGACGCCGAACTGCTGGCGCTGCTGCTGCGCACCGGCTACCAGGGCCACGGCGTGCTGGCGCTGGCACAAGAGGTGCTGGACAAGGTGGGCGGCTTTGCCGGCCTGCTGAACACCGAGGCCGACACCCTGAAGGCCATCAAGGGCCTGGGCGGCACCGCCAAACGCGCCGAACTGCTGGCGCTGATGGAGATGGCACGCCGTGCGCTGGCGCAGCAGATGGCCGCTTCGCCGGTGTTCGACAGCCCCGGTAGCGTCAAGGACTACCTGGGCCTGCACCTGGGCGGCCGCCAGCAAGAGGTGTTTGCCGTGCTCTTCCTCGACGGCCAGCACCGCCTGTTGCGGCTGGAAGAGATGTTCCACGGCACGCTCACACAGACCAGCGTCTACCCCCGAGAAGTGGTCAAGCGGGCCTTGCAACTGAACGCCGGCGCCGTGGTGCTGGCGCACAACCACCCCTCGGGCGTGGCCGAACCTTCACGTGCCGACGAATACCTGACGCAGACGCTGAAAACCGCGCTGCAGCTGGTGGACGTGCGGGTGCTGGACCACATCGTCGTCGGTCAGGGCCAGGTGGTGTCGATGGCCGAACGGGGTCTGCTGTGACGCCAGCCAAACCCGGCGGCACGGTGACCAAACGGCGTCGGCCCAAGGCCGCAGCGGCGCGCGACCTGTCCGAGCTGGGCCCGCTGCGCGAAGCCCTGCGCCAGCGTGAAGAACAGGCCCGCGAAGCCGCGGCGCACCAGCGTGCCGCCCGTGTGGCGGCCGAACGCCAGCGGCGCCTGTTTGCCGACAGCGTGGGCCCGGTGACGCCGCTTCCGCCGCATGGCCGCAGCCTGCCCACGCTGCCGCGGCCCGAGCCGCTGCCGCGCCAGCGCGAACTCGACGAACTGGCGGCGCTGCAGGAAGCGATGTCCGACGAGGTCGACATCGAGACTTTGCTGCTCACCGACGACGGCCTCAGCTTCCACCGCCCCGGTGTCGGCCCCGACGTGGTGACGCGGCTGCGGCGCGGCCACTGGGCGATCCAGGGTGAGCTCGACATGCACGGCCTGCGTCGCGACGAAGCACGTGAACAGCTGGCGGCCTTTCTGCGCGAAGCCGCGCGGCGCGGCTGGCGCTGCCTGCGCGTGGTGCACGGCAAGGGTCACGGCTCGCCGGGCCGCCAACCGGTGCTGAAGGCCAAGGTGCAGCGCTGGCTGGGTCAACGCGCCGAGGTGCTGGCCTTCACGCAGGCCAGCGGTCCGATGGGCGGCGCGGGCGCGCTGATCGTCTTACTTCGCGGCTGAAACGTCGGTGGCGGTCGACGTGCTCGAAGCGGCCGTGGCCGCTGCCGATGCCGTCGGAATCTGGACGGCCTTCTGCGGGCCCGGTTTGTTGCAGCGCCCCTGCAGTTCGAGCCAGTAGACGACATTGCCCACCACCGCCAGGCTGCCCGACACCACCACCGACGCGGCCGACACCACGCCCGCCGTGGCCAGCAGGGCCAGGCAGCCGTCGCCCGCGCAGCTGTGGAAACCGCCGATGTAGGCCGCCTCCAGCGTCACCTGACGGGTGTGAGTCTGGCACCCCGGGTCGTAGACCGTATGGGTTTGCGGCACCACGATGCAGCCGGCCAGTGTCCAGACCATCAAGGCCGCCGCCAGGGCCGGCCGGGCACGCATTGAGGTGGGGGGCAATCGACGCTCCTGTCGTGACGCAGTCACACGCGGCCCCGAGTATCTGCGGGTTTTGTTCGTTGCCCGCTCCTGTGTTGCGGGCAGCCAGCCACCCACAACCCAAGAGGAGCCCCCGATGAACCGATTCCCGCTTTCCCTGCTGTTTGCAGCCGCCTGCGTCAGCACTGGCGCCCAGGCGCAGGTGCAGATCACCGAGTGGATGTACAACGGCAACGGCCCCACCGGCGAATACGTCGAGTTCACCAACCTGGGCAGCACGTCGGTGGACTTCACCGGCTGGTCCTTCGACGACGATTCACGCGTGGCCGGCACCGTCAGCTTGTCGGCCATCGGCGTGCTGGCGCCGGGTGCGTCGGCGTTGATCACCGAAGGCAGCGAAGCCGACTTCCGTGCCGTCTGGGGCCTGGGCGCCGGCGTGGCGCTGGTCGGCAGCAACATCACCAACCTGGGCCGTGCCGACGAGATCAACCTCTTCGACGCCAGCGGCACGCTGGTGGACCGCTTCGCCTATGGCGACGTGGCTTTCCCCGGCACCGTGCGGGCCCAGAACGCCAGCGGCAACCCGCTGACGCTGGCCGACCTGGACCCCTTCACCGTGACCCCGGGCTGGGTGCTGGCCACCGTGGGCGACAGCTTCGGTTCCTACGCCTCGACGCTGGGTGACGTCGGCAACCCGGGCTCGTTTGCCTCGGTGCCCGAACCCGGCACCTGGGCTTTGCTGCTGGCCGGCATCGCCGTGGTCGGCGGCGTGGCACGCCGCCAGCAGCGCCACGCCCGGGCCCAGGCCTGACACCGGAGCCCATGCACATGAACAAGACCATCCGACACACATTGGCTGCGCTTTCGCTGGGCGCGCTGGCACTGGGCGCCCACGCCCAGACCTCCATCGGCTTGCAGAACTACGGCCTGACGGCCAACTACACGCTCGACACCTTGGGCGGCCTGGGCCTGGAAGCCTCGGCCGTGACCTACGCCCGTGACCGCGGCTCGCTCTTTTTCGTGGGCGACGAAGGCCTGGGCGTGGTCGAGATTTCGCGCACCGGCGTCACACTGGGCTCGATGCGCTTCAGCGCCTGGCCCGCAGCCAGCACCAACAACGACGCCGAAGGCCTGGCCTACCTGGGCAACGGCCTCTTGGTGGTGGCCGAAGAGCGGCTGCAAGACGCCTACCTGTTCAGCTACACGGCGGGCGGCAGCGTCAACCTGGCATCGGCGCCCAGCGTGAACCTGGGGCCCACGGTGGGCAACGTGGGCATCGAAGGCATTGCCATCGACCCGCGCAACGGCATGCTGTTTGCCGTGAAACAGGACAACCCGGTGCAGCTGCGCGGTGGCCTGGCCAGCTTTTCGGTGGGTGGTGGCAGCTTCGCAGAGTCGATCAGCTTCAGCGGTGCCACTTCGCTGTTTGGTCTGAACAGCCTGTCGGACGTGGCCACGCTGGGGGGTGTCGACGCGTTGGCTGGCAGCGCCGCCGCCGACAACCTGCTGCTGCTGAGCCTGGATTCACGCCGCATCATCGAAGTCGACCGCCTGGGCAACACGCTGTCCAGCCTGGACATCGGCAGCCTCACGCCACAGGCCATCGAAGGCCTGGCCATCGACGAACTGGGCACCATCTACCTGGTGGCCGAGGACAGCGGCACCGCCAATTCGCGGCTGCTGGTGCTGTCGGCGGTGCCGGAACCCGAGACCTACGCGATGATGCTCGCCGGCCTGCTGGCCGTGGCGGGTGCAGCACGTCGCAAGCGCTGAAGCGGCAATACCGCAGCCGATCAAGCTACCCGCCACGGAACCGGCTCTGCCGGGCCGTTGGCGGAGGACCCTCCTCGGGGGGCAGCGAGCGCAAGCGAGCTTGGGGGCTCTACTTGTTTCGCATCCAGTCGGCAGTGCCAAAGAAGGACTCGGCGAGGCGCTGCGCCAAGGTTGGGTCGACCGACTGTTCCTGCATGGCCTGCATCATGCAGGCCATCCACTGGTCGCGTTCGGCGATGCCGATGGCATAGGGCAGGTGGCGGGCGCGCAGCATCGGGTGGCCGAAGCGCTGCACATAGAGGTCGGGGCCACCCATCCAGCCGCACAAAAACCAGTGCAACTTGTCGCGCGAACCGTCCAGTTCCGTGGGGTGCAGCTGGCGGATGCCGGCGTAAGCCGGCTCCAGGTCCATCAGGTCGTAGAAGCGGTCGACGAGCTGGCGCACACCCGGTTCACCGCCCAGGCTGACGAAGGGTGTCGAGGTGGTGTCCACCTCAGGACTGGCCACGACTCAGCTGCCCAGCAGGCGCGCAGCCGCGTTGACCAGCGCCACCGATGCCGGGGTGCCCGGCAGCACTTCCAGCAGCAGCTGCCGGCGCAACACCGCCTCGCGCACCGCGGGGTCGGACGGCACTTCGCCCAGCAGGTCCAGTCGCACGGGGCTGTCCAGCTGCGGATTGACAAAACGGTCCACCACCTGCTGCAGTTGCTGGCGCACGGCCCGGCCCTCACCCAGCTTGCGGGTCTGGTTGACCAGCAACTGCATCTTGCGCCGGCCCTGCGTGGTGGCCAGCACCTTGATGGTGGCGTAGGCGTCGGTCATCGACGTGGGCTCGGGTGTCACCACCAGCAGCACATCGCCGGCCAGCGACACGGTGTACAGCACGACGTCGGAGATGCCGGCGCCGGTGTCGAGCAGGATGTGGTCGAACTTGGGCGCCACCTCGGCGATGACCTTCTGCAGCTGGTCACGCACTTCGGGCGTCATGCGTGAATACTCGACCATGCCCGATCCGGCCAGCAGCACATGGAAACCGCCCGGCGCAGGCAACACCGCGTCGGCCAGCGTGCTCTTGCCGGTGAACACATCGTGCAGCGTGATCTTCGGGAACAGGTTCAGCACCACGTCCAGGTTGGCCAGGCCCAGGTCGGCGTCCAGCACCAGCACCTTGCGACCGGCACGCGCCAGGGCGGCCGCCAGGTTGGCCGAGACAAAGGTCTTGCCCACCCCACCCTTGCCGCTGGTGATGGCCATGATGTGCCCTGGCGCCTGTGCAGCAGCGGGCAACACGGCGGTGGAGGCGGCCGGGGAAGGAACGGTCATTCGTGGTCCTGGGGCTGAAAGCTGTCGAACAACAGCCGTTTTTCTTCGTTGCTGACCACCGACACGGCCGTCGGCTCCAGGCGCACCAGGTTGCGCCCCTGGGCCTTGGCCAGGTAGAGCTGCTGGTCGGCCCTTTCCTGCCACAGCGAAGGTGTGGACCGCACCCATTGCGGCGCAAAGGCACCGCCCACGCTGACCGTGACGGTGACCTGCTGGCCGCTGGGCACCAGCGCCACGGGCACCCGTTCGACACGCCGGCGCACCCGTTCGGCCACGGTCTGGCCGAAGGTGCTGGCGCAATTGGGCAGGATGATGGCGAACTCTTCGCCGCCGACCCGCGCCACCAGGTCCATCGGCCGCACGCTGTCCACCAGGGCATCGGCCACGGCACGGATGACCTGGTCGCCCGCGGCGTGGCCATGGGTGTCGTTGACCTGCTTGAAGTGGTCGATGTCCAAGGTGAGCAGCAGCGCGGGTTCGCCGCTGCGGGCAACCCGGTCGACTTCGCGCGCCACGGCCAGCTCGAAAGCCCGGCGGTTGGCCAGGCCGGTCAGCGCGTCGCGGCTGGACAGGTCCACCAAGGCATCGATCATGGCCTGCTGCCAGGCCAGGGTGCCCGGCTCGCCGGGTGGCAGCGGGTGCCCCGACTGCGCCAAAAGCTGCAGCGCACGCTCAAACTGCAGCGTGTGCTCGGATCGTGCTTTGGCGGGCTTGCTGCGGTCCAAGGGGGTCCGGTGGCGTCGGCAGAGGCGGGATTGGGCGGCAGTCTAGCAGTGCCACCCAGGCCGCCGGCATGGCGAAAAAGGCCATCGCCGCGGCCCAATTCGACCCTTCTTCCCAGGGCCACCGGCAACACACTGGCCCGGTTGCCAAAGAACGGCCCCGTCACCTGTGCAGGCCGCACCCCATGAACGCATTCGTCAGCCCCGGCTCATCCGCAGTCGACCAGGAATTCACGCTTCAGCCTGCTGACTTCGATCGCATCCGCAAGCTCATCTACCAGCGCGCCGGCATCAGCCTGCATGCGGGCAAGCAGGCCATGGTCTACAGCCGGCTGTCACGCCGACTGCGCGAAACGCGCCATGCCGGGTTTGGCGACTACCTGGACTGGCTGGAACGCAGCAGCGGTGCTGAGTCCGAAGCCGAGTGGCAGGAGTTCGTGAACTGCCTGACCACCAACCTGACCGCCTTCTTCCGCGAAGAACACCACTTCCATGCGCTGGTGGACGACCTGCGGGCACGGGCGAGCAAGCCCATCCGCCTGTGGTGCAACGCCGCCAGCACCGGAGAAGAACCGTACTCGCTGGTCATGACGGTGGTCGAAACACTGGGCCTGTCGGCCCAGGTGAAGCTGGTCTGCAGCGACATCGACACCAAGGTGCTGGCCACCGCGCAGCGCGGGGTCTACCCCGCCGACGCACGTGGCCTGAGCGCCGAACGCCTGAAGCGCCATTTCATGCGCGGCACGGGCACCAACAGCGGGCAGATACGCGTCAAGCCCGAGCTGGCACGGTTCATCGAATTCCGCGGCTTCAACCTGGTGAGCCCCAGCTGGGCCAGCCTGGGCGAGCCCTTCGACCTGGTGTTCTGCCGCAACGTGATGATCTACTTCGACAACGCGACGCAGCGCCGCGTGCTGGAACAGATCCACGCCGCCATGAAACCCGGCGGCCTGCTCTATGTCGGCCATTCAGAGAACTTCACCGAGTCACGCGATCTCTTCCGCCTGCGCGGAAAGACCGTCTACGAACGTGTCTGACCGTGCCGGGCACACCCCGCGCAGTGGCTCAAGACCCGGCCGCAGGCGGCCGATAAGGCACAGATGTCCGCCATGCTGAGCGCTTCCGCCCCCACGTCCGCGCCTGCTCCGCAGGCCCGCCCGGTCAACAGCCGCCTGGACAAACTGAAGGGCCAGCCGCGCAAGCCCGGTGAAGCTTCGTTCTTTTTCTACGACGCCCACTTCCGCAACGACGCAGTGAAGGTGCTGCCGGGCGAGTTCTTCGTGCACGACGAAGACATCCTGGTCATGACCACGCTCGGTTCGTGCATCGCCGCCTGCATCTGGGACCGCGAAAAACGCGTCGGCGGCATGAACCACTTCCTGTTGCCCGACGGTGGCAGCGGCAGTGCCGACAGCGGCCGCTACGGCAACTTCGCGATGGACCTGCTGATCGGCGAACTGGTCAAACGCGGTGCCACCCGGGCCACGATGGAAGCCAAGGTCTTTGGCGGTGGTGCCGTCATCAGCGGCATGAACAGCATCAACGTCGGCGAACGCAACACCAGTTTCGTGCTGGACTACCTGCGCACCGAACGCATCACCGTCGTCAGCAAGGACGTGATGGACATCTACCCGCGCAAGGTGTGTTACCTGCCCGCCAGCGGCAAGGCCATGGTCAAGCGCCTGGCCTCGGCCAATACCGAGGCTCTGGCTGCACAGGAACGTGCCGCCGCCAACCGTGTTGCGCCGGTCACCAGCACGGGCGGTTCGGTGGACCTGTTCTGAACCGCATTCCCAGCCGACCAAAAACGCAGCATGAACAACAAGATCCGTGTCGTGGTGGTGGACGATTCCGCGCTGGTGCGCGGCCTGCTGTCGGAGATCATCGACCGCCAGCCCGACATGTGCTGCGTGGGCGCCGCCGCCGACCCGCTGGTGGCACGCGAGATGATCCGCAACCTGAACCCCGATGTCATCACGCTGGACATCGAGATGCCGCGCATGGATGGCCTGGATTTCCTGTCGCGCCTGATGCGCCTGCGGCCGATGCCGGTGGTGATGGTGTCCACGCTCACCGAACGGGGTGCAGACGTGACGCTGAAGGCACTGGAACTGGGCGCGGTGGACTTTGTCAGCAAGCCCAAGATCGGTGTCGCCGACGGCCTGCGGCAGCTGGGCGCCGACATCACCGAAAAAGTGCGCACCGCCGCACGTGCCCGAGTGCACCGGCTCGCTTCGCCGCCCACATCAACGGCTGGTGGCGCGCCCAACGCTGCGAGCGCCGCCCCAAGGCCCAGCCCGATGGCGGCACTGGGACGCCTGTCGACCGAGAAGATCATCTTCATCGGCGCCAGCACCGGGGGCACCGAAGCCACGCGTGAGGTGCTGGTGAACCTGCCGGCCGACAGCCCGGCCGTGATGATCACGCAGCACATGCCACCGGGCTTCACCAAGAGCTACGCGGCGCGGCTGAACAGCCTGTGCCGCATTGCGGTGGCCGAAGCCAAGGACGGGGAACGGGTGCTGCCCGGCCATGCCTACATTGCGCCGGGGGGTTTTCACCTGAGCGTGGAACGCTCGGGCGCCAATTACGTGGCGCGGGTGCAGGACGGCGAACCCGTCAACCGCCACAAGCCCAGTGTTGAAGTGCTGTTCGACAGCGCCGCCCGTGTGGTTGGCCGCAATGCGCTGGGCGTGATGTTGACGGGCATGGGCGCCGACGGTGCGCGGGCCATGAAAACCATGCGCGACGCCGGCAGCTTCAACCTGGTGCAGGACGAAGCCAGCTGCGTCGTGTTTGGCATGCCCCGCGAAGCCATCGCCCATGGCGCAGCTCAGGAAGTGCTGCCGCTGGCGCAGCTGGCGCCGCGGCTGCTTGAATGGCTGCGCGCCAACGCGGGCGTGGCCACCTCACGGGTCTAAAAGGCCCCGGCGCCCTGATTCGGCGGCGGCAGAGGCGTCGGCACCACCCTCACCAACGCCCACGTTCGACGTCCATCAGCGACAGGCCGGGCCGTTGCACCGGCATGCGCTCGGCCATGCCGATGTCTCGCAAGGTGCTGTCGCTCAGGCCCTCCAGCGCGCGCAGTTGCCGGCGCATTTCCGCGTGGGCACGCCAGCTTTGCCGCCAGCCCTGAAGGTCGAGCCAGATGCGCTGCAGCAGCGGGCGGTGGGTGGGCAGCACCCGGGCGACAGGTGCCAAAACGGGGGTGGGGCAGCAGGCGGCTTGCATCAGGTTCTCCAGGTGTCAGAAGTCAACGCTGTAAAGCATAGACACCCAGACGGGCGCCGAAAAGCGACATGTTTTGGCGTTATTGTTCAGCTATGCTTACCAGCATGGCCCGTTTGCCCCTCAACACCCTGCCCGCCTTTCGCGTAGCCGCACGCTTGCAAAACCTGCGCGCCGCCGCCGACACGCTGCACCTGACCCACAGCGCGGTCAGTCAACAGATCAAGCTGCTGGAAGACCAGCTGGGCCTGCAGCTTTTCGACCGCCGTGGCCGCAGCCTGGCGCTGAACGCTGCCGGCGCGGCCTTGCTGGCCGCTGTGGAGCCGGCGCTGGACCGCCTGGCGCACGGGGTGCTGGCGGCACAGGCCGCGGCCAGCGGCGCGGCGCAGCAGGTGCGACTGACGGTGCTGCCCTCGTTTGCCCAGCGCTGGCTGCTGCCGCGCATCGGCCGCTGGCGTGAGCGCCACCCCGACATCACGCTGGACGTGCATGCCTCGCAACAGCTGGTGGACCTGGCCCGCGATGGCTTCCACGTGGCGCTGCGCTCGGGCGCCGGGCCCTGGCGCGGCCTGCAAGCCCAAGCGCTGGGCGATTCGCCCTTGATTGCCGTGGCTGCACCGGCCCGCGCGGCGCGCCTGCCGATGGGCGACCACCGCGCCATCGCTGCCGAGCCGCTGCTGGGTGGCACCGGGCAGTGGGAACGTTTCCTGGCCCTGTGTGGCTGCACCCTCACGGCCAAGTCGGTGGCCGACTTCAACGATGCCGGCCTGATGCTGCAGGCGGCGGAACAGGACCTGGGCATCGCGCTGGCGCGTGAACTGCTGGCCGCCGACGCCTTGCAGGCCGGCCGCCTGGTGCGCGTCTCGCCCTTGGCGATGCAGGACAGCGCGCCCGGCGGCTACTGGTTTGTGCACCCGCCCGAACTGGCCGACTGGCCCCCGCTGGTGGCGCTGCGGCAATGGCTCTTCGACGAGATGGCGCTGTCGCAGCAGGCACTGGCGCCACGCAGCAGCTGAGGCCGATTCAGCTTTTGCCGGCGGGCGGCAGGAACATCGACTGCAGGTCGGACAGGAAGTCGAAGCCCCGCGCCGTGGGCTGCACGTGGTCACTGCTGCCGTCCACTTCGCTTGCGCCTTCGATCAGCCCCCGCTGGCGCGCTTGTTCGAGCGTGGCCAGCACGGTGGACAGTGGCAGGCCGGTGCGTTCGGCATAACGCTGCAGTTCAAAGCCTTCTTTCAAGCGCAGCGCACCCAGCATGTATTCGAACGGCAGGTCGCGTCGCGCCACCTCGTTGGCATTGCTGACGGCTTGACCGGCCAACGCGTGTTGCATGTAGGCGGCGGGTTCGCGCCAGCGCACCTGGCGCAGCACCCGGTGCGGAAAACTCAGCTTGCCGTGGGCCCCGGCGCCGATGCCCAGGTAGTCACCGAACTGCCAGTAGTTCAGGTTGTGGGCACAGCGGTGGCCCGGCCGCGCGAAGGCCGAGACCTCGTAGCGCTGCAAACCGGCGGCAGCCGTGCGCTGGGCGATCAGGTCCAGCATGTCGCTGGCCAGGTCGTCGTCGGGCAGCACCGGCGGCTGCAGCGCAAACACCGTGTTGGGCTCGATGGTCAGGTGGTAGATCGACAGGTGCGGAGGCTGGAACGACAGCGCCTCGTCGAGCTCCTTGCCCAACTGCGCCAGCGTCTGCCCCGGCAGCGCGTACATCAGGTCGATGTTGAAGGTGTCGAATGCCTCACGCGCCTCGGCGATGGCCGCACGCGCCTGCGCGGCGTCGTGCACCCGGCCCAGGCGCTGCAGCGCGCGGTCGTCGAAGCTCTGCACGCCGATCGACAGGCGCGTGACCCCGGCCGCGCGGAAGGCCTTGAAGCGTTCGCGTTCGAAGGTGCCGGGGTTGGCTTCCAGCGTGATTTCGGCGCCGGGCTCCAGCGGCACACGGGCACGGATGTCGGCCAGCAGGCGGTCGATGCCAGCCGGCGAAAACAGGCTGGGTGTGCCACCGCCGATGAAGACGCTGACCACGCGCCGGCCCCAGATCAGCGGCAGGCTGGCCTCGAGGTCGGCGCACAGCGCGTCGAGGTACTTCGTTTCGGGCAGCTCGCCCTTGTTTTCGTGCGAGTTGAAGTCGCAATACGGACACTTTCTGAGGCACCACGGCAGGTGGACGTACAGCGACAAGGGAGGCAGCGCTCCCAACTGCAGCGTGCCAGGCCGAAGGTAGTGATCGACACCCGGCATCGACGCCGGCGTTGTGCCCACCACGGGAATCGTCTTCACAGCTTCCAGACGTCTTTCAGCAGCACGAGCATCTGCGCCATGGCACGTGCCCGGTGGCTGTGCCGGTTCTTCTGCGTGGTGTCCATCTGCGCCACCGTGCAGCCCAGATCGGGAATGAACATCAGCGGGTCATAGCCAAAACCCAGGTCACCTTGCGGCGTTTCCAGGATGCGCCCCGGCCAGCGGCCCATGGCCACCAGTGGCTCTGGATCGTGGGCGTGGCGCACGGCCACCAGCGTGCTCAAGAAGTGCGCGCTGCGGTCCTGGCTGCCCTGCAAGCGCTGCAGCAACAGCGTGTTGTTGGCGGCATCCTGCCATTTGCGCTGCTGTTCGCGGTCGCCACCCGGCAAGGCCGGCAGTTCCCCGGCGAAGTGCGCCGACACCACCCCCGGCTCGCCACCCAGCACGTCCACACAGACACCGGAGTCGTCGGCAATGGCCGCGCCCTGCGAAGCCGCGGCCGCATGCCGCGCCTTGGCCAGTGCGTTTTCGATGAAGGTGATGTGCGGCTCTTCGGCTTCAGCGATGCCCAGTTCCCCCTGCGGCACCAGTTGCACCGCCAGGCCCGACAGCAGCGAACGCATCTCGCTCAGCTTCTTGGCGTTGTTGGACGCCAGCACCAGGCGCATGGTCAGAGCCCCAGCGCCTGCTTCTGCAGCGCCACCAGTTCCTGGATGCCCTTGTCGGCCAGCGCCAGCAGCTGGTCCATCTCGGCTCGCGAGAAGGGTTCACCTTCGGCGGTGCCCTGCACTTCGACGAAACCGCCGGAACCGGTCATCACGACATTCATGTCGGTGTCGCAGGCAAAGTCTTCGGTGTACTCCAGGTCGAGCAGCGGTGTGCCTTCGACCACACCCACCGACACGGCGCCCACGAAGTCGCGGATGGGGCTGGCCGTCAGCTTGCCCTGGGCCATCAACCAGCTCACCGCGTCGTGGGCGGCCACGAAAGCGCCGGTGATGGCCGCGGTGCGCGTGCCGCCATCGGCCTGCAGAACGTCGCAGTCCAGCGAGATGGTGCGTTCACCCAGGGCCTTCAGGTCGAACACCGTGCGCAGGCTGCGACCGATGAGGCGCTGGATTTCCTGCGTGCGTCCGCTCTGTTTGCCCTTGGCCGCTTCGCGGTCGCTGCGTGTGTGGGTGGCCCGCGGCAGCATGCCGTACTCGGCCGTCAGCCAGCCTTCACCGCCGCCGCGCTTGAAGGGCGGCACCTTCTCTTCCACGCTGGCGGTGCACAGCACCTTGGTGTGACCGAAGCACACCAGCACCGAGCCCTCGGCATGTTTCGTGTAGCCGCGCTGGATGGACACAGGGCGCAGCGCGTCGGCAGCGCGACCGGCGGATCGTTCGTAGGGCATGAAAGTTCCAGAAGTGAAGGGGTTCAGGGATCAAGTTTCCCGCCACGGAACCGGCTTTGCCGGTCCGTCGGCGGAGCACCCCCCTCGGGGGGCAGCGAGCGCCAGCGAGCTTGGGGGCCCCAATCTAGCGAGCTTGGGGGCCCCGTTTACTGGACCGCTGTATCGCCTCGTTGATCTCGCGGATGGACCGCTCGATCTCGGCATCGTCCATCTCGTCGCTGGGGCCGTCGGCGCCCAGGCTGGCCTGGATGGTGGACGCAAACACGTCGTCACCCAAGGTGTTGGTGGAAACGCCGATCGCGCTGTCCACGTCTTCGGCAGCTTCCCATTCGACGGCCAGCACCGTGACGTTGTCGCTTTTGTCACCCGCAGCGCGCAGCGCACGTTCCACCAGTTCGGGCACGGCGTCGGCAATCGGGTTGCTGGCCAGGATGTCGGTGATGATGGTGTCCGACACCGTGCCCCACAGCCCGTCGGAACACAGCATGACCTTGTCGCCGGGTTTGACCAGCAGCGGGCCCGCGGTGTCCACCACCGGCTTGCCCGGGCTGCCCAGGCAGGTGAACAGCACGTTGCGGTTGACCTTGTCGTTCATCGGCACGACCTGGCTCAGCGTCTGCTGCAGTTCGGAATAGCTGTGGTCGCGGGTGCGGGCCACCAGCTTGTCGCCGCGCACCAGGTACAGGCGCGAATCGCCGCAATGCGCCCAGTAGGCGGCGTTGCCTTGCAGCAGGCAGGCCACGACGGTGGTGCGCGGTGTGTCCATCAGCGCACGTTCGGTGGCGTAACGCAGCAGCTGGTGATGGCCGGCGACGATGGCGTCGTGCAAAAAACGCAGGGGCTCGCTCAGGCGCGGTTTGGCTTCACGCTGGAAGTGGGCCGACAGGGTCTGCAGCGCCATCTGCGAGGCCACCTCGCCTTCCGGGTGGCCGCCCATGCCGTCGGCCAGCGCAAACAAGCCCGAGTCCCGCGTGTAGCAATAGCCCATGCGGTCTTCATTTTTCTCGCGGCCACCCCTGCGGCTGACCTGGTAGACGGAAAAACGCATGGAACTGCCCTTGAGCGCCGACTAAGGCTTGGAGCCGGTCTTGATTGTTTCGAGCTGCAGCTTCAAGCGTTCACCAAAACTCAGCTTGGTGTAGCGGCGCTCGGTCTCACGTGCCAGCTCCTTCTGCAGCGCAAAGACACTCTGCGGGCGGCTCAGCGGGTCGAGCGACATGCACCATTCCGTGACCTCGATGAGGTTGTCGGAATAGACATTGCGCAGGCGCGACAGGCTCAGCGCCAGGCGGTCTTTTTCCAGCCGCTGCGGTGCGTCGTTGGGCGGGTAACCCTGCATGCAGGCGTAGATGCAGGCGCCGATGGCGTAGATGTCGGTCCACGGGCCCAGCGTGCCGTCGCGGCGGTACATCTCGGGCGCGGCAAAACCGGGTGTGTACATCGGCCGGATGAAATTGCCTTCCTTGGACAGCACTTCGCGTGCGGCACCGAAGTCCAGCATCACGGCCTTGTTGTCGTTGGTGACGAAGATGTTGGCCGGCTTGATGTCCAGGTGCAGCATCTTGTGCTGGTGCACGATGCGCAGGCCGCGCAGGATCTCGTCGAAGAGCGAGCGTATGGTCGATTCGCGGAACACCTTCTGCTTTTTGAGTTCGCGCGCGGTGATGATGAAATCCTGGAGCGTGGCGCCCTCCAGGTAGTTCATCACCATGTAGACGGTTTCGTTCTCGCGGAAGAAGTTCAGCACGCTGACCACGCTGGGGTGGCTGATCTGCGCCAGTGAACGGCCTTCTTCGAAGAAGCTCTTCAGCCCCAGCCGGTAGAGCGGCTGCTTGTCGGGCTTGACCCGCGGTGTCAGCTCGCCAGGTGAGCGTTCGGCCAGTGATGCCGGCAGATATTCCTTGATGGCGACGAGTTGCTGCTTTTCGCCCTCGGCGAGGTAGACCACGCCAAAACCGCCTGCAGCCAGCTTCTTGACGATCGTGTACCCGCCCACCACGGTGCCCGAAGGCAACGGCGAGGGTTTGGGCTTGGACATAATCGGGGTGGACTTTATAGGCGGAAACAGTGGCTGTTTATAGCATGACGGGTTACGCCAACGCGGCGTCTGAAGGCAGCGAAACCGCCGCGGCGGTAACTGTGGAAGCACGTTCGGTGAACGGGCGTTTCCTCGACCTGGCGCTGCGTTTGCCCGATGAATTGCGCGGCCTTGAGCCGGCGCTGCGCGAACTGCTCACCGCAAACTTCCGCCGCGGCAAGATCGAAATGCGCGTGGCCGCCGGTCGCGAGGCCGACAGCGCGCTGCCTGCACCCACCAGCGAGCAGCTCAACCGGCTGAGCTACCAGCAGGCCAGCGTGCAGGGCTGGCTGCCCGACGCGCGTGCGCTCTCGGTCAACGAGGTGCTGCACTGGTGCAAGGGCGGCAGTGCCGAGCAGAAACTGGACGAACCGGCGCTCGGGGCCGCCCGCCGCTGCGTCGAGGGCCTGCGCGAGGCACGCGCCCGCGAGGGCGCGCGGCTGGCCGCCATCCTGCTGGAACGTGTCGCCCGGCTGCGTGAACTGGCCGCACAGGCCGCGCCACTCGTGCCGCAGGTGGTGCAGCGCCAGCAGGCCCGCTTCCTGGAACGCTGGAACGAGGCCGTGGCCACCGTGCAGGCGGGCAGCACGGTACCTGCACAGTCGCTGCACGAACGGGCGATGGCCGAGGCCGCGTCCTACGCCATCCGCATCGACGTGGCCGAGGAACTGGCGCGGCTGGGCTCGCACCTCGACGAGATCGAACGCCTGCTGAAGGCCGGCGGTGAGCTGGGCAAGCGGCTGGAATTCCTGATCCAGGAACTGCAGCGCGAGGCCAACACGCTGGGCAGCAAGAGCGCGGCGCTGGAGCTGACCACCGTCTCGGTCGAGATGAAAGTCGCGATCGAGCAGATGCGCGAACAGGTGCAGAACGTCGAGTGAGTCGGCGGTAGCGGAAAATCCGTCGATGGAAACCCCCGGCAACCTCTTCTGCGTGGCTGCGCCCAGCGGCACCGGCAAGTCCAGCCTCGTCAAGGCCCTGCTCGAACTCGACTCGCGGCTGGCCGTCTCGGTCAGCCACACCACGCGCCAGCCGCGCGGGCAGGAGATGGACGGCCGTGAATACCACTTCATCGACGAAGCCGCCTTCCGCACCATGGTCGAGGGTGGCGAGTTCTTCGAACACGCCGAGGTGCACGGCAATTGCTACGGCACCAGCCGCAAGGCCATCGAGGCGCGGTTGCAGCACGGCGACGACGTGGTGCTGGAAATCGACTGGCAGGGCGCGCTGCAGATCAAGCAGCTGTTCCCGCACGCGGTACTGATCTTCATCCTGCCGCCGAGCTGGGACGAACTCGCGCAGCGCCTGAACCGCCGCGGCGAAGACCCGCCCGAGATCATCAACCGGCGCCTGGCCAATGGCCGCCACGAGGTGGCCCAGGCCAGGCACTTCGACTTTGTTATCATCAACAGCTTGTTCGAGTCGGCGCTTTTCGACCTGAAGACGGTCGTTCACTCCCAGCGCCTGAAGTACGCCGCGCAGCAACGCAACCGTTCACAGGTGTTTGCTGCGCTGGGTCTGGTCTGAGCTTGTCCCCAAAGACCGCACCCCCCACCCCGTCACACCGAAGGCACCCATGGCCCGCATCACCGTCGAAGACTGCCTTGTCAAGATCCCCAACCGCTTCCAGCTCGTGCTGGCCGCCACCTACCGCGCGCGCATGCTGAGCCAGGGCCACGCGCCCAAGATCGAGACCAAGAACAAGCCCGGCGTGACCGCGTTGCGAGAGATCGCCGCCGGCGAAGTCGGCATCGAGATGCTGCGCAAGGTGCCGGTCTGACCGCGCGCTGATATCTGTTTCTTGCACGGGCGCGCTGCAGCGATGCAGCGCGCCCGTTTGCCATGCACACGGCGCGCACGTGTTGACCAAGCTTCCCGCCGCGGAACCGGCTCTGCCGGGCCGCTGGCTGACGGCCAGCGGCGAGGACGCCGCTTGCGCTCGCAGGCGAGGAACAGTCCGCAGGGACTGTTCCTCGTCCGGCTCGCCCCCCCCCGGGGGGGGCGCAGGCCGCGGCTCCAAGTCCGCCTGCGCGGACTTGGACGGCCAAGCAAGCAAGGCCTCTGGCCTTGCGTGGAGCGCCAGCGAGCTTGGGGGCATCACTTCCGCGCTAAATTCGGACCATGAGCCTGCGTTCCCTGGCCGCCGAACTGCTGCCTGCCGCCCTGCACGGGCTGCAGCGCGCGCCGCTGGTCCAGGCACAGCCGGTACCCAGCAGCGAGATCTCGTCCTTCGCCGCGCTGCTCGACAAACTCGGCTACCTGTCCAAGGCCGACGTGAAGCTGGTGCGCGAGGCCTACAAGTTTGCCGACGCGGCCCACCTGGGCCAGTTCCGCGCCAGCGGCCAGCCCTACATCACCCATCCCATCGCGGTGGCCGGCCTGTGCGCCGACTGGAAGCTCGACGCGCAGGCCATCATGGCCGCGCTGATGCACGACACCATCGAGGATCAGGGCATCACCAAGTCCGAGCTGATCCAGAAGTTCGGCGCCCCCACCGCCGACCTGGTCGACGGGCTGACCAAGCTCGACAAGCTGTCCTTCACCACGCGCGAGGAGAGCCAGGCCGAGAGCTTCCGCAAGATGCTGCTGGCGATGTCGCGCGACGTGCGCGTGATCCTCATCAAGCTGGCCGACCGCTTGCACAACATGCGCACGATGCAGGCCATGGCGGCCGACAAGCGGCACCGCATTGCACGCGAGACGCTGGACATCTACGCGCCCATTGCGCACCGCCTGGGCCTGAACCAGACCTACCGCGAACTGCAGGAGCTGTGCTTCGAGCTGCTGAACCCATGGCGCCATACCGCGCTGTCCAAGGCCGTGCAGCGCGCACGCGGCCACCGCCGCGACATCGTCGAGCGTGTGCAGGCCGAGGTGCAGCGCGCCTTCGGGCAGCAGAAGATCAAGGTGCAGGTGAGCGGACGCGAGAAGACGATCTCGTCGATCTACCAGAAGATGCGTGAGAAACACGCGGGCTTCGCGCAGGTCAGCGACATCTTCGGCTTCCGCATCGTCGTGCCCACGCTCACCGAGTGTTACGTCGCGCTGGGTGTGCTGCACCAGCTGTACAAGCCGGTGCCGGGGCGTTTCAAGGACTACATCGCCATCCCCAAGGCCAACGGCTACCAGAGCCTGCACACCACGCTGGTCAGCCCGCTGGGCACGGCGGTGGAGTTCCAGGTGCGCACCGAAGCCATGCATGCGGTGGCCGAGAAGGGCATCGCCGCGCACTGGATCTACAAGACCAGCGACAAGAAGGGCGCGGCGGCCGATGCACAGCGCTTGTCGTCGATGTGGCTGCAGAGCCTGCTCGACATCCAGAACGAGACGCGCGACGCGGCCGAGTTCCTGGAACACGTGAAGATCGACCTGCACCCCGACGCGGTCTACGTCTTCACGCCGCGCAGCAAGATCCTGGCGCTGCCACGCGGCGCCACGCCGGTGGACTTCGCCTACGCCATCCACAGCGACGTCGGCCAGCACACGGTGGCCGCCAAGGTCAACGGCGAGCCGGTGGCGCTGCGCACCGAACTCAAGAGCGGCGACGTGGTCGAGATCATCACCGCCCCCGGCGCGCGCCCCAATCCGGCCTGGCTGAGCATGGTGCGCACCGGCCGTGCGCGCAGCAAGATCAGGCACCACCTGAAGAACATGGAGAGCGAGGAGTCGCGCGCACTCGGCGAGAAGCTGCTGGCACAGTCGCTGCGTGCCGAGGGCCTGCAGCTGCCGTCGGCCGACCCCAGCGACGCCACGGCCGCGGCGCTGTGGCAGCAGCTCACGCGCTGGAGTGGCAACCGCAATCGCGGCGAGCTGCTGATCGACCTCGGCCAGGGCCGCAAGATCGCCATCATCGTGGCCAAGCGGCTGGCGCAGATGATGGGCGAAAAGGGCATCAAGCCCGACGCCGTGATGCTGACCATGGGCCACTACGGCCAGGACGACAGCACCGCCACGCAGGGCGAGGTGCTGGTGGACGGCAGCGAGGGCGCGTCGATCCAGTTCGCCAGCTGCTGCCGGCCCATCCCGGGCGACCAGATCGTGGGCTACCTCGGTCGCGGCGAAGGCCTGCTCGTGCACACTGCCGACTGCCCCACGGGCAAGCGCCTTTTCGAGCGCGACAGCGAGCGCTGGATGGGCGTCGACTGGGCCGAGCAGCTGACACGCACCTTCGAGACCCACATCCACGTGCTGGTGAAAAACGGCAAGGGTGTGCTGGCGCAGGTGGCGCTGGCCGTCAGCAGTGCCGAGGCCGACATCACGCACCTGGACATGGACACCCAGGCCGCCGACGAGAGCACCGAGCTGCGCCTGCTGATCAGCGTGCGCGACCGTGTGCACCTGGCCGAGGTGCTGCGCACGCTGCGGCGTTCACCCGTCGTGCTTCGGGTCTCCAGAAGCCGAATCAGCTGAGCGCGACGCGGCACGTCAGCCGGGTGGCGCGAGCGGGGCGTGCAGGCCCACGCGCTGAACCGTCCGCAGGGGCGGTTCAGCCTCCGGGCTCGGGATACCGCACCTCGATCACCTCGATCTTCTCGGTGCCCCCCGGCGTCACCAGCGACACCTCGTCGCCCTCGCGCGCCTTCAGCAGCGCGCGCGCGATGGGCGAGATCCAGCTCACCTCACCTTGCAGGCTGTCGGCCTCGTCGATGCCCTTGATGGTCACCGTGCGCTCTTGGCCAGACGCCGTGGTGTAGGTGACGGTGGCGCCGAAGAAGATCTGGTCCTTGCCGTGGTGGGCCGAGGGGTCGGCGACCTCGGCGATGTCCAGCCGCTGGGTCAGGAAGCGGATGCGGCGGTCGATCTCGCGCAGGCGCTTCTTGCCGTAGAGGTAGTCGCCGTTTTCGCTGCGGTCGCCGTTCTTCGCCGCCCAGGAAACCACCTCGACGATCTTCGGGCGCTCGACGTCCAGCAGCGTCATCAGTTCCTCGCGCAGCCGGCGGTAACCCTGCGGCGTGAGGTAGTTGCGGGTGCCGGCCGGCAGCGGCGGCAGTCCCGGGGTCTCGTCGTCTTCGTCCAGACCCTCGGGTTCCTTGACGAAGGCCTTGTTCAGGGCACCACCTCGACACGCACGAGCGCCGCGCCGTACTCGTCTTCGCAGGCCTGCCCGGGCGAGCACAGGGGCTTGCCGGCCATCACCGGGCCCGTGCCGTCGAACTTCGCGGCCAGCGCGGCGGCCTCGGCACCGGTGGGGAAGACGCGGATGGTGCCGTCCTTCTTCGGCTGCAGCGCACTGTGGTCGCGCTGGCGCGGCGACACCATCACCAGCAGGTCGGTGGGGCCGGGCGGGCCGGTGGTCTCGAAGGCGGTTTCGTTGGACAAGGGCAGCTTCACCGACTGCCCCGGCCTGACCTTCAGCGAACCCGAGGTGATGCTGGGGTAGAGCTGCATCAGTGTCTTGTCGGCGCCGTGCACGAAGACGTAGAGGTAGCCCTCGCGCTCGGCCTGCACCGTCATCGTGAGGTAGTCGCGTGCGATGCGGTAGCTGGTCTTGTTGGTCAGCAGGCGCACGCCGTAGCCGGGCGACTGGGCCTGCACGACACGGTCGAACTCCGCCGCCGGCTCGAAGGTGGTCGGCACGGCCACCGGTGCCGGCGCAGGTGCGGGGGTCGCCACAGGGGGCGTGATCGTCGCTACCGGTGGCGGGGTGGGCGCCGTGGCCTGTTCGGCGGGCGCCGGTCGGGGCCTGGGTGCCAACGCGAAGTAGAGGCCCACGGCCACGGCCACGGCGGCCCCAGCGCCGACGCCGATCAGCGCGCCCTTGCCCTTGGGCGCTGCCGGCACCGGCGCAGATGCCGCCGCGGCCGCAGGCGGCGGTGCGGGCGACGGGCGCATCGCCGCGGCGCCGGGTGGCGCGGACACGGTCTGCGTCGCGCCGCCGGCCCAGGCCTGCGTGCGATCGTTCGTGAGACGCACCGGCATCTCGGTGCCGGGCGGCAGCGGCTGCGTGCTGTAGTGGTCTTCCAGACCCGACACCTCGCCCAGGCCCAGGTCCTGGCGCAACTCGCCGATGCTCTGCGTGCGTTCTTCGGGCCGCACCACCAGTGCACGGTCGATGGCAGCAAGGAAACGTTCGCTGTAGCGCCCCGCGGCGGCCTGCGACAGCGGCTGGTAGGTGTCGTTGAGCAGCCGCCCCACCGAAGGCGGCGGCGTCTTGCCGACGATGGCGTAGTAGACCACCGCGGCCAGCGCATAGACGTCGGTCCAAGGGCCCTGCTTCATGCCCGGGATCTCGGCGTACTGCTCCACCGGCGCGTAACCCGGCTTGAGGATCACCGTCAGCGCCTGCGTCTGCTCGCTGATGACGCGCCGCGCGGCACCGAAGTCCAGCAGCAGCCAGCGGTTCTTCTCTGGCAGGTACATCACGTTGTCGGGCGCGATGTCGCGGTGGTAGACCTGCTCGGCGTGGATCACCAGCAGCGCCTCGGACAGCGGCCCCAGCACGCTGCGCAGCCAGTTCTCCTCGATCGGCTCGCCCTTGCGGCGCATCTCGCGCAGCACGTCCTTCAGCGTCGTGCCCTTCAGCAGCGGCATCACCATGTAGGCGGTGCCGTTGGCTTCCCAGAAACGGTAGACCTTGACCAGCGACGGGTGGTCGAAGCTGGCCAGCAGCTTGGCTTCGCCGATGAAACTCTTGCGGCCGGCCTCGAAGGTCTCGCGGTAGCGCTCGCTCTTCACCTGCACCTGGGTGCCGCCGCCGACGCGCTGTGCCAGCGACGAGGGCATGTACTCCTTCAGCGCCACCTCGCGTTCGAGCGAGGTGTCGAAGGCCTTGTAGACGACACCGAAGCCGCCTTCGCCGATGAGTTCGGTGAGCCTGAACTCGGCCAGCATGGTGCCCACGGGCAGGTGGCCGCCGTCGTCCTTGGGCGGCGCGACGATCTGCGTCTTGTCCAGCGCCGGGGACGGTGTGGCAGCGGGTGTGGCGGCCGGCGCAGCGGCCGGTATCGCGGCATTCGCGGCCGACCATTCCGTCTTCTGGAAACCCGTAGGCGCCGCCGGATCGGGGGGCCGGATCACGGTACGGTCGTCGTCGGAGGCGTCGGGGGTCATGGCCGGTGCGGGCTGTGCGTGGGCGGGAGGCTCAGATTGTCGCAGCCGGGCCGAACAGTTGCCCCAGTGCCGTGGCCGCAGGCAGCCCGCACGAGACCAGCAGGCGCGGCGGCAACTCGTCGGGGCGCGCGTGCCACCAGGCGCGGCCGTGCGCGCGGGGACCGAAGGCGCGCTGCGCCTCGGCGCCGATGAAGAGGGCCGGGTCGCGCGCGGCGTCGGGCGGCAGTTCGACGAGCGCGCCGGCACCGTCCGGGCCCGCGGGCTCGGGCGGCCGCCTGCCAGGCGCGGGCAAGGTCATGCGCGCCAGCTCGTCTTCCAGGCGGTCGGCCGTCCAGTCGCCGTGCAGTGCGTCGCGGGCGAGTTCGTCCAGGCGCTCCAGCCAGGGCCACAGCGCAGCGCCCTCCTGCACCGACGCCGGGCCCGCACCCAGCGGCAGCACCAGCGTCAGCGGAAAGTAGCGGCCGACACGGTCCACCGAAGGCATCAGGACGCCGCACCAGGCCTGCGTGCCGGCCGCGCCGGGCAGCACGCCGGGCATGAGCATGAACCGCCAGCTGGGCGAACCCAGGTAGGCGTCGAGCCAGGTGTCGGGCTGCGTCTCGCGCAGCGCGTGCAGGCCAGCGGCGAGCCAGCTGTCCCAGGGTTCGATGAAGGCTGCGTCGAGCCTGCGCGACGCAAAGTCGCCCAGCGACGGCAGTTTGCCGTGCCAGCCGGGAGGTGCCGTGCCCGCCGTCACGGCCTGCTCACAGCGCCGCCGGGCAGCGGAACTGCTTGATCTCGCGCAGCTGGAAGGGGTTGAACACGCTGGCCGCGATGACCTCGAGCCGCGCCCGCTTGCCGTCGAGGTTCATGATGACGCTGAACCTCTCGGGCACGTCGCTCTGCTCGACCTGGAAACGCTCGAACAGGCGGAACAGCGCCCACGGCCCTTCGGTCATCACCAGCGGCCCGGCGTTGCCCAGCCCGGTGCTCATGCGGATCACTGATGCCACGCGCGGGCTGGGCCAGTTGACGGTGATCGAAGGCCCGCTGCTGGTGAGCTTGCTCACCTGGCCGTCGATGTCGAAGTTCAGCTCCTTCAACGAGGGTTCCAGCTCCGACAGCCGCATCTCGATGCGGATGGAAGGTGTCTTGCCACCGCTGCGGAAGAAGACCTCGCGGATGCGCTGCGCGCGCTGGAACTCGGCCAGCGCGGCCGGCGACACCGGGCGTGTGCCGTCGGCCAGCGGCTTGTAGGTCCAGACCCGCGTCGACTGGTCGACGATGGCCAGCAGCCGGCGCTGGAAGAAGTCGTCGAAGAGCCCCCCCACGCCGAAGAGCTGGCCGAAGTCCTCGGGCAGCACATCGGCCCGGCTGCCACTGGCAAACGGATAGCGGCCGGTGACGGCGCGGTTGCAGATCTCGGTGATGGGCTTGAGCTCGGCGGTGAGGCCCGCGCGTTCGGCACCGCGCGTCTGGCCGGCGGCGGCGTCGGCCATCTGCTCGACCATCCCGCGCACCAGATCGGGCTGGCCGGCGGCGGCCACCTTCACCTGTTCGGCACCGCCCCCGGGCGGTGGCGGCGACTTGCTCTTCTTCGCGGCGTCGACCGCCGCCAGCTGCGCGTAGAGGTCGCCGAAGAGCTTGAGCGTGGCGTTCAGCGGCGGCGGGTCGCCGGTGACGAGGCGGTGGATGCCGGCGAAGTGGTCGTCGACCATGCGCTCAAGAGGGCCGCCGCTGCCGCCCGACGCATCGGGCGCGGCACCGGCCAGGCGCGCTGCGTCGGCCTTGGCCTTGGCCGCAGCCTGGTCGAGCGCACCTGCTGCGGCCGGGGCTTGCACCAGCTTCGTCTGCTCGGCCACGCCGCGCAAATAGCCCGCCAGCGGGGAGTCGACCGCGGCGAGCAGGCGCGACACGGCCAACGCACGCTCGGGGTCGTTCAGCTTCACGAGGCGCACGTCGGCGAGGTAGGCGTCCCAGGTCTTGATGTAGTCCTCGAAGTACAGGCGCCGCACCTTGTCGCTGACGGCGCTGCCCAGCGTGGCATCGCGCAGGCGCGCCGGGTCGGTCACCAGACCGGTCTTCAAGCCCAACACCCAGCCTTCTTCGGCGGCCAGCACCGGGGTGGCCTGCTGCACCGCCGGCAGCACCAGCTTGCGGTAGCCGTCGCGGGTATAGAGGCCGCTGATGCCCTGCGTCAACGGCAGGCCGCTGGCGCGCTCGAAGGCCTGGGCGGCGTTCGGGCCGGCGGCACCGGCGAGCGTGAAGTCGGGCTGGCTGCCCGGCCGGTACTGGCGCTTGATGCGGCTGTAGACGCGGTACTCGAGCGGGTAGGCGGCCAGCATCTCGCGCACGCTGGCCACCAGGTTGTCGTCACGCGCCAGCACGGCCCTGGGCGCACCCAGCGCCAGCGCGGCGGCCAGGTGGGCGTCGAGCTGCACACGCTGCTCGGGTGCCATCCGCGCGTAGTTCGTGTCCCAATCCACGCCCACCCGGGCCTGCAGCGCAGCGGCATCGAAACGCTCGGGCTGGTGCAGCATCAGGTAGGCCTTGAGCGCCTCGTAGGCGTTCTCGAGGTTGTCCTTGTTGGCGGCGCGCAGGCGCTCTTCGAGGCGGCGCGCCACACGCGGCATCAGCGACTTCTCCAGCAGGCGGTGGTAGGCGATCTGCGCGCCGGCGTCGAGCTTGTCGCCCTGGTACAGGCCCAGGCCGTGCAGCAGCGGCGGCGCGTCGATGGCGAAGTCGTCCACCTTGGCGGCGTCGCGCACGGCGGCCAGCGGCTGCGGCAGCAGCGCCACGTCGGCGCTGGTGGCCGGCGGCAGCGCTTCGACCCCCTGCCGCAGCGCCGGCAGGCGTTCGGCGACCTGCGCGGCGTGGTCGAGGTTGCGCGCGCGGCTCACCGCCCAGCCCACGGCCACCAGCACCGTGCACGCCGCCATCACCCCCATCGCCGACAGGCGCAGCACGTGGCGGCGGCGCTCGGCCACCGGGTTGTGGGCACCCAGCCCACGTTCGGCGAAGACAAGGTCCTTCAGCAGCCGGTGCAGGAAAAAACTCTTGCCCCGCCCCGGCGCGATGGCCGCGTTGCGCCCACCCATGCCGAAGGACGACGCCAGCGCACCCATCACGCGGTCGATGGGCGAACCTTCCTGCGTGCCGCTGGTGAAGTAGACACCGCGCACGCGCGCCGCGGCCTCGACCGCGCCGCCGCCCGAGAACACCTGGCGCAGGAAGTCGCCCAGCACCGGCTGCAGCGCCGCGAACTCCTGCGGGAAGGCGAAGATGGCGCTGCGACGCAGCACGTCGCGCTCACCTTCCAGGCGGTCGACGAGCTGGGCCACCAGGCGCTGCTGCAGCTGCTCGAACAGCGTGGCGAACTGTGCCATCGGATCCTCGCCCGCCGGCGCGTCGGCAGCGAAGGTGAAACCCCAGACCTGGTCGCGGTCGTCCTTCGCGAGGCCTTCGAAGGTCTCGTTGAAACCGCCGATGAGGTCGGCCTTGGTGACGAGCACGTAGACGGGCGCGCGAACGCCCAGCTTGGTCTGCAGTTCGTGCAGCCGCGCACGCAGCTTGGCGGCGTGTTCAGTGCGTTCGGTGGCACCCTGCTGCAACAGGTCCTGCACGTTGACGGTGAGCAGCACGCCGTTGATGGGCTGGCGCGGGCGTGTCTTCTTCAGCAGCGCGAGGAAGTTGTCCCAGGCGCTGGCGTCGACGTCCTTGTCGCTTTCCTGCGTGGCGTAGCGGCCGGCGGTGTCGATGAGCACGGCGTCCTGCGTGAACCACCACTCGCAGTTGCGCGTGCCGCCCACACCCTGCACCGAGCCCTTGCCATCCTTGTTGTCGCCGAGCAGGAACTGCAGCCCCGCGTTCATCAGCGCCGTGGTCTTGCCCGAACCCGGCGCGCCGACGAAGACGTACCAGGGCAGCTCGTAGAGGTACTGTCCGCCGCCGAAGAGCTTGTTGCCCTTGGCCGCCTTCAGGCGCTGCACCGCTTCGTTGAAGCGCGTGGCCAGCACCTGGGCCTCCTTGTCGCTGGCCGACGGCCCGGCGCCCAGGCCCTGCAGCAGCGTGGCGTTGGTGCGGCGGCGCCGGTGCGCCTTCCAGCCCTGCACGCCTATCCACAGCGCCCAGAGCGCCACCACGATGGCCAGGCGCACCCACACCGACTCGAAGGGGCGTGTGTCGCCGAAGGCCAGCAGCGGCCCGGCCCACCACACCAGCGCACTCAGCGCCAGCAGCCCGAGGGTGCCCAGGACCAGCGGGCTGAGCAGGACTTGCAGGAACTTCTTCATCTCAATTGGGTGCCGTGGCGAACAGCGTCAGCTCGACGCGGCGGTTCCTCGCGCGCCCTTCAGCCGTGGCGTTGTCGGCCAGGGGTTCGGTGTCGGCGCGCCCTTCGGCGCTGATGCGCCCGGGCTTGACGAAGGCGCCGAGCAGTGCCTTGGCACTGGCCGCCCTGTCCTTCGACAGATGCCAGTTGGACGGGAAACGCAGCGAACGTATGGGCTGGTTGTCGGTGTGGCCGGCGATCAGCACCGCCCCGGGCACCTGGTTCAGCGCGGCACCGATGCGCTCGAACATCGGCCGCGCCTTGGCGGCCACTTCGGCACTGCCGGGGTCGAAGACGCCGTCGCCGCGCAGCGTGACGACCGAACGGTCGGCCAGGTCCTGCACCTGAACGGCGCCGGCGTCGATGTCGCTCTTCAGCAGCTGCGCCAGGCGCGGCGGCGGCGGCGCGGCGGATGTAGGCGGCGGCGACGGCGGCGCGGCCAGCACCTTGGTGTCTATGGTCTGCAGCGCGGTGAAGGTGGCGTCGGTCTGCGCGTTGAGCGTCAGGCGCAGCACCAGGAACAGCGCCAGCAGCAGGAAGCCCAGCACCGCGGCCACGGCCCACAGCGGCACGCCTTCGCTCAGGCGCACTGGCGCCGCGGCCACACCCTGCCACTGCGGCGACAGCGTGCGCTCGGCCGGGCCGGCCAGTTCGCGCAGCTTGCCCGCCAGGCGCTCGCGCACGCTGTCGAGCTGCGCCTTGCCGTCGTTCATCACCTTGTAGCGGCCCTCGAAACCCAGCGAGAGCGCGGCGTAGACCAGTTCCAGCAGGTTGCGGTGCTGCGTCGGGTTCTCGACCAGGCGCGTGAGCAGCTGGAAGACCTTCTCGCCGCCCCAGGCTTCGTTGTGGAAGTGCACCAGCAGGCTCTGCGACGACCACGCGCCCGAGCCGCCCCAGGGCGTGCTCGATGCCGATTCGTCGAGCAGCGTGCACAGGATGTAGCGCGCCGCCACCACCTGCTCGTTCGGCAGGCCGCGCGCACGTGCCACCGACTCGAAGCGCTTCACCGATTCCACCAGCTGCTCGCGCAGTGCCGCCGGGTTGGGGTGGCGCAGCGTGGCGCGCAGGCGCGGCGCGGCACTCAGCAGCGGTGCCGCGGCTTGCACCAGCGGGTTCAGGCTGGCGTGGGCGGGCAGCTCGGGCAGCGGTGGGGCGGCGGCGGCCGGCCGGGCGGATGCAGCAGGCGCGGTGGGTGCGGGGGTTGGTGGCGACGCACCGGGCCGCGCGCCTCGACCGGCACTCGGCTTGATGACCGTGCGGTCGGACTCGAAGGCAGCGAAGGGGTCTTGTGGCGGGTCGGGGTCGCTCATCCGTGTGCCCTCTTGGATCGCCGCCGCGCGCCCTGGCGGTCAGCCGCGGATGGCCCAGAACTCGATGGCCAGGCCCGGGAATTCGCCGGCGATGTGCATCGCAAGGCCGCCCGAAGTCTCGAGCTGCTTCCAGAGCTCGTTGCCGCGTGTCTCGAGTTCGAAGTAGGTGTAGCCGGCGTGGTAAGGGATCTGCCGCGGCGCCACCGGCAGCGCGCGCAGCGTGACACCGGGCAGCTGCAGGTTGACGAGGTCGCGGATGCGCTCGGCCGGGCCGATCTTGACCTGCGTCGGAAAACGCATGCGCAGCGCTTCACCCGGCATCTGCGCGTTGACCGCCAGCACGAACACTGCCGTGCGCAGCAGTTCGGCGTCGCCGATGACGGCGACGCGGATGCCGTGTTTGCGTTCCTGCAGGTCGATGGGAATCGCCGTCTGTTCGAGCACCTGCGACAGCGACTGCCGCAAGTCGGCCATCACGGCACGGAAGCAGGTCGCCAGGTCGTCGTGACGGTATTCCGGGTAGGGCACCGGGCGCCGTTGTTCGCGGAAAGTGGACAACTCGCCGGCCAGGCCCAGGCACAGGTCGTACAGGCGTTCGGGGTGCAGCACCGGCAGGCGCTGCAGGTGTGCAAACAGCGGCTGGAAACGGTTGATGACCTGCAGCAGCAGGAAGTCGACGATCTCGCCGGTGCCGGCGCGCCCCGGCTGCGCCAGCCGCGCGCCGAGCGCCTCGCCACGCTGGTAGAGCATGCCGTGCACCTCGCGCACGTAGCCATCGAGCACCGGCTGTGCCGGGGCATGCAGCATCGGCGGCACGTAGGCGGTGTCGAGCACGACGCGGCCGTCGGCGCGGCGCTCGATGACCCGCACCACGCCCAACGTGACGTAGCCCTCGTTCGTGTCGCGCTCGAGCATCAGGCGCAGGTTCAGCCGCCCGACCTGCACCGGCGCCTCACGCAGGCTGTTGGCGTGGATGTCGGCCACGCCGATGTCGGCGACATGCCAGCGCGGCGGCATCGAGCCTTCGCCGGCCTCGACGTCGCTTTCCGTCACACCCGGGCGCGACTGGGGCACGGCCAGCACGACGAGCTGGTCGCGCGCGTCGATGGGCACCTCGAAGGCCGGCGGCGCGGGGTCGTCGCCGGGCACCGAGAAGGCCAGGCCGTCGGGCAGCACACCCCGCGCCGACGTCACCATGAGGCGCCCCTGCAGCAGCGCCGCATCGTCGATCTGCAATGCCACGAAGCCCCACGGCCAAACCATGGTGGCCGCAGTGCGGCCATCGAGCTGGCGTCCGGCAAAACGGTCCTGCTGCTGGAAGTGCTGGGGCTGGAGGAACATGCCCTCCGTCCACATCACCTTGTTGTGCCAAGTCATCGGGAACTTTGCTTCATGCGTCGTGTTCCGGCGTCGCCGTGGAGGCGCTGTAGGGGTGCTGCTGGCCAGCGTACCGGGCCGCACTGCGCGGGCATTCACCCAACGATACACGGCCGGGTGCGGGCCGTCACCCTTGGGCGGGCGGCTCGCGCCGGTGCGTTGCCGGGCCGCTGCGGCAGGGGGCGCCCGCATGGCGCGCGGGGGATGGGGCGGCCCGGGTGCCGGGGGGTATGATTTTGCCGGTGCGAAAGGGTCGCCCGGCTGCCCGGCCGGCCCCCTTTCCTTCAGGAGCCCCTGCCATGAAACACCCGCTCTTCTTTGCTCGCTGCGTGCTGACACTGGCCGTGGCCGCAGCACTGCCCACCGCGGCCCAAGACGCCGTCGACATGGGCCAGAGCGTGCCCGACGCCAAGGCCGTCGAAGAGGGCCTGTTCCCAGAGGATGCCTGCGAACAGCTCAAGGCCGCCGGCTTCAAGTGCATGGGCTTCAAGCCCGCGGTGCGCTACTCGCTGCCGGCCTCTTCGTTCAGGCTCGGTTCTGCCGAACTGCCCGACATGCTGAAGAAACAGCTCGAGGTCTTCGCCGAGGTGCTGAAGTCCAAGCGTGGCGCCAGCAAGGCCGTGCGCGTCGAAGGCCATGCCGATGCCTCGGGCGCCGCGGCCTTCAACATGCAGCTGTCGCAGAAGCGGGCCGAGGCGGTGCGCGACTACCTCGTGCACCTGGGCGCCGACCCGACGCTGATCCTGCCGGTGGGCGTGGGCACCGCCGTGCCGAAGAACGCCAAGGACCCCTTCGCCGCCGAGAACCGCCGCGTCGAGATCGGCCGCGCCACGCCGCCGTCCTGACCGTCGCCCGCGGGACATCCCGCGGCCCCTGCACTCAGGGGATCTGGTGCGTGACCTGGCCGGCCATGTTGATGCTGATGGTGCCGGCCCAGATGCACATCAGCTTCGAGCTGTCGTTGAGTGCCGGCGCACCGCACAGCAGCACGGTCGGCGCGCCCGGCATCCAGGGCGCCGGCGTGGCCGGTATGCAGGGCATGGGTGTCAGCACGCCCAGCGCCGCCGCGGTGGCCGCCGCCACCATGGGGTTGGCCGGGCTGCGGCACATGCCGAAGGGCGGGATGTTCATCATCGGCACGTGATCGAGGATGTTTGCCGCGATCATGTTGCTGGTCATCACGGTCTTCGGGGTCGGCACCAGCGTGCTCGGCGCCATGCCCTGCGAACACTGCATCATGGCGCCCATGCAGACTTGCATAGCCATCGTCGTCTCCTTCGCGGCAGGTGGGGTCAGTCGCCCGGCGCGGCGCGGGTCCACACCGTCAATGCGCTGAAGTTGTCGTGGCTGGCCTTGTGGCTGGCGGCCTGACGCACCCGGGTGGCCAGTTCGCCGAGCCACGCGCCGGGGTTGGCGGCGGCGCCCAGGCTTGTTTCCAGCGTGTCGTCGTCGATGTACTCCCACAGCCCGTCGGTGCACAGCAGGAAGACATCGCGTGGCTGCACGTCGTGCCGTCCCTCCCCGGCGCTGACTTCCAGCACTTCGGGCGCAATGCCCAGCGCCGAACGCAGTTCGCTGCGCTTGGGGTGGGTGCGCACCTGGTCGGCAGTGAGCACGCCGTTGTCGACCAGGCCCTGCACCAGGCTGTGGTCGCGAGTGCGGTCGAGCACCCGCCCGTCTCGGAACCAGTACATGCGTGAGTCGCCGGAGTGCGCCCAGTGCGCACGGTGCTCAACGAAGTCGATGACCAGGCAGACGACGGTGCTGTGCATGTCCTGACGCGGCGTGCCGGGCACACGTTCGCCGATGAGCACCTGGTTGGTGGTGCGCAGCAAGCCTTCCAGATCGGCTGCACGCTCGGAAGGCTGCAGGGAAAAGCGGCCGATCAGCTCCTGCACCGCCAGCCGTGATGCGATGTCGCCGCCGCCATGCCCGCCCGCACCGTCGGCCAGCACGCAGCACAGGTGGCGCTTCGAGTGCCAGTGGCCACAGGCGTCCTCGTTGTACTTGCGGCCGCCGCGGTCGGACATCAGGGCAACTTCCAAGGCCAGCATGCGCAGCTCCTGACGCGTTCCTGGGGAAATCCTAGCGCGGCCCGGGCTCGCCGTGCAGGCGGTCGAGCTGGTCTTCGTAGGCCTTCCGGAAGGCCTTGCCGAAGAGCTCGTCGAAGTCGTCCTGGGCCTCGGACTGCAGCTGCGCGAAGAGCTCGGTGAAGCTTTCCCACAGCCGTGCCTTGCGCGTCGCCGGGATCAGGCTGTCGATGGCCGAACGTTTGCTCAGCTTGCCCTCGAGCTGCTGGGGGTCGAAACGCTGCAGCACACCTTCCAGCGCGGCGCGCATGCCGGCCATCACGCCCAGCTGGTGGGCGCGCAGATCGTCGAAGGCGTCGCGCACCGCCGCCGCGGGTGGCATGAAACCCGGCGCCGGCGGGCCCAGCAGGTGCTGGAGCGCGACCTCGACGCTGGGCGAGAACTTCAGCGGGTTGTTCTCGCGCGAGACGATCATCGTCATCTCGGCCCGCATCTCGCGCTTCAGTGCGGCGCGTGCCACCAGCAGTTCGACGGCGCCGCGGGTCGACTCGCGCAACAGCTGGCCCAGCAGTTGCATCGTCGCTGGGGTCAGCGCGTCCAGGCGCAGGCCGGGCACGCCCAGGCCGTCGAGCAGCGCGGCGAGCAGTTCGGCCTGGGCGGTGGCATCGGGCGCGTGGGCCGGTGTGGCGGACGGGCCGGTGATGGCGGAGCGCGCCGCGACGGGTGGCACGGCGGACGGCACGGCGCCTCGTGCGGCGGGTAGTGCGGCGGCTGGTGCGGCGGCTGGTGCGGCGGGTGTGGCTGCAGGCAAGGCGGCTGACGGCACCACATCCCCTGCAGAGCCCGCACGCCGCACACCGGGGACGGTGAGCACGCGACCATCGCGCGGCGGGTCGTTCCACGAGAACACCGCGCCCTGCGGCAGCGGCGCCGGCGCCGGCACCGGATGCACGGCCGGCAGGGACATGGGGGTGTTCAGTTCCGACGCGTGGTCGGCGCGGCTGGGCGGCATCAGCGTGGCGGTGCGCGCCAGCGACTGCAGCGCGTCGTCGTGCTGGTTTGTGTTGGGCGCGGCGCCCAGCGCCTGTGCCGCGCTGCCGCCCAACGGATCACCGGCGGTGGAGGCGCCGGACAGGCCAAAGAGGTCGTCGATGCTGTCACCACCCCCGGCAGGCAGGCCGGCGAAGGCGTCGCGCTGCGGCGCTGCCGCGGCGGGTGGCGTTTCGGCAGGGTCGGGTGCAAAGGGGTCCCAATCGTCGGGTATCTGCGCCTTGCCCGCTGCCGGCGCGGGCGGGGGCGCGGGGGCACGGGCCGGGGGTGGCGGCGCGACCCAGGGCGCCGGGCTCGGCGCCGGCCACATCGCCGTGTTCGACTGCGCCGCGCCGGGGCGGGCCGGCGCCGCGGCTGGGGGCCGCGCTGGCACGGGCGGTGCGGTCGCTGCGGCCAGCCCCAGCGGGGCCTCGCCGAACAGATCGGCAAAGGGGTCGGCGCTTCGGGGTGCCGCGGCGTCGGCGGCCTGCAGCACGTAGCCGCCGATCTGCAACTCGTCGCCGGGCTTCAGCGGGTGTTCACGGCCGGCACCCACAAGCTCGCCGTTGACGCTGATGGGGTTGCTGCCGTTGTCGACGACGCTGTAGCCACCGGCGCGGAACACGATGCGCGCATGCACACGCGAGATCGTGCGCTCGGGGTCGGGCAGCACGAGCTGGTTGCTGTCGGCGCGGCCCACCGTGCCGCCGATTTCGTCGAACTGGGCCGAAAGACCGTCGACCGGCGCGCCGTTGTAGCTGAGCACCCTCAGCAGAATCATGCGGTGACTCCAAGACATACGGACATGACGCGCAGCATAGCCCGCGTACCGCATGACGCGGCCGATTCAGCGGATGACATAGAAGCGCCCCTCGATGACGGCCAGGCGCACCGGCCAGACACGCCTTCCGCCCCCGGCCTGCGGGCTCTGCAGCGCAGGCTGGCCGTCGAGCGTCAGGCATTCGAGCAGGCGGCCGCCGGCCAACGGGCGCAGCAGCAGCGTATCGGCCTTGGGCATCACGGGCTGCAGTGGCGCCTTGGCATGCGCCTGCTGCACCTGCAGCCGCAGGCGGCCGACGTCGTCGGCCAGGTTGCGCTGGTAGGCCAGCGCCAGTTCCTCGAAGCGCAGGCGCGCGGCCAGCAGCAGCGGCTCGGGGTCGCCGCGCGCCAGTCCGAGTGCAATGCCCTGCAGGTAGCTGGCGACCGCGGCCAGCAGGTCGGGCGGCTGGGCGACCACAGGCGCGTCGAACCAGCGCCAGCGCGGGAAGGCAATCGGCAGGTCGACGGTCTGGCGCAGCGTGGCCGGCACCTCGGTGACCTCGCCGGCCAGCGGCGCCCAGTCGATCTGCGCCAGGGTGCGCGCGTTTTCGGGGTGCGCCAGCTGGCCGATGCGCGGCAGCAGCAGGCGCAGGCTGGCGCCGCGCTGGCCGTCGCTGAGCAGCGGTGCGGGTGCGCCGGCCTGGCCGGGCGGCGGCGGCTGGATGAGCAACTGCAGTTCGTTGGCGCCGGCCAGCGTGTATTCGTGGATGGCCACGGTGACGGCGCCGGCCGCGGGGCCGCTGCGCGCCAGCGGCACGCCGTTGAGCCAGGCCTCGGCGGTGACGCCGACGCTGTCCAGCCGCAGCACGAGCAGGCGTTCCATCAGGCCAGGCTCCAGTCGAGCAGCGGCTGTTCCGCCCACAGCGGGTGGTTGAACTGCTGCACGCCGAGCACCGGGTCGACCAGCGCCAGGGGCAGGCTGGCGGCTTCCAGACGCAGCGTGGCGAACCATTCCCAGCCGCTACCGCCTGAGGTGCGCGGGCGCAGCCCCGCTTCGCCCACCAGCGCCCCGCTGCAGGGCCCCGTGGCCTGCAGCAGCGTGCCGGTGTCGGTGGCCAGCGGCGTGACTTCGGCGGTGAACGGCAAGCTGAAGCGGTGGCGCGCGGGCAGCAGCGTCGGCAGCAACGGGGGCTCGGCGGCTTCGCGGCGCAGTTGCAGCGACAGCGGCGCCGATGCGGCGCAGCGCAACATCAGCCGTGCGCGCCCGCCGCCCAGGGCGAGTTCGGCCTCCGCCTGCAACTCGGCTTGGCAGGCCTGAAGGTCGAGCGTCCCCACCAGGCGCATGAAAGCACGCCCGCCCAGGCCCGCCGGACCCAGGCACCAGCCCCAGGTGAGTGCGGCACGGCCGATCAGCAGCGCCAGCACGCCGTCGAGCCGCGCGGACGACAGCCCTTCCACGGCGGCGATGGTGGCCAACAGCTTCTGCAGCGCGGCATCGGTGGCGGGCTCCAGCCCCTGCTCGAACCCGCGGCGCAGTGGTGAGGCATCGCGCTCTATGCCGTCGCTTTCGAGCCGGCAGCCTGTGCTGCCGCGCAGCGCCGGGGGCTTGCCGGCGACGACCGGTTGTGCGGCGGCGGCCTGGCGCTGCAGTTCCAGCCACCACTGCGCCGCCGGCCAGGCCCACAGCGTGGTGGTCTGCGGGCCCAGGGCGTCGCCTTCGTCGCGCAGGCCGCAGACCTGCAGTTCCAGCTTGCAGAGTTCGGGCGAGGTCTCTTCGGCCACCGCGCTTGCGGGGCCTGCGGCGGGTTCGGCCTGGGCCAGCGTATGCACGGGCCAGCTGACGGCACGCGTCTCGTGACCGACCCAGCGCCACTGGCCGTGGCTGCCAGTGAAGTGCAGCGCCGGGTGCAGGTCGCCGTTGCACACGGCGTGGCTGCGCGAACGCAGCTGCAGCTTGGCCTGGGGTCGGGCGCCCGGTGCATGCGCCAGCACCGCCACCAGGCGCGGCAGTGGGTTGGCAGCGTCGACGCGCACCGGCGCCGGCGTTGGCAGGGGCACACGCTGCCAGGCGCCAGCCGCCAGCGTGTAGTGCTCGGCCACGGCGGGCTCGAGCATCCGCAGTTCCAGCGCCTCCACGTCGCAAGCCAAGAGCGGCAGCACGGGCGCTTCGGCCGTGTGCAGCGCGCCGTGGCGACCCAGGTGGCCGAAGTGATCGACGAGCCGCTGGTCGGCCGCCGCCAGCGCTTCGGGTGCGATGCGGGCATCGGGCAAGCGCTGCAGTTCGGCCAGCGAACGCCGCACCAGCTGGTGCATCGTTGCCCACTCCCGTTCACGCGGCGCCGCGAGCAGGCCCTGCGCCCACTCGAAGCCGGGTTTGTCCTGGAAGCCCGGGCCCCAGACGAAACACAGGTTGGCGTAACGGGCCACGCTGGCGGCCAGCGTCAGGCCGCGCTGCAGCGCCTGTTGCGCGGCCAGCTCCACAAAGGCGAGGTGCTTGTCACCCAGCCGCGCCTGCATCGCCGGCCACTGCGCCACCAGGTGCTCGGCCAGCTGGTGCAGGAAGGCGGCCCAGGCCTCGGCCTCGCGGGCCTCGGTGTCGGGGGGCGGCATGCCGGGCGGCGTCACGCCAACGGGTCGACAGGCAGTTCTGGCGCCTCGGGTGCGGCCGGATCGGTGGGCGCCACGGGGCTGGCACCGCTGCCCGAACCGGCGGCGCCGCCGGAGTTCACCTTGACCATCGCACCGGTGATCGAAACCCCGTCGGGCCCGAGCACGATGGACGAGCCTCCGGCCTTGATGGTGACCTGCATGCCGCCTTCGATGACCACGTTCATGCCACCCTTGAGGTGCACGTTCTGCGCTGCCTCGGCGCCGATGTTGCTGCCGATCTTCAGGTGCAGGTCGGTGGACGACTTCATCGAGATCGCCGCCCCCGACTGCGCCGTGATGTCCTTGGCCGTCTTCAGGCTGTAGATGCCGTCGCCCTTGACGAGGATGTCCTTGGCCACCGTGGTGCTGTACTTGTCGTCGTACTTGCGGCTCACGGCCTTGGTGACGGTGAGGTGGTCGGTGCCCTCGACCTTGTGCTTGCGGTCGTTCTTGACGGTGCGGTGCTCGTCCTTGCCGACCAGCGTCTTCACCGTTTCCTTGACGAACTCGAGCTGGTCCTTCTGCGCGTGCAGCAGCACGTATTCACTGCCCTTGAGATCGTCGAAGCGCATCTCGTTGTGGTCGGCCACGGCCGCGCCCTGGCCCGACGACTTGCTGCGCATGGTGCTGACGGTCTTCTTGTTCGGCAGCGCGTAGGGCGGCATCTGGTCGGCGTTGTAGACGCGGCCGGTGATGATGGGCTGGTCGGGGTCGCCCTCGAGGAAGTCGACCACCACCTCCTGCCCGATGCGCGGGTGCGAGACGAAGCCGAAGCCCTTGCCAGCGGAGGGCTGCGAAACGCGGACGAAACAGGAGCTGTCGGCGTCCTTCTTGCCTTCGCGGTCCCAGTGGAACTGCAGCTTCACGCGGCCGTACTTGTCGACGTAGATCTCCTCACCCGCTGGGCCCACGACGGTGGCCGTCTGTGGACCGGGCACGTGCGGCCGCGGTGTCAGGCGCGCCGGGCGGAAGGCGCCGATGGCCGAGGGAAAGGCGCTGAAGCTCAGCTCGTGTTCGGCCCCGGCCGTGGCGCCGGCTTCATACCCGGGCAGGCTCATCCTCACCTGCGTCGACAGCACGATGTACTCGCGGTCCTGCGCCGGCATCGGATGGCCGCTCAGCGAGAACCGCGCCCCAGTGCACAGACGCCGCGAATTGGTCTGCCCCTCGGTGACGCTGAAGCGGGCCTGCTGTTCGTCGACCCCGCGCTTGGCGATGGTGGTCGCGGCGCCGACACCTTCGGAGACCTGACCATCGCCCTGGATGTCGGCCGACAGACCCGCCGGGTAGTCGTAGACCGCGAGACTGGCATGGGCGTGCTGGCGCGTGACGGTGGCCGACTTCTCGAAGTTCTGCGTCGGGGCGATGAAGCTGAAGTCGCGCACGGTAACCTTGGTCGTCTGGATCTCCTGGCCCCACTGCCAGCGCTGGACGGTCTCGTCGGCGTGGCGGCTGTCCAGGAAAGGCAGCGTGCTCAGGCCGAGCAGGGTGACGTGCGGGCTCAGGCTGTCGGCCAGCACCATCGTGTGCTTGCCTTCCTCGTGCTTGAAGAAGTACGAAATGCCCTCCTCCTCCATCAGGCGGCTGACGAACTGGAAGTCGCTCTCGCGGTACTGGACGCGGAACTCGCGCTTGCGGTAGCTGCCGCTCAGGTTCAGTTCCAGCAGGCCGCCGTAGGGCGTGAGCACCTTCTTCAGCACGTCGGCAGGCAGCTGCTTCGAGAAGATGCGCGACTGCGCGCTGCGCGTGGCCAGCCAGAGCCAGGGCCGCAGCGTCAGGCGGTAGACGACGTTCGAATCGCGCACTTCCTCGAACCGCGCCGAGGTCACCAGCCCGTGGTAGATGCGCGCCGCCTGGCCGACGGTCTTCACCGTGACCTGCGCGGCCTGGCCCAGCAGCTTGTCGAAATCGATGGTGTCGGCGGGCCGGGCCACGGCCAGCACGGTGTACTCGAACAGGCGCGAGATCTCCTCGTGCCCCGACATCGACAGGAAGCGCAGGGGCACGCCGGCAGGCGGCTTCAGGTCGATGGAGATCAGGTCGGGCATGGTCGGTTCCGCTCAAGGCGAAGTGGCTGCGAAGGATGTCAGCACGTGGTGGCGATGACGAGCCAGCCGGCCACGGGCTTCTTCGACTCGTTGCGCAGGAACACGCCTTGGATCTCGGGTGCCTGGAAGCCTGCTGCAATCAGCGTCTCTTCGACATACGCCCGCCGGTGGCTGTAGCGCCCGTGCGTCTGCAGGCGCCACGGTGGCGTGGCCTGCTCGTCGTCGAGGGCCTCGACCGTGAAAACGAGTCGGCCTCCCGGCAGCAGGCAGTGCCGCGCGGCCGCGGCGAACCCGTCGAGCACCCCGAAGTAGCACAGCGTGTCGGCCGAGATCAGTGCGTCGAAGGCGTCGGGACGCGACTGCAGGAACTCGACCAGGTCGGCCTGGCGCAGCTCGTCGTAGAGCTGCTTGAGCGCGGCACGCTCCAGCATCGGACGCGAGAGGTCGACGCCGACCAGTTCGCGCGCATAGGGCTTCAGGAAGCGCGCGCACAGGCCCGTGCCGCAGCCGGCGTCGGCGATGCGCAGCGCGGCCCGTGGCTCGCCCAGCGCCTTGGCGAGCGCCTGGCCGACGAGTGCAGGCGCGCGGTAGTCCAGGTCGGCCAGCTTGCTCTCGAAACCCTCGGCGAAGGTATCGAAGGTCATGCGGACGTAAGCGGCCGAGGCACGGTCGGGCACGCCCTGCCCGGTGTAGGCCGAGTAGTGGTGGCGGGCGCGCACGTCGTCGGGGTCCTCCTCGAGCCAATTGCGGTAGAGCTCCACGGCCTCGTCCACCCACCCCAGGGCACCGTAGGCCAACCCCAGCACGTGGCGCAAGCCCCGGTTGGCCGGTGTCGTCACCAGCCCCTTCAAGCACTGGTCGACGGCCTCGGAGAGGCGCCCGGTGGCGATGTACACCTGAGCCAGGTTCTGGCGGGCGTCGGAAAACTGCGGCAGCAGTTCGACCAGGCGCAGCAACACCTTCTCGGCGTCGGCGTGCTGCCCGCGCCGCGACAGCAGCACGCCCAGGTTGTTCATCGCATCGACGCGGTCGGAATCGAGCACGATGGCCTGCCGGTACTGCTGCTCGGCCTCGTCCAGGCGCTCCAGCCGCATCAGCACGTTGCCGTAGTTGTTGTGGAAGATGGCGACCCCGGGCTTGGCGTCGATGGCGCGTGCGATCTGGCCTGCGGCTTGCTCCAGGCGACCCAGGCTGACCATCAGCAGGCCATACAAGTGCAGCGCGTCGGCGTTGTCGGGCTCCAGTACCAAGGCCTGCTGGTACTGCTGCTCGGCCTCGGACAGGCGGCCAGCGCGGTGCACCGCCATGGCCTCCTGAACATGGCGCATGGCCTGGGAAAGCTCTGGCGCGGCTGTGACCGGAGCTTCTGCTTGCGGAGTGGGTGCGTCCATGGGAGCGGGTGGGGTGGTGGCTGGGGCTTGCCGCTGCGCCGACTCTGCAGCAAAGTCGGGTCATCGGCAAGTCGATGCCCGGCCCATGTTGCCCTGCGCGACGCAGCCCGTCCTCCCCTGGAGCAACGATGGTCGGACGACTCGAAATCAGTGTCTCCACCGGCACGCGCGCCGCCACGACGGGCGCGCGCGCGCCCCAGGAGCCGATGCGCCTCCTGCTGCTGGGAGACTTCAGCGGCCGCCCGGCGCACGAACGCCCCGTGCTGGCTGCACGGCCCACGCACCGCGTGGACATCGACAGCCTGGGCAGCGTGATGCAACGCCTGAGGCCGCTTGTGCCGGCAGCCGGAAGCGTCTTCGAAGCCGAGGACATCGAAGACTTCCATCCCGACGCCTTGTTTGCACGCGTGCCGGTGTTCGAGACCCTGCGCAGCCTGCGCCGGCGTCTGCAGGACCCGCTGCAGTTCGCCACCGCTGCAGCCGAACTGGGCGTGCCCTTGCCTGCAGCCGGCGTTGCCCCGGCGGCCGGCGCCGGCGACCTGCTGGCCGGACTGCTGGGCGGGCGCCCTGCAGCAGCAACGCCGCACGCAGCGTCGCCACCCGAGGGCATCGACGCCTTCGTGCGCAGCCTGGTGGCCCCGCACATCGTTCCCGACCACGGGCCGATGCAGGCCCAACTCACGGCTTCGGTCGACCGCACCATCGCCGCGCAGATGCGCGCGCTGCTGCACGCACCGGCCTTCCAGGCGCTGGAATCGGCATGGCGTGGCACGCAGTGGTTGATTTCAACTCTGGAGCTCGACGAGCAACTGCAACTCCACCTCTTCGACGTCGGCCGCGACGAACTGCTGGCCGACGTGGTGGCCTCGCGCGGCCAGCTCGCGCAGACGGGCCTGCACCGCGCACTGGCCGACCGCTGGCGCGGCGTGCCGGGTGGCGAGTCGTGGAGCGCGGTCGTCAGCCTGGAGCGCTTCGGCCCCGCGGACACCGACATCGGCCTGCTCGCGGCATTGGGCCTGCTGGCGCAGCAGGCCGGTGGCCCGCTGCTCGCCGGTGGCGACCCGGCGCTGGCGCTGGCCGACCCGGCGGCACTTGCCGGCTGGCACACGCTGCGCCAGAGCGAGGCAGCGCCCTGGATCGGCCTGGCCGCGCCGCGTGTGCTGCTGCGCCGGCCCTACGGCAAGCGCAGCGACCCGGTGGCTGCCTTCGCCTTCGAGGAGTTCACCGGCCCACCCGAACACGAGAACCTGCTGTGGGGCGCGGGCTCGCTGGCCGCGGCGCTGCTGATCGGCCGGGCCTACATGGCGCGCGGCTGGGCGATGGAGCCGGGCGACGAGCGCGAGATCGGCGACCTGCCGGCCTACAGCTTCGAGCGCAACGGCGAAATGGAACTGCAGGCCTGTGCCGAGGACTACCTCGGTGAACAGGCCGGGCAGGCGCTGCTCGCCGCGGGCCTGATGCCGCTGATGAGCCACAGGCATCGCAACGCGGCGACGCTGATGCGCTTCCAGTCCATTGCCGAGCCGGCGCAGCCCTTGGCGGCCCTGGGCGGCAGGCCTTAGCTCGGCGGCGCCGCGGTTCAGATCAGCGCCAGCCTGCGTTGCACGTACTGGCGCACGCCGGGGTCGTTGACGAGCACGATCTCTTCGCTGGTCTTCGGGTTGATGAAGTCGTAGCTGATGACGTTGGGCATGCACATGCGGTCGCCTCGGGTCGTCGACACCGTCTGCCATTGCGCCGGGTCGGCGCCTTCGGGCCGGTAGACGGCATTCAGCACCGACTTCTGCTGCAGCAGCTTGATCATCGCCGGCGCATTGGCGTGCGTGCCACCGGTGAGCTTCGGCTTGCCCTTGCCCGGGACGTAGCCCTCGCCGTGCATGCGGGTGTTGGCTTCCACGTTGCCCTTGGTCTGCTGCCAGTACAGGAAGAACAGATGGTCGTCGGCGTGGCAGGCGTGCGCATCCGCGCCCTTCACGGCGTTGCCGAGCACCTGGTTGATGTCAGGGCTGCCCTTGAAGCAGCCGCAGACGCCGATGCCGTCGTCGTAGGTCGCGCCGGTCTTGTGCTTGTGGAAGGCGTGTATGCCCTTTGCCTGGTCGAGCAGGCTCGGACTGTCCTTCGAGAAGGTCTTCTTCTTGGCACCGAAGGTCTTGGCGTCGAAGATGCAGACGGCCTTGCCGCGCAGGTCGCCGACGCGGGCATTGGCAATGTTGCCCCGCCCCTTGTACAGCCGACTGGCGATGGGGTGGTTGAGCACCTCGTTGACGATGTCGGTGTCACGGTCGGTGTGCGAGATCCTCAGGATCACGAACTCGCTGCCCCTCGACTTCAGGAAGCTGTTGACGTCGTCGAGTATCTTCTGCGACGTGGCGCCGACACCGCCCTGGCCCAGGGTCTGGTGGTAGCCGCGTACGGCACCACCGGCCACCTTCAAGCGCACGTCGAAGAAACGCGAGCCTATGCGGCACTGGTCACCTATCGACCCGCTCTGCGTGATCGACAAGGCCTTCGAGACCAGGTACTGCGTGATGCCGGTCTTGTCGAAGTCCCCGCCATCGTAGATGGTGGCGTCGTGGCTGCCGGGCAGCGTGACCTGCTTGAGCAGGCGGTCGTCGTTCAGCGTCGCAGACCACAAGGTCAGGTCGATCATGGATGTGCTCCTTGAAAACAGCGTTCCCGGGGCCTCAGGCAAACCGGTACTCGAACTGCCCGTCGGCAACGCCGACCGTGACGCCCGCGATCGGCTTGCCTTCCATCATTCGCGTCAGGAACTCGCGGCTGATGTCGGGCAGCATCGTGTTGGTCAGGATGGCGTCGATCATGCGGCCGCCCGACTCGCTCTCTGTGCAGCGGCTGACGACCAGCTTGACGACTTCCTCGCTGTACTCGAAGGGGATCTTGTAGCGTGCCTCGACGCGCTTCTTGATGCGGCCCAACTGCAGTTTGACGATCTTGCCCAGCATCTCGTCGCTCAGCGGGTAGTAGGGGATGACCACCAACCGGCCCAGCAGCGCCGGCGGGAAGACCTTGAGCAGCGGCTCGCGCAGCGCCTTGGCCATGCCCTCGGGGTCGGGCATCAGATCGGGGTCCTTGCAAAGGCTCGCGATCAACTCGGTTCCGGCGTTGGTGGTCAACAGGATCAGCGTGTTCTTGAAATCGATGAAGCGGCCTTCGCCGTCTTCCATGAAACCCTTGTCGAAGACCTGGAAGAAGATCTCGTGCACGTCAGGATGCGCCTTCTCGACCTCGTCGAGCAAGACCACGCTGTAGGGCTTGCGCCGCACGGCCTCGGTCAGTACACCCCCCTCGCCGTAACCCACATAACCCGGGGGCGCCCCCTTCAGCGTGCTGACGGTGTGCGCCTCCTGGTACTCGCTCATGTTGATGGTGATGAGGTTCTGCTCGCCGCCATACAGCGCCTCGGCCAGGGCCAGCGCCGTTTCGGTCTTGCCGACGCCGCTGGTGCCGGCGAGCATGAACACACCGATGGGCTTGCTGGGGTTGTCAAGACCGGCCCGGCTGGTCTGGATGCGCTTGGCGATCATCTCCATCGCGTGGTCCTGCCCGATGACACGCTGGCCCAGCGCGTCGGCCACCTTCAGGATGGTCTCGATCTCGTTGCGCGCCATGCGGCCGACGGGGATGCCGGTCCAGTCGCCGACCACGGTGGCCACCGCCTGGTAGTCGACCGTGGGCAGGATCAGCGGTGTCTCGCCCTGCAGCGTGCTCAGCTTGTCCTGCACCGTCCTCAACTGAACCAGTAGCGCGGCACGTTCAGTCTCGCGTTCGGCGTCGGTGGCCACCTTGTCGGGTGCCACCTCGGCGGCCTGCGCCTCGAGCCGGCTGCCCGTGCCTTCCACCGGCCGGATGCCGTCGCGCAACTTCGCCCGCAGCATCAGCATCTCATCGACGAGCACCTTCTCCTCGGCCCAGCGCAGGTCCAGCTTGGCCAGACGCTCGCGCTCGCCGGCCAACAGTTCATTGGCGTCGGCCTCGCGCTTGCCGATGTCGATGCCGATGGCCTTCTCGCGTCCGATGATGCCCAGTTCGGTCTCCAGCGCCTCGATGCGCTTGCGGCAGTCGTCGACCTCGGCCGGCGTGGCGTGCAGGCTCACGGCCACACGCGCGCAGGCGGTGTCGAGCAGGCTCACGGCCTTGTCAGGCAGCTGGCGCGCCGGGATGTAGCGGTGGCTCAGCTTCACCGCGGCTTCCAGCGCCTCGTCGAGGATCTGCACCTTGTGGTGCTTTTCCATCGTGCTGGCCACGCCGCGCATCATCAGGATGGCCTTGGGCTCGTCGGGCTCGTCGACCTGCACGGTCTGGAAGCGGCGCGTCAGCGCCGGGTCCTTCTCGATGTGCTTCTTGTACTCGGCAAAGGTCGTCGCGCCGATGGTGCGCAGCGTGCCGCGCGCCAGCGCGGGCTTCAGCAGGTTGGCCGCGTCGCCCGTGCCAGCCGCGCCGCCGGCGCCCACCAGCGTGTGCGTTTCGTCGATGAACAGGATGATGGGCTTCGGGCTGGCCTGCACCTCGTCGATGACGCTGCGCAGCCGCTGCTCGAATTCACCCTTCATGCTGGCGCCGGCCTGCAGCAGACCGACGTCGAGTGCACGCAGTTCCACGTCCTTCAGGCTGGGGGGCACGTCGCCGCGCGCGATGCGCTGAGCGAAGCCTTCCACCACCGCCGTCTTGCCGACACCCGCCTCGCCGACCAGGATGGGGTTGTTCTGGCGCCGGCGCATCAGGATGTCGACAACCTGGCGGATCTCGTCGTCGCGGCCGACGATGGGGTCCATCTTGCCGCTGCGCGCCTGTTCGGTAAGGTCGACGGTGAACTTCTTCAACGCCTCCTGCTTGCCCATCGCCGCCGGCGCGATGGCGCCGCTGGCTTCGCCGGGCGCCGCGCCGCCGGCGGCGCCCGAGGAGCCGTCGCTGGCGCCCTGCCCTTCCTCGGGCGAACCGGCGATGATCTTGGGCAGCGCGTCGGACAGGTCGTCGACCTTCAGCTTCTCGAACTGCCTGCTGATGGCCACGAGCGCGTTGCGCAGGTTCTTGGTCTTCAACATGCCCACCAGCATGTAGCCGCTGCGCACGACGTTGTCGCCGTAGAGCAGCGTGCCGTAGACCCAGCCGCGCTCTATCGAATCGGCGATGTTCTCGGCGATGCCGCTGATGCTGGTGGCGCCGCGCGGCAGACGATCGAGCGCTGCCGTCAGGTCCTTGGCCAGCACCGACATGTCGAGTTGCGCGTGCTGGATGACGCGGTGCCAGTCACTGTCCTGCGACTGCAGCAACTGCGCCAGGAAGTGTTCCAGCTCGACATAGGGGTTGCCACGTAGTTTGCAGAACACCGTCGCGCCCTCCACACACTTGTAGGTCGGCTGGTTGAGCTTGCCGAAGAGTGTGACGCGGTTGATCTCTGCCATGGGGCTTCCTTTCAGGATGAGGCGGGTCTGGCTTCGGGATGGAGGGTCAGCGTGGGCACCTGGCCCGGGGGCATGTCACCGATCCAGCTCGTCCAACCCAGGCGGCCCTGACGGCCGAGGCGGACGGCGGTGCGGGCGTCGGGACGCAGCGTGATCTGCAGGTCCCAGCCGTATTCCAGGCCGACGTAATGGTCGACCAACGCCTTCACGGCAGGCAGCGCGCGGCCGGTGGGCAGCAGGGCATCGAACGCCGCCGCGTCGACCGGGCCCACGTGCAGGCGGAAGTGGTGCTGGCGGTCGTAGACGGCGCCGCCGAGCACGGCGTTGCTGCCCAACTGTGCCGCCGGCATGTGGCGCCCGCCACGACCGCGACCGATGCGCGTGCGCTCCGCCGGCAGCAGCCGCATCCAGCGGCCGACGAAGGACTCGACGTGCACGGGCAAACGCAGGTAACCCGAGACCAGCGCTTGCAGGCCGTCGGCATTGCGCACCTGGCGCGCGAGCGTGCCGGCAAAGAAGAGCTTGGCGTGGGCCGGAGCGGCGTCGCGCTGGCGCCACTCGGCGCCGCCGATGCCGATGACCGAGCCGACGTAGTCTGCGAAGCGGTCTTCGGCCGGGCGGTCGAGGTTGACCGTGGGCTGGGCCTGCGCCCAGGCGCGGTAGAAGAGCAGCAGCAGGCGGTGGTGGAAAAGGTCGGCAAAGCGCTGCAGCGTGTGGTCGCCCTTGTGCAGGCTGCGCTCGCGCGCATAGGCCGTCAGGTGCAGCGGCAGCGGCCCGTTGGGGCCGAAGAGGCCGAAGAAGCGCGCGTCGATGCGCGGCACGCCGCCTTGCGCATCCAACGCCACGTTGGCGATGGCGGCCGGCGCGAAAGAGAGGTCGGCCGGCTGGCCCAGTCGCACGGCTTCGTCGGCAGGCCGGCGGGCCGTGCCCAGGCGCGGCTTGTCGGCGTGGAAGGCGTCGATGCAGCGAAGCGCGTGGAAATAGTCCCACTGGTAGGGCAGCGCGGCAATCGCGTGGATGGGGTCGGCTCGCGACACGTTCACACCATCGGCCGCGCGCCGCAGCGCGGCACGCCGGCCAGGATCTCCCCACGGTCCGGCGAACGCAGGCGCAGCTGGGTGAAGCCGTTGATCGAGACGTGCCGGGCCAGGAAACGTTCGAGCACGCAGCCCATCATGAAGGCGCTGCCGCCCTCGAAGGCCAGGTCGTCGACCTCGACCTCGACGGCCACACCGCGGCCGAAGGTGATGGGCCCGGCCATAGGCAGGCGCCTCACCACCGGGCTCATACGCACCGAACGCAGCCCCTCGACCTGGCGCAGCGCGCCGGCGTCGCCGGGCGGTGCGTACAGGCGCAGTATCTGCCGCAGCGCCGCAGCACCATGCTGCGCGTCTGTATCCAGCAGCGAGAGGTGGTTCAGCGACAGCTGGTTGATCAGCTTCCACGAGAGGTTGGCCTCGCGCAGCGCCGACAGCGGCCGCGAAGGGCCCTTGATGACGTCGATGCGGCGCACCGGCGCGGGCACGGCCAGCGTGAGGTCGCCTCCGGCCTGGCCGGTGGGCATCAGGATCGGCAGGTCGCGGTTGGTGCACAGTGCCTTCACGCCGATCTGGCGCAGTTCTTCGGGGAACGGTGCCTCGCTCGGGTCGACGAGCGAAAGGTACACCTCGCTGCCGAGGTAGGCCGATCGCGGCCCGTCGCGCTGCTGCACCTGCGACAGCAGCCGCAGTTCACGGCCCACCGTGTAGTAGGCCTCGTGGCCGCGGTCCTCGGCGTGGAAGGCGCTGTACAGCGGCACGAAGTTGCGCTCGCTGTCGACACCGACACCGTAGCCCTGCACTTCCAGCACGGTGTGGACCTCGAAGTCCAGCGGCCGCGTGCGGTCGGGCATCACGTGGTACTCGTGCTGGTCGGGCGTGATGTGAATGCGGTCGCAGCGACGTTCGAGCAGGTTGATCGCGGGAACGCAATGCAGCGACACGCAGTGCAGGTCCACGGCCTGCAGCAGGGAGGCGTCGGCGCGGTCGAACAGCACCACCACCTCGATCTCGTCACCGCCGACCAGGCGCAACGCGGCGCCGATGTCCATCAGGTCGAAGAAGAGGAAGCGCTGCGGGAAGGCGAAGTACTCCTGCAGCAAGCGGTAGCCCGCGAAGCCCTGCAGCGTGGGTGGCATCAGAGCCTGGTCGTCGTCGAAGCCCACGGGCTCCACGGCGTCGGCGTCCAGCGCCTCCCAGCGCCCACTGCCGCGCGCGGCGGGCTGCACCAGCACCCCCAGCACGTGCCCGGCCAGCAGTTCGTGCAGGCGGTAGGCAATGTCGTCCACACCCGACAGGTGCAGCCGCAGGTCGGCCAGTGTCAGGCGCGAGAAGTCCAGCCCTGCCGTGGTGCGCAGCCGCAGGCGCAGACCGGCGCGGGCCTTGCGCCATTCGGGCATGGCTGCCAGCGGCAGGTCGGCGGCGTGCGTGAAGTAGTCGGCCTGGGTGATCTCGATCGGCCACAGCGTCACGTCGTGCGCGCTGCGGAACTCGCAGGTCGTGGCACCGGCCTTGCCGGCCTTGCTGACCAGCACCGATCCGGCGGGCACCAGCGCGCCAGTGGCCAGCGCCGGGTCGCCGAGTTCGGGCGTCATGCGTGCGATCAGCATCGCCGGCGTCGGCGACAGGAACTGCGGGTAGAGGATCTGCAGCAGGCGCTGTGTGAACCGCGGGAATTCGGCGTCGATCTTCAGCTGCACGCGGCCGGCGAGGAAGGCGAAACCTTCGAGCAGCCGCTCGACGTAGGGATCACTGACCTCCAGGCCTTCAATGCCCAGACGCGCGGCGATCTTCGGGAAGGCCTGCGCGAACTCGGCACCCATCTCACGCAGATGGCGCAGTTCCTCGTTGTAGTAGCGGAGCAGGCGCGGGTCCATGGCGGCGTGTGTGGGGGTGTCAGCGCGCGGTATCAGCGCGTGGCGTCGCTGATCTCGACACGCCCGGTCTCGAGGTCGATCTCGGTCTGCAACATCAGTTCCAGCGGCACGGGCTGCGCCCAGAGCTGGCCGTGGATGCGAAAGCCGATGACGTTGTGGTGGTCCGACTGGGCCTCGTTGGACACCGCCACCACCGAGAGCGACTGCGGCAGGATGCGCGGCTCGTAGTCGAGGATGGCGTTGCGCACACGGTCCTGCAGCGCCCCGAGGTCGATGGCCGACAGGCTCTGACCCGACAGCGGCGGCAGCCCGAAGTTGACGACCGAGTGTGCGGCCAGCGGGGCGGTGTCCCACCGCTCGTGGTGGCTCGAGCTCGTGGCGTTGAACAGCCACGCCAGGTCGCGCAGCACCAGCTCGCGCAGGCGCGACCGATTGATGACGCGCGCTTCGACCGCCTCGGCACGCGAACCCGGGTCGTCGTCGGTGAGCCGGTCGAGCAGCGCCGGTTGCAGCCGGTCCTGGGCGCGCAGGTTGGCCATGCGGGCTGTGCGTGCGCTGCCGGCGTGGGGCTGCGTCAGCCCGCGCCGAGCACGACCTGCCGCACGTCCATCAGCGCCAGCTCGTTTGCGCTGGTGGTCAGCACACGCTGGCCCAGTCCGATCCAGCTGCCGGGTGTCGTCTCGCGCCAGTCGGTGCGACGCGCCAGTGCACAGAGGTCGCCGGTGGCGAGCTCGGTGTCGGGGTAGCGTGTCGGGATCAGGCCCACCGTCTCGCCCCCGTTGGTGAAGGTGAAGTGGGCGGGCATCCAGACACTGTCGCGCAGGTCGACGGGCTCATCGATGTCGACCTGCGCCAGTCGGTTCCAGGGCAGCCAGTAGTAGCGGCCGTTGATCACGGCCTCGATGGTGGGCCCGAGGCGGCTGTCGGCGTCGGCGATCCAGTCGAAGGCTTCGCCGTTGAGCGTGCCGGGCGTCGCGGGCGCCTCGTCCAGCGCCTGCGCACGCAGCTTGGCGCCGGCGTCGGCGTCACCGCGGCCCTCGCGCAGCAGCGCTTCGATGAGCAGGGCGATCCAGGGCTCGGGCTCGCCGAAGAGCATGGGCACCTTCTGGCCGGCGAAGACCTGCAGGCGCAGCGTCTCGCAGTGGATGGCCTCGCGGTAGGTCTGCACCATGGGCAGTGTCGACGCGTCGAGCTCGCCGGCCACCTTGAGTTGGTTCAGTGCCCGCTCCCACTGGCCCAGCACCACCATCAACTGGAAGAGGAAGACACGCAGCTTGGCGTCGTTGGGGCGGGCCCGGACCTCGTCGGTCAGGGCCTTCAGCGCGCGCAGGGCGTCGCCGTCGCGAAGCGCCTGTTCAGCCGTGGTCGGTGCAGACATGTCGTGGCGCTTCCTCAGCGAAGGGCGGTCGGCGTCGGACGCTCTGGCTACGCAGGCACACGACGGGATGCAAACCCGGGGCCCCGGGCTCGGCCTGTCGGCCAGGGCAGGAATGGACATGCCGGCAGCGGGCCCGGGGCCCGCTGCCGGCGCATGGCATCAAGGATCAGCCCTTGACGTTCTTGGCGATGTCCCAGCCCATGCTCAAGGTGGCTTCGCCCGAACCGTCTGCCTTCTGCGGCGTGTAGTCGACGTTGACCTTGGCGAAGTTCAGCGACACGTTCTCGGTCAGGCGGTCTTCGCCGCCCGAACCGCCCGTCGACACCGAGGTGACCAGTACTTCGGTGAACTTGATCTTCAGGTACTCCAACGGCTTCTCGCCGGCCTTGCGCACGTAGAGCGTGGCTTCCTTGAAATGCTTGCCGTTGCAGGCGGCGAGCATCAGTTCGGTGGACGACTTGTCGATGTACTTGGTGATCGACAGGTCCTGCACGTTGACCTTGCCTGAGCCGGCACCGGCACCCAGATGGGCGCTGCCCGAGTTGCTCATACCCCAGCTCCATGCCAGCACGTTGATTTCGCCCGCGTGCTTGTGGTCTACCGACTCGCCCTTGATAGTGTCGATCTTGAGGAACATGTCCACGGCCATGACTATTTCTCCTTAAGTGCCCCGGATTGCGCGGGGCGAAAGACGCTGCACAAATCACCCCTGGCTCAGGGCGCCCTTCCACGCAGCCGCGGTCGGGAGTTTTCTAGGAACCCACCCCAACAAGATCAGCCTGCCTTTGCCGACGGCAGTTTGGAAACGAGGCGCAGCGACACCGTCAGCCCTTCGAGCTGGTAGTGCGGGCGCAGGAAGAATTTCGAGCTGTAGTAACCGGGGTTGGCTGGGTCTTCGTCGACGACCACCTCGGCCGCAGCCAGGGGCCGGCTGGCCTTGGTCGCCTCCGACGACGTCGACGGGTTGCCATCGACGTACTGCATGATCCAGTCCTGCAGCCAGCGCTGCACCTCCTCGCGCTCCTTGAACGAGCCGATCTTGTCGCGCACGATGCACTTCAGGTAGTGCGCGAAGCGGCAGGTGGCGAACAGGTAGGGCAGGCGCGCCGCCAGGTTGGCATTGGCGGTGGCGTCGGGGTCGTCGTACTCGGCGGGCTTGTGCAGCGACTGCGCGCCGATGAAGGCCGCGAAGTCGCTGTTCTTGCGATGCACCAGCGGCATGAAGCCGTTCTTGGCGAGTTCGGCCTCGCGCCGGTCTTCGATGGCGATCTCGGTCGGGCACTTCATGTCGACGCCGCCGTCGTCGGTGGGGAAGGTGTGGGTGGGCAGGTTCTGCACCGCGCCACCCGACTCGATGCCCCGAATGCGTGTGCACCAGCCCGACTCCTTGAAGGCGCGGTTGATGTTCGTCGCCATCGCGTAGGCGGCGTTGGCCCAGGTGTACTTGCCGTGGTCGGCCGAGCCGGTGTCTTCCTCGAAGTTGAAGGCGTCCACCGGGTTGGTCTTGGCGCCATAGGGCATGCGCGACAGGAAACGCGGCATCGCCAGGCCGATGTACTTGCTGTCCTCGCTCTCGCGCAGCGAACGCCAGGCGGCGTACTCGGGTGTCGTGAAGATCTTGGTCAGGTCGCGCGGGTTGGCCAGTTCCTGCCAGGAATCCATCTGCATCAGCGACGGCGAGGCGCCGCTGATGAAGGGGCAGTGCGCAGCCGCGCAGACCTTGGCCATCTCGGCCAGCAGCTCGACGTCGGGCGCGCTCTGGTCGAAGTGGTAGTCGCCGACGATGGCGCCGAAGGGCTCGCCGCCGAACTGGCTGAATTCCTCGGCGTAGACCTTCTTGAAGATCGGGCTCTGGTCCCAGCTCGTTCCCTTGTAGCGCTTCAGCGTCTTGCCCAGCTCCTGCTTGGAGATGTTCATGACGCGGATCTTCAGTTGCTCGTCGGTCTCGGTGTTGTTCACCATGTAGTGCAGGCCGCGCCATGCGCCTTCCAGTTTCTGGAAGTCCTGGTGGTGCAGGATGACGTTGACCTGGTCGGACAGCTTCTTGTCGATGGCGGCGATCATGGCCTCGATCGAGGCCACGACGTCACTGCCGATCAGTTGCGTCTGCGCCAGCGCCTGCTGCGCCAACGTCTGCACGGCTTGCTCGACGGCGCTCTTGGCGTCGTCGGACTTGGGCTTGAATTCCTTCTGCAGCAGCGACGCCAGATCGCTGCCTTCCATGGTCACGCTGGACAGCGCTGCAGAGGCTTGGGTTTCGGCCATTGTGGAGGACTCCGGTGGACTTATGGACAGGTGCGTTCTGAGGTCGTTCGCCGTCTCAGGCGTCGGTCGGCTTGGCCGAGCCGGCCAGGGCGCCGAGCAGCGCGGGGTCGGCCATGAGCTTGCCGATGAGCTCTTCCGCACCACCCTTGCCGTCCATGTAGGTGACCAGGTTCTGCAGCTGCTGCCGCGCTTCGAGCAGCTTGTTCAGCGAGTCGACCTTGCGCGCCACGGCCGCGGGCGAGAAGTCGTCCATGTTCTCGAACGTGATGTCGACACTGAGGTTGCCTTCGCCCGTCAGCGCGTTGGGCACCTGGAAGGCCACGCGTGGCTTCATCGCCTTCATGCGAGCGTCGAAGTTGTCGACGTCGACCTCGAGGAACTTGCGATCGGCCACCGGCGCCAGCGGCTCGACCGGCTTGCCCGACAGGTCGGCCAGCACGCCCATCACGAAGGGCAGCTGCACTTTTTTCTCGGCGCCGTAGACCTCGACGTCGTATTCGATCTGCACGCGCGGGGCGCGGTTGCGGGCGATGAATTTCTGGCTGCTGCTCATGGGGATGGCTCCTGGACGAAGATGGGACGCTGGGCGAGTGGGGGTTTTCTTCTAAGTGCGGGCGTTCGTCAAGGGCCGCCGTCCGGGTCCGTGACGGAATCCGGATCGACGCCGACCACGCGTGCCACGCCAGCCAGGGACTCGGGCGCCAGCGCCTTCATGAGCTGCAGGAAGTTGTGGCTGACGAGCTGCCGCGCGCGGCGCAGGAACAGTGGCGCGGGGTTGGTGGGCTCGGTACGCTCGAGGAATTCGATGACGAGGTCGATCGCGCGCATGGCTTCGTCGCGCGTGTTCACGCGACCCGACAGCCCCGGCCCCCGGCTGCCGCCCCCGGCCTGGCTGGCGTCGACACCGGTGTCACCGTCGCCCATGGCGCCGGACTCGTCGGGCAACAGGCCGGCCACGCTCTTCACGAGGCCGAAGAGCGGCTTCAGGTCGGGCGCGTCGCTGCCGAGTTTGTCGCCGACTTTTGCCATCAGCGTGCGCAGCTGGTCCACGGCTTCGGTGCACGCCGCGCGCATTTCGGGCGCGCGCTCCAGCGCCGAGCCGAATATCTGCGCGACCTGCCCCTTGCCGTATTCGGTACGCCCGGGCAGCACCGGCGCCAGACCCAGGGCGGCCTCGATGTCACGCACCTGCAGCACGCCGACGGCGCGGTCTTCGACGACCACGGACTCACGCAAGTCCCCCAGCAAGCCGGCTGGTGCGGCCAGCACCGCGAAGGCATTGACGCGGCCGTAGGCGTCGCCGTCGTCGGGGTCGGGCATGGGATGCAGGTGGTCCCAGTGCGCGTCGACCATGCCGTTGAGCAGTTCCAGGCCCAGCGCGAGCGCGCCGAAACCGTTCAGGTGCAACTGGCTGCGCGTCCATTCGATGGCCACTCGCAGGTCGCGGCTGCGGTCGAGCAAGCCTTCGGCAATTTCGGCGGCCTTGCGCCACTCGGGCGGCTCCGCCGGCCCGAACTGCGACTCGGGCTTGCCGGCCACGGACTGCGTCAGGGCGAGAAAGTCGTTGTCGTATTCCAGGTCCGGGCCGCAAGGGGCCTCGGTGTCGTCCAGCGGTGCAAGCCAGGAGGCAGCGCGGGACTTGGCGTCTTCGAGGTCGCTCATCGGGTGGGTTCTTATCTGGACGTGGTCAGTACAGCCAATCGGCCAGCAGCCACGTGCGCCAACGAATGTTTGCCTGAAGTGTCGCAAGAACCGCGCATCGTGAGAACCCCTAGCAAACCCATCCGGGCCCGGTCCCGGCGCGGCTCGTGCCAGCCATCCGGTGAGCCCGATCTTGCACCGGCGGCGGCGGTTTGCCTGTCCCCTGGCTGAAGGACTGGTCTCGATGGCATTGCAACAAGGCGCGTATTAGCATGGTCCGCAATGTCGAAAGGGAGCCGAGGCCGCGATGGGCAAGTGCATGCGCCGTAAGGCGGTCCCGGCCCACCACGGGCTGCACCACGTCGCCGTCTTGCTCCTGCTGCTGGCCGGCGCAACCGTTCAAGCGCAGACCGCCCCCGTGCGCACCCCCCCGGTCGTGCCCACGCCAACCGAACTGACCCCCACCGCCATCACTCCGGGCAGCGATGCGGTGTTGCCCACGCGGCCGCCGCCGCCCCGTGAACTCGGCAAGCCCGATGACGACATCCGCCTCGACGTGGCACGCTACGTCGTCGACGACGACGCTCCGGAAGCACTGCGCGCCGCCCTGCCCCGCCTGACCGCTGCCTTCGTCGGCAGGCAACGCAGCTTCGAAGACCTCGTGAACGCGACCGCCGAGGTCACGCGCTTCCTGCAGCGCGACCTGGGCTACTACCTGGGCTACGCCTACCTGCCCGAGCAGTCGCCGGCGGCCGCGGCCGAAGGCAGCAGCATACGCATCGCCGTGCTCGAAGGCCGGCTCGACCGCGTGGTGCTGAACTGGCGCAACGGCCTGGCCGTCGACCGCGATGTCGTCGAGGCCTACCTTTCGCGCCTGCAGCCGGGCAGCGTGCTGAAGGTGCGCGACGTCGAGCGTGTGGTCTTCCTCGTCAACGACCTGCGCGGCATGACCACCCGCTTCGAGGTACGCGCCGGCAGCCAGCCCGGCACCGCCACGCTGGTGGTCACACCCAGTCCCGAGCGCGTCTGGTCGGGCAAGGCCGAGTTCGACATCAACGGCGCCGAGGCCCTGGGCGAAAACCGCCTGGGCGGCCTGCTGCAGATGAACAGCCCCTTCGGCCGCGGCGACGGCTTCACCGCTACCGCGCTGGCCTCGACCACGGGAGGCCTGGGCTTCGCGCTGCTGGGCTACACCACACCGCTGGGCAGCGACGGCTTCAAGGTCGGCGCCTCGCTGTCGGGCGTGCGCTACCAGCTCGACAGGGAGATGTTCCCGCTCGACCTCAACGGCACCGCCGCCACCGTCAACGCCTACGGCCTGTATCCGCTGGTGCGTTCACGCAACCTCAACCTCTTTGCGCTGGCCGCCGTCGAGCACAAGGCCTACACCGACCGCCAGGGCCTGGTCGAAGGGCGCACGCGCAAGACGGTGGACGCGGTGGCCCTGGGCAGCACCGGCGACTTCCGCGACAGCGTGCTGGGCGGCGGCGTCAACACCTTCGACCTCAACCTCAGCAGCGGCCAGGTGAGGTACCCCGAAGGCCGCAACCCTTCGCTCGACGACGACGAGCGCTACACCAAGCTGAGCTACGGCTTCACGCGGCTGCAGGACTGGATCACGGGCCGCGCCCTCGTCTACCTGAGCCTGCGCGGCCAGTACGCCGCCAGCAACCTCGACACCACCGAACAGTTCCGCATCGGCGGCCCCGACAGCGTGCGCGCCTTCACCGCCGGTGAAGGCACGGGCGACATCGGCACGCTGGCCACCGTGGAACTGCGGCTGCTGCCGCCCGAGAGCTGGTTCGGCCGCACCGCACGCGAGATGGTGTTCAGCGTCTTCGCCGACGGCGGCTACGTGCAGTACCGCTACCGCAGGCGCATCAGCGCCGACCCCAACCTGGGCAAGAACAACGGTGTCTTCAGCGGCGTGGGTTTCGGGCTGAGCTGGGTGCGGCCGGGCGAGTATGCGCTGCGCCTGTCGGTGGCGCAGCCCACGGGCGGCGCGGCCCGCGGCGGCGAGAAGATCGACAAGCTGCGCGCCCACCTGCAGGCCACGATGTTGTTCAATTGAGCGCAGCCGCGCCGCCACCGCATACGCAGCTAGACCCCCCGCGATGAGCCCCAGCCCCATCCACCCCATTCCAGCGCCGCGCCGCGCCCGCGCCGCACGCCGCGCAGCGCTGCGGCTGCAGCCCGGCTGGCGGCCGGTGCTGCGCCCGGTGAGCCTGGCCGTGTGCCTGCTGGGCGCACACCCGGCCGTCCTTGCACTGCCCACGGGTGCCCTGCTCACCGGCGGCCAGGCGACGGTGCAGCAGACGGCGCCGGGCCAGATGCTCATTCAGCAGGCCACGGCCAAGGCCGGCCTCGACTGGACCAGTTTCTCCATCGCCGCCGGCGAGGCCGTCAACGTCGTGCAACCCGACCGCGCTTCGGTGCTGCTCAACCGCATCGTCGGCAGCGACCCTTCGCTGATCTACGGCGCGCTGCGCAGCAACGGTAGCGTGTGGCTGATCAACCCGCGCGGCATCGTCTTCGGCGCCGGCTCGCGGGTCGACGTCGGCGGCCTGGTGGCCAGCACCTTGTCGATCAGCGGCGATGCGCTTGCCGGTGGCCGCATCCAGCTCGGTGTAGCCGGCGCAGAGGCGGGCGAACTGCGCAGCGAAGGCCACATCACCGCTGTCGACGGCAGTGTGGTGCTGGCCGCGCCGCGGCTGCTGCACGGTGGACAGATCGACGCCCGACGCGTCGGCCTGGTGGCGGCCAGCGAGGTGCTGGTCGACGTCGAGGGCGACGGCCTCGTCTTCTTCAACGTGCGCAACCAGGGGCTCGACACCCGCCTGGCCCTGCTCGGCGGCGTGCGCGCCGACGGTGGCACGGCGGACATCCGCGCCGCCGCGCGCGCCGGCTTCGCCGACACCGTGCTCAACCTCGAAGGTGTGGTGCAGGCGCGCGGCATCGGTGTGCGCGAAGGCCGCATCGTCATTGACGGTGGCGCTAGCGGCATCACGCGCGTGGCCGGCACGCTCGACGCCGGTGACGCCGCCGGCGGGCGTGGCGGCAGCCTCAGCGTACAGGGCGATCGTCTGCAGGTCGAGGCCGGAGCGCGGCTGCATGCCCGCGGCCCGGCCGGCGGCGGCCAGATCCTGCTGGGCGGCGACTACCAGGGCGGCAATGCCACGATGCGCAACGCCACACAAACCACGGTTGCCCATGGCGCCGTGCTGGACGCCAGCGCCACGCAGGCCGGCGACGGTGGACGCATCATCGTGTGGTCAGACGACACGACGGTCTTCGACGGCCACGCCGCCGTGCGCGGTGGGCCGGCCGGCGGCAGTGGCGGCTTCGTCGAAACCTCGGGCAAGCTGAACCTGGGCATCCAGCACGGCAGCGTCGACCTCGCTGCGCCCGCGGGATCGGCCGGCCAATGGCTGCTCGACCCGCAGGACATCAACGTCGCCGCGGGTGGCGGAGCCCTCTACCCTGACGTGCAGACAGCCGGCGCGCAACCCGGCACGCTGCAGACCGTGGCGCCGGCCACGCTGCTGGCCGTCAACGGCTCGGTCACCTTGGCGGCCACGCGCAACATCACCATCACCGACGCCCTGGTGCTCACCGCCGCAGGCGGCAGCCTCACGCTGACCGGCGGCACCACGGGCGGCATCCTGCTGAAGGCCGATGTCGGCACGAACAATGGCGCCATCGAGATGAGTTCGGGCAGCGGCGGCATCACCCAGGACGCCGGCACCTCGGTCAACGCCGGCAGCGCAACGCTGACGCTGAACGGCGGTGGCGGCAACGTCACGCTGTCGGGCGCCCTGGCGACCACCCACACCGGCAACGGCGCGGTGTCCATCAGCAACGCTGCCAATCTGCAGGTCGGCGGCATCACCACGGGCAGTGCGTCGGGCCGCGTGTCGCTGAACTTCAGCGGCAACGGCACGCAAGCGGCCGGCACCGGCATCACCGAAGGCAACCTCGTGTTGAGCGGGATCGGAACACTCACGCTGTCCAGCAGCAGCAACGACTTCAGCGGCGGCGTCGCCGTCGACGCCGGTACCCTGCAGGTCAGCGGAAGCACCGCCAAGGCCGGCGGCGGCAGCATCGTGCTGGCGGCCAACCGCACGCTCGACCTCGTCGGCGGCGCGAGCATCGGCAACGCCGTGACCTTGCCCAATGGCAGCGCGACGATCAGCAGCAGCTTCGGTGGCGGCACGCTCGGCGGCGCCAACACCTTGACGATCAGCAACAACGACACGCTGAACCTTTCGGCCGGCAGCGGAAGCACGCTGCACATCGCGCAGGCCATCGCCGACGGCGGCGCCGACAACGGCATCGTCGCGGTGGCGGGCCCGGGCACCGTCGCCCTGGGCGGCTCGGCCAGCTACGGCGGGGCGACCTCCGTCGGCAGCGGCACGCTGCGCATCGACGGCAGCGGGCAGGTCGGCGCCGGCAACATCGACCTGGGTGCGAACCGGCTCGATATCACGGGTGGGGCCACGGTCACACGCACCGTGCTGGCCGCCAGCGGCGCCAGCATCTCGAGCAGCAGCGGTGGTGGCACACTGGGCGGCGCCGGTGCGCTGACACTGGCGCAGGGTGCGGCGCTGAACCTGCTGAGCGGCGGATCGGGCAGCCCGCTCAATGTCCTGCGCGTGATCCCGAGCGTGCCGGGTGGCGCCGACGAAACGGTGAACGTCACCGCCGGCACCGTGGCGCTGAAGGCGAACAACACCTACACCGGCGCCACCACTGTCAGCGCTGGCGCCACGCTGGTGGCCGGCGACGGCAGCACCGGTGGCACGCTGGGCAGTGGCAACCTCACGCTGGGCGCCGGCGCCACGCTGCGCATCGACCGCACCGATGCCGTGAGCCTGACGCAGCAGATCCTGGGCGCCAGCAGCGGCGACGGCACGCTCGAACTGACCGGTGGCACGCTCACCCTCGGCGGCGCCAACACCCACGGCGCCACCCTGCTCACCGGCGGCGACCTGACGGTGGTGACGGGCGGCAGCCTGGGCACCGGGGCGGTCAGCTTCAACGGCCTGTCGGTCGTCACCATCGACAGCACTGGCACCGTCACCCTGGCCGGGGCGCTGACGGGCGACGGCACGCTCATCCAGGACGGCACTGGCATCACCCGCCTCACGGGTGACAGCAGTGCCAGCTTCACCGGGGCCATCAACGTCAGCGGGGGCACGCTGCGGCTGGACGGCAGCGGCGCCAGGACCGGGCCGGGCGCGATCACGGTGTCGGCCTCACGCACGCTGGACATCACGAACGGCGCCACGCTCGAGGCCCCGCTGACGCTGGGCACCGGCGCCTCGGTGATCAGCAGCACGGGCGGCGGCACCCTGGGCGGCGCGGGCACGCTGACACTCGTCGACGGCGCGAACCTGAACCTGGCCGGCGGCAGCGGCAGCGTGCTCGACGTGAACCGCGTGATTCCCGAATTGGCCGGCGGCCCGGCCGAGACCGTCACCGTCACCGGCGGCACGGTGCTGATGCAGCAGGTCAACACCTACACCGGCACCACGACCGTCAACAGCGGCGCGACGCTGCGCCTGAATGCCACCAGTGTCGGTTCGATCAGCGCGGTCGCGCTGGCCGGCAACGGCACACTCGACATCACGGCCGGCGGCATCTTCACGCGCGACCTCGGCGTGGCACCGGGCGCCAGCGTCATCAGCAGCAGCGGCGGCGGCACGCTGGGTGGCGTCGGCGCACTGACGCTGACCGACGGCGCCGCCCTCAACCTGGCCGGCACCGGCGCCAGCACGCTGACGGTGGCCCGCGTCATCGGCGAGGTCGCGGGCGGCAGTGCCGAGTCGGTGGCCATCGGCAACGGCACGGTGCGGCTTCTGGCCGACAACACCTACACCGGCAGTACCACCGTCGCAGCGGGCGCCACGCTGGTGGCCGGCAGCGGCGTTGCGGGAACCGTCGGCGGCGGCACCGTAACGCTCGGCGCCGGCGCCACGCTGCGCATCGATCGCAGCGACGGCGTCGCGCTGGCCCAGGGCATCCAGGGCGCCGCCAGCGGCGACGGCACGCTCGAACACGTGGGCAACGGCACGACGGTGCTCACCGGGAGCAACAGCTATGGCGCCACCCTCGTCAGTGCCGGCGTGTTGCAGTTGGGCGCAGGCGGCAGCACCGGCACCGCGGGCACCGGCAGCATCACGCTCGCCGGCCCGGGGGCGCTCGCGGTCAACCGCAACGACGCCGTTACCCTGGGCCATACGCTGCTGGGCGATGGCGCCTTCACGCAGGCCGGCAGCGGCACCACCAGGCTCACGGCCAGCAGCGGCAGCTACAGCGGTGCCGTATCCATCGCGGCCGGCGTGCTGCAACTCGACGGCGCGGCCAGCCTGGGCAGCGCCGGGTTCACGGTCAACGGCGGCACGCTCGACCTCACCGGCAACGCCAGCATCGGCAACGCGGTGAGCGTTGCCAACGGCGGCAGCATCACCAGCAGCAGCGGCAACGGCACGCTGGCCGCCGGCACGCTGACGCTGGCCGACGGCGCCATGCTGAACCTGGCCGGCGCCGGCAGCAGCACGCTGACCATGGCGCGCGCCGTTGCCGACGTGCCCGGCGGCGCGGCCGAGTCCGTCGGCGTGGGCGGCGGCACCGTCGTGCTGCAGGCCGCCAACACCTACACCGGCGGCACCACAGTCGCCAGCGGTACGCTGCGCCTGGACGGCGCCGCGGCCAGCGCCGGCAGCGGCAGCATCAGCCTGGGCGCCAACGTGCTGGACATCACCAACGGCGCCAGCCTCACCGCCGATGTCACGGCCAACGGCGGCGCCACCGTGCGCAGCAGCGGCGGCGGCGGCACGCTGGCCGCGGGGTCGCTGACGCTGGCCGACGGCGCCACGCTGAACCTGGCCGGCGCCGCCGGCAGCACGCTGACCATGGCGCGCCTGATCGCGGCCGTACCCGGCGGTGCGGCCGAGTCGGTCGCCATCGGCGGCGGCACCGTCGCGCTGCAGGCCGCCAACACCTACACCGGCGGCACCGCCGTCACCGCCGGTACGCTGCGCCTGTACGGCGTCACGGCCAGCGCCGGCAGCGGCGCCATAGCCCTGGGCGGCAGCACGCTGGACATCAGAAACGGCGCCAGCGTGGCCAACGCGTTGACGCTGGCCGGCGGCGCCAGCCTCACCGCCAGCAGCGGCCACGGCACGCTGGCGTTCAACGCCACCCCGCTGACGCTGGCCGACACCAGCACGCTGAACCTGTCCAGCGGCGGCGGCACACTGGCCATCGAGCGCGTCATCACCGACGGCGCGGGCATCGCGGCAATCAGCGTCGGCACCGGCGCCGTGGCCCTGCGCGCCGACAACACCATCGACGGCACCACCACCATCGGCGCCGGCACGCTGCTCACCGTGGGCGACGGCGCGGCCAGCGGCACGCTGGGCGGCGGCAACGTCGTCATCGGCAGCGGCGGTACGCTGCGCGTCAGCCGCGACGCCAACGCGGCGCTGACGCTGCCAGGCAACCTCTCGGGCGCTGGCGCGCTGCAACTCACCGGCGGCACGCTCACCGTGCTGGGCGGCAGCAACAACAGCTACAGCGGCGGCACCACCGTCACCAGCGGCACGCTGCGCCTGAACGGCGCCAGTGCCGGCAGCGGCGCCATCGCCCTGGGCGCGAACACGCTGGACATCAGCAACGGCGCCAGCGTCGCCAACACGGTGACGCTGGCCAGTGGCGCCAGCATCGCCAGCAGCAGCGGCGGCGGCACGCTGACCGCCGGCACCGCGCTGAGCCTGGGCAACGCCGCGGGCCTGACGCTGTCCAGCGGCAACGGCGGCACGCTCACCGTGGCGCGCAGCATCACCGACACCGCCAACAACGCCACCGTCACCGTCGCTGGCGGCACGGTGGCGCTGCAGACGGCCAACAGCCACGGCGGCGGCACCACCGTCACCGCCGGCACGCTGCGCCTGGACGGCGCCGGCGCCACCCTGGGCAGCGGCGCGCTGAGCCTCGGGTCGAACACGCTGGACCTGGCCACCGCGGCCAGCCTGGCCAACGCGGTGAGCGTCGCCAGCGGTGGCAGCATCACCAGCAGCAGCGGCAACGGCACGCTGGCCGCCGGCACGCTGACGCTGGCCGACGGCGCCACGCTGAACTTGGCCGGCACCGCCGGCAGCACGTTGACCGTGGCGCGCGCCTTAACCGCGGTACCCGGCGGCGCGGCCGAGTCCGTCAGCGTGGGCGGCGGCACCGTCGTGCTGCAGGCCACCAACACCTACACCGGCGGCACCACCGTCGCCAGCGGCACGCTGCGCCTGGACAGCGCCAGCGCCACCCTGGGCAGCGGCGCGCTCGGCCTGGGGTCGAACACGCTGGACCTGGCCAACGCGGCCAGCCTGGCCAACGCGGTGAGCGCCGCCAGCGGTGGCAGCATCACCAGCAGCAGCGGCAACGGCACGCTGGCCCCCGGCACGCTGACGCTGGCCGACGGCGCGACGCTGAACCTGGCCGGCGCCGGCAGCAGCACGCTGACCGTGGCGCGCGTGATCGCGGCCGTGCCCGGCGGTGCGGCCGAGTCGGTCGCCATCGGCGGTGGCACCGTCGCGCTGCAGGCCGCCAACACCTACGCCGGCGGCACCACCGTCACCGCAGGCACGCTGCGCCTGGACGGCGCCACGGCCAGTGCCGGCAGCGGCAGCATCGCCCTGGGCGGCAACACGCTGGACATCAGCAACGGCGCCAGCGTGGCCAACGCGCTGAGCCTGTCTGGCGGCGCGACGATCTCCAGCAGCCTGGGCAACGGCACACTCGGTGCAGGCCCGGCGCTGAACCTGCCCGCCGCGGCCACGCTGACTGTCGCCGGCGCTGCGTCCAGCACGCTGACGGTGGCGCGGGCCATCGACGACAACGCCGGCGACGGTGCGCTCGCGGTGAGCCTCGGCACGGTCGTGCTGACGTCGGCCAGCGGCTACGGCGGCGGCACCGCCATCGCCAGCGGCGCGACGCTGGCACTGGGCGCCGGCGGCGCCAGCGGCAGCATCGGCAGCGGTGCCGTTGTCGACAACGGCACGCTGCGCATCCACCGCGACGCCAGCGTCAGCCTCACGCTGTCCAACGCCATCAGCGGCGGCGGCTCGCTGGAACAGGTGGGTGCCGGCACCACGGTGTTGACCGGCGCCAACAGCTACGGCAGCACGCTGGTCGGCAACGGCGTGCTGCAGGTGGGCAACGGCGGTGGCTCGGGCACGCTAGGCAACGGCAGCATCACGGTGAACAGCCCCGGCTCGCTGCGTTTCAACCGCAGCGGCACACTCACCGTGCCCGGCAGCATCGTCGGCACCGGCAGCCTCGAACTGGCCGGCAGCGGCGTGGCGGTGCTCACGGCCCCGGCCAGCTACGGCGGCAGCACCAACGTGCTCAACGGCACGCTGCGCATCGCCGGCGCCACGGCCTCGGCCGGCGCCGGGCCCATCGCCATCGGCACCAACACGCTGGACATCGCCGACGGGGCCAGCGTCTCTGGCGTGGTCACCGTCGCCAACGGCGGCACCATCACCAACAGCAGCGGCACCGGTACGCTGGCGGCCAACGCCGTGCCGCTGACGCTGCCAGGCGGCAGCACCGTCATCCTGAGCAGCACGGGCAACGGGCTGACGGTGAACCGCGTCGTCAGCGACGGTGCGGGCATCGCCGGGGTGCTCGTGGGCGGCGCGTCGACCGTGACGCTGGGCGCCGTCAACGCCTACGAGGGCAGCACACGCATCGACAGTGGCACGCTCGTGCTGGGCGTCGACAACGCCGTGGCGGCCGCCAGCAGCCTGGTCGTCGATGGCGGCACACTGTCCATCGGCACGCGCAGCGCCAGCGTTGCGGCGCTGACGCTGCTGGGCGGCAGCGTCACCGGCACCACGGGCAGGCTGGCCAGCACGGCCGCGGTCGATGCCCGCAGCGGCAGCATCGGCGCCATCCTCGAAGGCAGCGCCGGCCTGGTCAAGACGAGCACCGGCACCGTCACGCTCAGCGGGGCGAACACCTACACCGGCGCGACCACCGTCGGCAACGGCACGCTCTCCCTGGGCGCGAACGACGTGCTGGCCAACGCCGGCGCGCTGGTGATCGATGGCGGCAGCTTCGACATCAACAGCCGCAGCGACACCGTCGCCTCGCTGTCGCTGCAAGGCGGCAGCATCACCGGCACCACCGGCGTGCTCACCAGCACCGCCGGTGTCGATGCGCGCAGTGGCAGCATCGACGCCATCCTTGGCGGCAGCGCGGGCCTGACCAAGACCACGACCGGCACCGTCATGCTCGGCGGCGGCAACACCTACACCGGCGCGACCACCGTCAGCAGCGGCACGCTGGCACTGGGCGCCAACGACGTGCTGGCCGATGCGAGCGCACTGGTCGTCAACGGCGGCAGCTTCGACATCAGCCACCACAGCGATACGGTGGCCTCGCTGTCCCTGCAAAGCGGCGCCGTCACCGGCAGCACGGGCGTGCTGACCAGCATCGCCAGCGTCGATGCGCGCAGCGGCAGCATCGGTGCCGTCCTCGGTGGCAGCGCGGGCCTGGCCAAGACCACCATCGGCACCGTCACGCTCGGCGGCGCCAACACCTACACCGGCCCCACCACCGTCAGCGGGGGCACGCTGGCCCTGGGCGCCAACGACGTGCTGGCCGATGCCAGCGCACTGGTCGTCGACGGCGGCACCTTCGACGTCAACAGCCGCAGCGACACGGTGGCCTCGCTGTCGTTGCACAGCGGCAGCGTCACCGGCAGCACCGGCGTGCTTACCAGCACCGCGGACGTCGATGCGCGCAGCGGCAGCATCGGCGCCATCCTCGGTGGCAGCGCAGGACTGAACAAGACGACCGCCGGCACCGTCACGCTGGGCGGCACCAACACCTACACCGGCCCCACCACCGTCAGCGCAGGCACGCTGGCCCTGGGCGCCAACGACGTGCTGGCCGATGCCAGCGCGCTGGTTGTCGACGGCGGCACCTTCGACATCAACAGCCGCAGCGACACGGTCGCCGGCGTCAGCCTCAGGAGTGGCAGCATCGCCGGCACCTCGGGCGTGCTCACCAGCACCAGCAGCTTCGACGTGCAAGGCGGCAGCATCGGCGCCATCCTGGGCGGCAGCGCCGGGCTGACCAAGACGACCGCCGGGACGGTGACGCTCGGGGGCGCGAACACCTACACCGGCGTGACGACGGTGCAGGCCGGCACGCTGGCGCTGGGCGCGTCGGACCGCCTGAGCACGGCCGGCAGCCTGCAGGTCAGCGGCGGCAGCTTCGAGCTCGGCGGCTTCAGCCAGGCCCTGGCCGGCGTGCAGCTCACCGGCGGCAGCATCGCGGGCGGCACGCTCACGAGCACCACGGCCTTCGACATGCAGGCCGGCACCGTCGGCGCCGTGCTGGCTGGCACCGCAGGGCTGAACAAGACGACGAGCGGCACGGTGGCTCTGAACGCGGTCAACACCTACACCGGCCCGACCTCGGTCAGCGGCGGCTCGCTGCTGATGGGCGGCGTGAACCGTCTGGCCTTCGCCGGATCGCTGACGGTCAGTGGCGGCAGCTTCGACCTCGGCGGCGGTGCCCAGACCCTGGCCGGCGTGCAGCTGACGGGCGGCAGCATCGCCGGCGGCACGCTCAGCAGCACCACGGCATTCGACATGCAGGCCGGCAGCGTCAGCGCCGTGCTGGCCGGCAGCGTCGGCCTGAACAAGACGGGCGCGGGCAGCGTGACCCTCAGCGGCGCCAACACCTACACCGGCACCACCACCGTCAGCACGGGCACGCTGGCCCTGGGTGCCGGCAACGTGCTGGCCAACGCCGGCGCGCTGGTCGTCAGCGGCGGCAATTTCGATATCGGTTCGCACGACGACACCGTGGCGTCGCTGTCGCTGCTGGGCGGCAGCGTCACCGGCAGCACCGGCGTGCTCTCCAGCACGGCCACGGTCGACGCCCGCAGCGGCAGCATCGACGCCATCCTGGGCGGCAGCGCCGGCCTGGCCAAGACCACCGACGGCACCGTCACGCTGGGCGGTGCCAACACCTACACCGGCACCACCACCGTCAGCGCAGGCACGCTGGCGCTGGGTGCGGGCAACGTGCTGGCCGACGCCGGAATGCTGGTCGTCGATGGCGGCAGCTTCGACATCGGCGCGAACAGCGACACCATCGCTGCGCTGTTGCTGCAGGGCGGCAATGTCACCGGCAGCACCGGTGTGCTCACCAGCACGGCCGCCATCGATGCCCGCAGCGGCAGCATCGGCGCCATCCTGGGCGGCAGCGCCGGCCTTGCCAAGACGACCGCCGGCACGGTCACGCTCGGTGGCGCCAACACCTACACCGGTACGACCACGGTCAGCGCCGGCACCTTGACGCTGGGTAACGACCAAACCTTGCCTTCCGCGAGTGGCCTGGTGGTCGACGGCGGCACGCTCGACGTCGGCACGCACAACGACACCGTCGCCTCGGTGTCGTTGCAAGGCGGCAGCATCCTGGGCAGCGGCGGCCTGCTCACCAGCCTCGGCGACTTCGACCTGCGCAGCGGCACCGTCACCGCCATCCTCGACGGCGCCGTGAACCTGGTGAAGTCGACTGCGGGCGCCGTCACGCTGGGCGGCGTCAACACCTATGCCGGTGCGACCGGGGTGAACTCCGGCACGCTGGCGCTGGGCAGTGCCGGCCGCTTGCCGGCCCGCACGGCGCTGACCGTCGCCAGCGGTGCAGTGCTGACGATGAACGGCGACGAGACGGTGGCCAGCCTGCTGCTCGCCGGCACCCTGGCCGGCAGCGGCACGCTCACTGCCGCCATCTACAGCCTGGACGGCGGCACCGCCAACACCGATCTGGGCATCGGCACGCTCACCGCCACCGGCAACAGCCGGCTGGCCGCCACCGCGGCCGCCGGCACCGTGACCGTGAGCAGCGGCACCCTCACACTGGCTGCCGGCAACCTGCTGGCCGACGACGCCGCCGTCACCGTCGCCAGCAACGCCACGCTGGCACTGGACGCCACCGACACCGTCGCCAGCCTGGCCCTGGCCGGCACACTCGCAGGCAGCGGCACGCTCAGCGCGGCGACCTATGCGCTCGACGGCGGCACCGTGAACGCCAACCTGGGCGCCGGCGCGCTGAGCAGCCGCGGCACCAGCGTGCTGGCCGGCAGCGCTGCCGTGGGCAGCGTCACCGTCCAGGCGGGCACCCTGACGCTGGCCTCGGCGCAGCGCCTGAGCGCCGCGCCGGCCGTGCAGCTGGACACGGCCGGCGCACTCACGCTGCTCGGCGGCCAGGCCTTCGGCACGCTGGCCGGCAGCGGCACGCTGGCGCTCGGTGGCTTCACGCTGGCCACGGGCGGCGGCGGCGACAGCACCTTTGCCGGCGTCATCGGCGGCAGCGGCGGGCTGGTCAAGCAGGGCAGCAGCATCTTCACCCTCACCGGGGCCAGCACCTACACTGGCCCCACGCGGGTCGCAGCCGGCACGCTGCGCCTGGGCAACGGCCTGGACGATGGCAGCGCCGGCGCCAGCAGCGGCAGCCTGGCCACCAGCGACTTCCAGGTCGAGGGCCTGCTGGAACTGGCGCGTGCAGACGACGTCACGCTCGCGCAGCCGGTCGCCGGCAGCGGCGCCGTGCGCCAGGTCGGCAGCGGCCGCGTGCTGTTCAGCGGCAACAACAAGACCTACACCGGCGACACCACGGTGGCGCGCGGCGAACTGGCCACCGCCAGCGCCGACGAGCTGCCCGACGCCAGTGCCGTGGTGGTGGCCGCCGACGCTCGCCTGACACTGGGTGGCCGCGAGACGCTGCGCAGCCTGTCCGCGGAAGGCACTGTCGCGCTGGCCGGCGACCTCGCCGCCAGCGGCGACCTGCTGCTGCGCGGCAGCGTCACCACCATAGGGCCACTGCAGCTGAGTGGCGGGCGCATCGAGGCCGTGAACGCCGGCAACCACTTCGGCGCCGCACTGGCCGTCGATGCCCGCAGCGCCGTCGCGCTGGGCGCGGGCGTCGATGGTGGCGGCGCCGGGCGCGAGCTGGTGCTGGGCCACGTGCGTGTCGCCGACGGTGGCCGCATCGAAGCCGGCCGACTCCTGCTGGGCAGCAGCACCACGGTCGACGGCGGCACGCTGCAGCTGGTGGCCACTGCGTCACCAGGCGGCATCTCACCCGACGCCGCGCTCAGCGGCAAGCAGGCCATCGCGCTGCCCATCGCCTGGGCCGAGGACACGGTGCTGGCCGATGCCGACAGCCGCATCGCCGTGGCGGCCGGTGCGGCGCTGGACATCGTCGCCAGCGGCGGCGGCTCGGTGCGGCTGCTGGACGCGGACAACAGCTTCCTGGGCAGCCTGGCGGTGGTGAGTGGTGTGCCCGACACACCCTGGTCGGTGAACGCCACCACCCTGGCCTTCGGCGGCGGCGTGGCACAGAACCACGCGCTGCAGAGCCGCGTGCAGGTCAACGGCCTGACGGTCAACGTCGGCGGCGCGGGCATCGTCGCCGACGTCGTCGGCATCCGTGCCGACCGCCTGGCCACCGTAGGCAGCGGTGCCGCCATCGTCGCCCGCCTGCCCTACGACAGCGCTGCCGGCACCGCGAGCCAGCTGCCGGGGCTGACGCTGGAACTCACGCCCGAGGCCTACAACCAGAGCTTTCCCTTCGGCGCACCGGGCGCCGACGGCGGGCTGCGCGTGAACGTGGGCAGCCGCGCCTACGGCGACCGCACGCTGCCGCTGGACGCCGGCTACGTGACCGTGTTGCCGCGCGACGGCGCCCGCGGCACCACCGCGGTGCTGCTGCTGGGCCCGACGGTGAACCCGGCCGGCGGCTACCGCTTCTTCTTCGACGGCGCTGGCCGACAGAGCGAGATCCCCGTCTTCTACAACGGCGTGCTGCCGACCACGCCGCAGGTCGAGAACTCGCTTTCGGCCGCGGTGGCGGTGTCCGAAGGTGCACGCAAGGAACGCTTCGACGAGGCCGTGCGCACCGAGAACGTGGCGGTGCGGCTGCGCGCCGGCGTCATCGCAGAGGTCGGACCGGCGCCTTCGGCCACGCAGGGCACCGAGGGCCTGCGTGTACCTGCCACCTGTCCGCCGCTGGGCACCACATTGGGCTGCGCGAAGGCGCCCTGAACCCGCACATGAAGATCAGCACACCACCACGGCCCAGGGACCCCAGCCGCCGGCGCTGCCTGCAGCGCGGTGCCGCCTGGGCCGGCGCATGCGTCGGGGCTTGCGTGGGCGCATGTGTCGGCGTCTTCGGCAGCGTCACCGCGTGGGCGCAGCAGCCGGCCACCGCAACGTTGACGGGCGCCGAGCCGCCGCGCCTGGCGCTGCTGATCGGCAACCGCGACTACCCCGACGGCGACGACCTGCCGCCCATCCACAAGAACGTGCGCGACCTGCGCGCCGCGCTCGAGCAGCGCGGCTTCGAGGTCACCGAGGGCTTCGATCTCGACCAGACCCAGGCGCGTGCCGCCACGGCCAGCTTCGCGGCCAAAGTGCGCGCCGCGCCGGCCAACGCCACGGTGTTCTTCTACTTCGCGGGCCACGGCGCGCAGGTCGACGCCGAGAACCTGCTCGTCTCGGCGCGCGTCAGCCCCAAGGCGCGGCCCGCCACGCTGATGCGCACCAGCCTGACGCTGTCGCGCGAGGTCATCGGCCAGCTGCCGCGCCGCCCCGAGGGCCTGACCATCGCTGTCGTCGACGCCTGCCGCACCTCGCTGCGCGAGATGGTGCGCGGCGAGGGCCTGAACCAGGTCGAGGCACCGCCGGGTTGCCTCATCGCCTTCGCTACCGGCGCCGGCAAGCCCGCCATCGCACCGGCCGACGACACACGCAACACCTTCTACACCGCATCGCTGGTGAAGCTGCTGGCGCAGGCTTCCGATGAGATCAGCTTTTCCGACCTCTTCCGCCTCGTCAAGTACGACGTGCAGGACACGATGCTGAACCACCCGGTGCCGCTGCTGCGCCAGTTTGCCCAGTTCCCGTTCATCGCCGAGAACACGCAGGTGCAGCGCCGCCTGGCGCCGCTGCCGCCGCCGGCGGTGGCCGCTGCGGCTTCGGTGCCGGCACGTTTTGCCAGCCGCGACGAGGCGGCCGACTGGGCGCAGCTCGAAACCGCGCTGTGGCCGGCCGAGGTGGAACGCCTGGCCGCCGACTTCCTGAAGAACCACGCCAGCAGCCGCCTGGCCGGCAGCGCACAGGTGGCGCGCGAGGGCGCACGCGAGGCGGTGCAGATCCTGCGCCGCAACGACGTGCGCCTCTTCCGCAGCGCCTTCCAGGCCAGCGCGCAGATCGACGCTGCCGAACTGGCCAAGGCCGGCCGCGGCGACAAGGACGCCGCGGCGCGTCTGGCGCGTCACTACGGGCGCGACTCGGGGCGTTTCGACATCGGCCGCTACGAGGGCTGGCTGCAGTACGCCGCGGCCCTGGGCAACGGCATCGCCAGCTACGAACTCGCGCTGCACTACCGGCGCGTGGCGCAGCCGCTGCTGGCGGCGCAGTTCGAGGCGCGCGCCCGCGCGCTGGGCTACACGCCACCGCCGTCGCTGGACAACACCCGCAAGTGAGGCGGCGCGCCGCCGGGCCGTTCAGGCCAGGCGCGCGAGTTCCGCCAGCAGCCGGGCTCGGGCGGCCTCGGGCACCGCGTCGGCCAGCAGGTTGCACACATCGTGGCGGTCGCGCGTGCGTTCGGCCGCGCGCTTGACCACCACCTTGGCGATCGGCCCCACGTGCACCGCCAGCGCACGCTGCGCCAGTTCGAGGAAGGCGTCGCTCACCGGTGGGCCGCCGTGCGTGCCAGTGCCAGCCATCGAACCCCCGGTGCGGCCGCCGTGCCCCGTCGCGCCATGCGAGCCCTGTGCGCCTTGTGTGCCAGGGCTGCCATGCGTGCCGTGCGTGCCGTGCGTGCCGCCGGTGCCCGTACCGCCCGCCAGCTTCAGGAAGGCATCACGTGCCGTGGCCTGCGTGATCTGCTCGCCCAGCCGCGCAACCAGGGCCGGCATGTCGTGGCATTCACGCGCAGCTCGCCGCACCATCACGCTGGCCAGTGGGCCGACGTGCCTGGCCAGCGCCGCTTCCACCTGGGCCAGCACACCCGGGTCCCAGTGCGTTGGCGCGCTGCCTGTGCCGGAGAAGCTGTTCGTCGGCGGCGCCGCGCCGGCCGACGAAGCCCGGTGCATCGTGGGAATGCGTTCGGTGGGCGCGAACTCGTTGGCCTGCGGCAGCGCACCCACGGCCTCGGGTGACACGGCGGCCGGCGCGGGCGTGCCCAGCGCCTGCACCACGGCATCGCGGAAGGCCGCGGCGTGCGGCCAGCGTTCGGCCGGGTCCTTGGCCAGTGCACGCGCCACCACGGCGTCGAACATCGGCCCGTTGCGCGTGCCCTCGGCCGCCGAAGGCGGCAGCGGGATCTCGTTGACCACCTTGTACATCAGCGATTCCGGCGGGCCGACGAAGGGCGCGCGGCCGGCCACCAGCTGGTAGAGCACGACACCGGCACCGTAGAGGTCGACGCGGTGGTCGATGGGCCGGCCCATGAACTGCTCGGGCGCCATGTACATGGGCGTGCCCAGCACGCTGTTGGCCATCGTCAGGCCGGTGTTGTCGGTGCGCGCGATGCCGAAGTCGGCGACCTTGATGCGCCCGCTGCGCGTCATGATCACGTTCGACGGCTTCACGTCGCGGTGCCACACACCGTGTTCGTGGGCGTGGCCCAGCGCGTCGAGCAGCTGGGCAGCCATGCTGGCGATGTCGGCATCGCTGAACTTCACGCGCCGCGACAGGTAGGCCGAGAGTGTGTGGCCCTCGACGTATTCCATCGCGATGTAGGCCACGCGGCCGCTCGCGTCACCTGCTTCGCCGAAGTCGTAGACGCCGACGATGCCCGGATGCATCAGGCGCCCCGCCGCCTGCGCCTCGTTGCGGAACCGCGCCGCGCTCTGCTGCGCCGCGTCGGCCGCGTCGCCGCCCTGCCGGCGTATGGTCTTCAGCGCCACGACACGCCGGATGTCGGGGTCGAAACCGCGGTAGACGACGCCCATCGCGCCTTCACCGAGCACACCGGTGATGCGGTACTTGCCTAGCTTCTCCGGATGGGCCACTTCAGGCTGCCGCCGTCATCAGTTGTCGAGCATCTTCATCGCCTGCACGACGCTGGTGCGCATGCGCGCAAAACTCTCGGCCAGGGTGCCGATCTCGTCGCGGCTATTCACGTTGAACTCGGGCGCGTTGAGGTCGCCCTGGCTCACGCGGTCGGCCAGCGCCGACAGCTGCGTCACCGGGCGCACGACGAAGAGCCAGATCATGAGGTTCAGCACCACGCCGACGACGATGAAGACACCGACCAGCGAACCGATGAAAAACCGGAAGGCGTCGTCGGCGCGCTGCAGCGGCAGCGCCATCGGCACCGACACCACCTGCGCACCCACGACCTCGTTCATCTGCCAGCCGAAGCCGTTGGCCGGGCCGTACCTGTCGATCATGGTCCTGGGCGCGGCCTCGACGCTGCTGTGGCACTGCAGGCACGCGCCGTTGGTGATGCGCAGCGGCCGTGCCACGTACAGCGAGCGCCCGGTGGGCGTGTCGCGCTGGCCGACGAATTCCTTCATCTCGGCGCTGTTGCGGAAGGCGTTGACGATGTCGACTTCCCAGCCCTCGGCACGGTCGCGCGGGTTGGTGGGGTTGAGCGTGGCTTCCTTGTAGCCGTACTCGGGGTGCTTCTGGCGCACCGTGGCCAGCACCTCGGTGGCCGAGTAGCTGGGCACCGACTGCGGCAGGAACTCGGTCTTCATCTGTTCCTGCAGCAGCTTGGTGATCTGGCCCGAGGTGTAGGCGCGCACCGCGCTGGCCTGCTCCATCATCAGCCGCGCGCCGCCCAGCACCTCCTCCTGCGCCTGCTGCTGCAGCAGACTGCGGCTGATCCAGCCGCTGACGGCGATGCCCAGCGCCATCACGATCACGAAGATGAGGTTGAACTTGAGCAGCAGCTTCATCGTCGGCTCCAGGAAGCGGTGCAATGCTTGGCAGCGTGACAAGCCCGTCAGCGCGCGATGGTAGCTCGCACTGCCAGTGCGGCATACAGGGGAAGGCTCCAGAATGCGAGGCCCCTGGCCTGGGGCGCCACCGTACCCGAAGCAAGCACCATGCCCCCGCCCGCCCTGCCCGGTATCGAGGTTTTCCAGCGTGGCTGGCTGTCGTCGAACAACGTGCTGCTGCACGGCGAAGGCGCGGGCGCCGTGCTCGTCGATGCCGGCCACATGCTGCACGCCGAGCAGACGGTGGCACTGGTGCGGCATGCGCTGCAGGGCGAGGCGCTGGCCGGCGTCGTCAACACGCACCTTCACTCCGACCACTGCGGCGGCAACGCGACGCTGCAGCGTGCCTTCGGCTGCACGCTGACGATCCCGCCCGGCCAGTTCGCCGCCGTGCAGGCCTGGGACGCCGTGGCACTGAGCTACCTGCCCACCGGCCAGCGCTGCGAGCGTTTCACCGCCGACGCGGCGCTGCACCCCGGCGAGGTGCTGCGCGTGGGCCGCCAGCAGTGGCAGGCGCTGGCCGCGCCGGGGCACGACCCGCATTCGCTGGTGCTGTTCAACGCCGAACAAGGTGTCGTCATCACCGCCGACGCGCTGTGGGAACGCGGCTTCGGTGTCGTCTTCCCCGAACTCGAAGGTGAACAGGGCTTCGACGAGGTAGCGCAGGCGCTCGACCTCATCGAATCACTCGATGCACGCTGGGCCATCCCCGGACATGGCGCGCCCTTCGGCGACATCCCGGGCGCGCTGACGCAGGCGCGGCAGCGCCTGGCCGCCTTCCGCGCCGATCCCGTGCGCCATGCGCGTTATGCCGTCAAGGCGCTCGTGGCCTACCACCTGATGGAAGAGCAGCAGCAGACGCTGCCGGCGCTGCTGCAATGGTTCAGCGGCGTCAGCCTCTACCCGCTGATCTGGGAAAGCATCGGCCGGCCCGAAGGCACGCTGCAGGCTTATGCCGAGGCGGTGGTGAAGGAACTCGTCGACGCAGATGTGCTGGCGCTGCGCGACGGCGTCGTCTACAAGCCCTGACGCTGGCGCACTGCTGCGTCAGGCGCTGAGACGCTCGACGAGTTGACGCGCGCGGCAGTCAACGCCGCTACGGCGCGCCGCTCAGACGTGGCGCGCGAAGGGCCCGAGCGTGATGTGCTCGAGCGCGTCGACGGCGCGCTCGAAGTCGCGCGAGCCGAGGATCGAGTTCGCCAGCAACCCGGCGTGCACTGCCTGGGCGTGCTGCGAGCGCATCACGTCGAAGGGCAGGTGCAGCGAGTCGTTGACCAGTTGCAGGCCCGGCACGACCTCGCAGAGCGTCTGCGGTCCGGTGGACGCGCCGGCCCAGGGCCAGCTGTCGTGCCGGGGCATGGCGTTCATGTGGATCATGGCGAGTCCCTTCAACGGGCGTAGAGCCCGAGCGTGATGCCCGAGGCGGGGTCGCGGCCGCGGTCTTCGATGGCGCGGATGCGCCGCTCCAGGTCGCAGAGGTCGCTGGACTGGGCGAGATAGCTCTCGTCGAGGTCGCGCTGCGGGCGGAAGAAATCGAGGAAGGACTGGGTGAGGTGGAGAAGCGTGAACATGGTGCAGGGTCGGTCAGAGTGAACAGGCGTGCCGAGATCATCGACCAGGGTTTACCCTAGTGTAGCCATGTAAACGTTTTCTCGCTGGAGAGCGCGCACTAATGGCGAATTGCGTACCCTGGAGCGCCCCCCGCCCTGCGTTACACCCAGCCCCGACCAGGGCGGGCGGTGATGGGCGTTTGCTGACCTGGCGCATGCCCGGGCCGGCCAACCGTTCGGAAAATCCGGACATTTCCACCCGAGGCCCCTATGCGCATCGCCGTCCCACAGGAAATCAAGAACCACGAGTACCGCGTCGGGCTCACGCCCGCGGCGGTGCATGAACTGGTGGCGCACGGACACGAGGTCTGGGTGCAGACCGGCGCCGGTGCGGCCATCGGGCTGGACGATGCGCAGTACCTGGCGGCCGGCGCGCGGCTGGCCGCCGACGCGGCCGAGGCCTGGTCCCGCGGCGACATGATCGTCAAGGTGAAGGAGCCGCAGCCGCAGGAAATCGCGATGCTGCGCGAGGGCCAGCTGCTCTACACCTACCTGCACCTGGCACCCGACCCCGAGCAGACCGCCGGCCTGCTGGCCAGCGGCGCCGTCTGCGTGGCCTACGAAACCGTCACCGGCCCCGGCGGCGGCCTGCCGCTGCTGGCGCCGATGAGCGAGGTGGCCGGCCGCATGGCGGTGCAGGCCGGTGCCGCGCACCTGGAGAAGAGCCACGGCGGCATGGGCATCCTGCTCGGCGGCGTGCCCGGCGTGGCGCCGGCGCAGGTGACCATCCTGGGCGCCGGCGTCGTCGGCACCAACGCGCTGCAGATGGCGGTCGGGCTGGGCGCGCGCGTCACCGTCATCGACCGCAACGTCGACCGCCTGCGCCAGCTCGACCTCGTCTTCGGCAACCGCATCACGACGCTGTTCTCCACCGCCAAGGCGGTGGAAGCGGCGGTGCTGGCAGCCGACCTGGTGATCGGCGGCGTGCTCATCCCCGGCGCGTCGGCACCCAGGCTGGTGACACGCGAGATGGTCTCGCGCATGAAACGCGGCGCGGTGGTGGTCGACGTGGCCATCGACCAGGGCGGATGCTTCGAGACCTCGCACGCCACCACGCACGACGAGCCCACCTACGTCGCCGACGGCGTGGTGCACTACTGCGTGGCCAACATGCCCGGCGCGGTGGCACGCACGTCCACCTTCGCCCTGGGCAACGCCACGCTGGCCCACGCGCTGGCGCTGGCCGGCAAGGGCTGGCGCGCCGCCTTGCGCGACGACCCGCACCTGCGCGCGGGGCTGAACGTGGCGCTGGGCAAGCTCACCTGCGAGCCGGTGGCGCTGCAACAGGGGATGCGCCATACGCCGGTGGACCAGTTGCTCGACTGAGACGGTGTGCTGCCGCACGGTGCACGCCCACCGGGCTGACGACGATGGAGGCCGTCTCTCGCCGTCCGGTCCTGCCGTTCGGCCCTCCCTTTGACCGATGGCCCGCCCATGACCCCCGTGATCACCCCCCAAGCCCTCGCCGAACTGACGGCCTTCCATGGACACCCCTGCCTGTCGCTGTACCAGCCCACCCACCGCCACCACCCAGAAAACCAGCAGGACCCGTTGCGCTTTCGCCAACTGGTGAAGGCACTCGAGACCTCGCTGCGCCAGCAGCAGGAGGACGATGCCGTGCGATCGCTGCTGGCGCCCTTCGAGGCGCTGGCTGGCGACGCCCAGTTCTGGAACCACACGCTCGACGGCCTGGCGGTGATGGTTGCGGCGGACTTCTTCCGTGTCTACCGCCTGCAGCGGCCGGTGGCCGAGCTGGCGGTGGTGGCGGACAGCTTCCACACCAAGCCCCTGCGCCGCATGCTGCAGACCGGCGGGCGCCTCCAGCTGCTGGGGCTGAACCGCCATCGCGTGCAACTCTTCGAGGGCGACCGCGATGCGCTCGACGAGATCGAACTCACGCCCGAAGCACCCGCCACGGCCGATGACACACCGGGCGCCGCCCCCTCCGAGCCTTACCGCGGCGTGTCGTCACACGGCGGCATCGGCGCTGGTCACGCCGCCCTGCATCACGGTCAGGGTGGCCGCAAGGACGAAACGGATGACGACACCGAACGTTTCTTCCGCGCCGTGGACCGCGCCGTGCTGGCGCAGCACTCGCGGCCGTCGGGCCTGCCATTGATGCTGGCCGCGCTGCCCGGGCACCACCACCTGTTTCGCCAGATCAGCCACAACCCCTTCCTGATGGCCGATGGCCTGACGGTCAACCCCGAAGCCCTGGACGCCGACACGCTGCGCGAGCGCGCATGGCAGGCGGCCGAGCCCGCGTACGAGGCGCGCACGGCCGCCTGGCTCGACGCCTACGGCGCCGCAGCGGCCGCCGGGCTCGGCAGCGGCGACCTGGCCACGGTCGCGCGAGCCGCGGTGGCCGGGCGCGTGGACACCTTGCTGATCGAAGCCGACCGGGAACTGTCCGGGCGCATCGACCCCACCACCGGCCGCATCGACGAGGCCGACCTGGACAACCCACGCGCCGACGATGTCCTGGACCACCTGGGGGCATGGGTCGAGCGCATGGGGGGTGTGGTACACGTGCTCGACACGGCGCGCATGCCCGGAAGCACCGGGCTGGCGGCCACCTTCCGCCACGCCTGACCCGGCGGCGCCCGCCGCCGCCCATCCCTGCAGAGGAACACCGCATGAAGATCCAGTTCAACACCGATGCCAGCATCAACGGCCACGAGGCACTCGCCGATCGGGTGGTCGGCATGGTCGAGAAGACGCTGTCGCGTTTCGGCGACGAGCTCACGCGTGTCGAGGTCCACGTGAGCGACCAGAACGCCGGCAAGGGCGGCGCGAGCGACCAGCGCTGCATGCTCGAGGCCCGCGTGAAGGGCCGCCAGCCGGTGGCCGTCACGGAAACGGCTGCCACCTTGGGACAGGCCGTGCAGGGCGCGGCGGACAAGCTGGCACGCATGCTCGACACCACGATAGGCCGCGCGCGGGAGACGCGTGCGGTCGGCGTCGGCCCGCAGACAGACGAACCCGGCGCAAGCTGAACGGGGTGTGGCGTCGGCACCGGGCCTGACGGCCCGGCCGAAGCCGGCCCTCGCCGAGCTCGGGCCGCGCGGAGTCGCCGGCGCGGGCTCAGCTTATGCTGCGTCCATGCCCCCCCGCTGGCACCGCCCCCTCACCGCCGCCGCCCTGCTGGCCATCCTGCTCGCCGCCTGGGTGCTGCGCATCGACGACGCCGCATTGCACCAGGTCGACGCCGGCTGGAAGCGTGCGCTGGCCACCTTCGCCGTGGCGCGTGCGCTGAACGCGGTGATCTCGGTGGCCCAGGGCACCGAACTGGCGGTGCAGCCGGCGGGCCTGGGCGTGACGCTGGCGCCGGGACAGGTGCTCGACCCCATCAACGACCTCATCGAGCAGTTCTCGACGCTGATGCTGCTGGCCAGTGTGGCCTTCGGCGCGCAGCGTGTGCTGATCGGCATCGGCGCGTGGTGGCCGGTGTCGCTGGCGCTCACTGCGGTGGCACTGGGCTGGGCCGTGCTGCGCTGGCGCGGCACGCCCCCGCCGCGCTGGCTGTCGCAACTGCTGGTGGGCCTGCTCGTCGTGCGCTTCCTCGTGCCCCTGGTGGCGCTGGGCAGCGAAGCGGCGTTCCAGCTCTTCCTGCAGCATGACTACCAGACCGGCCAGCAGACGCTGCAGACCTCGGCGACGCAGATCGGCCAGATCGGTGGCCCGCTCGCGACGCCGCCCGCCGAAGAGTCGGTGACCGAGCGAATGCGGCGATGGTGGTCGCAGAGCAGCGACGTCGGCGCGCGTTTCGACGAACTCAAGGCCGTGGCCAACCGGGCCGTCGAGCACGTGGTGCGGCTGATCGTCGTGTTCACGCTGCAGACCCTGGTGCTGCCGCTGCTGCTG
>JAURZK010000038.1 GCA_030653505.1 Rubrivivax sp.
CAGCGGGATGTCGCGCTGGCAGCACAGCTCGACGAAGTGCGCGCCCTTGGCCGAGGCCTGCGAGGTGAGCAGGCCGTTGCCGGCCAGGATGCCGACCTCGAAGCCCTCGATGCGGGCGAAGCCGCAGACCAGGGTCTCGCCGTGCAGTTGCTTGAACTCCTGGAAGCGGCTGTCGTCAGCCAGGCGGGCGATGATCTCGCGGCAGTCGCCGGCGTGGTCGCCCGTGCGCGCCAGGCCCAGCAGTTCCTGCGGGTCGTAGCGGGGCGCCTCGACGGCGCTGCGCGTCCAGCGCAGGCGCGGCGCCTCGCCGAGATGGGCGACGATGTTGCGCGTGATCTGCAAAGCATGCGCGTCGTCTTCGGCCATGTGGTCGGTGACGCCGCTGAGCCGGCTGTGCATCTCGGCGCCGCCCAGCGGTTCGATGTCGACCACCTCGCCGGTGGCGGCGAACACCAGCTGCGGGCTGCCGAGGAACATCGCACCCTGGTTGCGGATGATGACCACCTCGTCGCACAGCGCCGGGATGTAGGCCCCGCCGGCGGTGGACGGGCCGTGCACCAGCGCGATCTGCGCGATGCCTTCGGCCGACATCTTCACCTGGTTGTACATGATCGAGCCGGCCATGCCTTCGTCAGGAAAGATGTTGGCCAGGTCGGGCAGGAAGCCGCCGCCGGACTGCACCATGGTGATGCAGGGCAGACGGTGCTGCCAGGCGAACAACTGCGCCCGGGTGTGGCGCTTGGTCGTCATGCCGTACATGGTGCCGCCCTTCACGGTGGCGTCGTTGACGATCAGCATGCAGGCGCGGCCGCTGACCTGACCGACGCCGGTGATCATGGTCGCCCCCGGCGGCACGCCCTCGTACAGGTCGGCGCCGGCGAGGTGGCCGATCTCGAGGAAGGGCGAGCCCGGGTCGAGCAGGGCCGCGATGCGCTCGCGCGGCAGCATCTGGCCGCGGCTCTTGTGCAGCTTGCGCGACTTCTCGCTGCCACCCAGCGTGGCCTCGTCGCGGCGTGGCTGCAGCGCCGCCATCCGCGACAGGAAGGCGTCGCGCTGTCGTTGGAAGTCGGCACTGTCGGTGGCGATGTCGGATTGGATCGGTTGCATGGGGTGTGGTGCTGCGCCGGTGGGGCGGCAGGGATTGGCAGCCTAACGAATGTTTGTTATCTTACCGGCCTTGCTGCCCACACTGCAATCCACGCACACCCCAACGATGAAATCCCCGAACCCCGCGGCGCGGCCCGCAACAGGCCGGCAGCGCGCCGGCGGGAGCGCGCGATGAGCGTCGTCAAGTCGGCCCTGTCGGCCAGCCCCGAAGAGTTGCGCGCCAACCGCGAGTTCTACGAAGGCCGCGTGGCCGATCTGCGCGCGCGCCGCGCTGCGGCGGTGGCCGCCGGCACTGAAGCTGCCCGCGCCGCCCTGCGCGAAGCCGGGCAGCTGCTGGTCCGCGAGCGCGTCAGCGCGCTGCTCGACCCGGGTTCGCCCTTCCTCGAGTTGTGCCAGTTGGCCGGCGAAGGCCTGCACGGCGACATCACGCCGGGCGCCGGCATCGTGGCCGGCGTGGGCATGGTGTCGGGCCGGCCCTGCATGGTGATCGCCAACGACGCCGCGGTGCATGACGGTGCTTACAGCGCCGTCACCAGCAAGAAGCATGTGCGGGCGCTGCGCTTCGCCTGGATGCACCGCCTGCCCTGCCTGACGATGGTGCAGTCGGGCGGGCGCCAGTTCTTGCGCGAAGGGGGCGGCCAGCCCGGCGCGTTTGCCGACGATGGCCAGTTCGGCTCGATCCTGTACAACCAGCTGCGCATGTCGCGCGAGGGCATCGCACAGATCGCCAGCGTGCACGGCCCGGCCGCCGACAGCGGCGCCTTCGTGCCGGCCGTGTGCGACGAGGTGGTCGTCGTGCGCGACCAGGGCGCGCTGGCCTTCGGCAGCAACGCGGCGCCGGTGCCCGCCGATGCCGACCGCGCCAACCGCCAGGACGGCAACACCGACCGCCTGGCCGAGAGCGACGCGCACGCCATCGCCATCCTGCGCGACGTCGTCGCCCACCTCGGCGACGTGCCACGCCAGCGCCGCGACGTGGCCGAGGTCGTCGAACCGCTGCACGACCCGGCGGAGATCAACGCCATCATCAGCGCCGACCCGCGCATCCCCACCAACAACCGCGAGATCGTGCTGCGCCTGATCGACGGCAGCGACCTGCACGAGTTCAAGCCCGACTATGGCGACACGCTGATCACCGGCTTCGCCCGCATCAAGGGCTTCGAGGTCGGCATCCTGTGCAACAACGGCGTGCTGTTCTCCGAAAGCGCGATGAAGGCGACGCAGTTCATCGAGCTGTGCTGTCAACGCGACATCCCGCTGCTGTTCATGGCCGACATCAACGGCTTCATGGTCGGCCGCGAGGCCGAGGAGGCCGGCATCGCCAAGCACGGCGCGAAGATGATTACTGCGATGACCTGCGCCAACGTGCCCAAGTACACGCTGATCATCGGCGGCTCCTACGGCGCGGGCTACCTGGCGATGTGCGGCCGCCCGTTCAAGCCCAACGCGCTGATCATGTGGCCCAACGGCCGCGCCGCGATCATGGGCCCGGACCAGGCCGCGACGACACTGGCGATGGTCAAGGACGACCAGCACAAGCGCGACGGCACGAGCTGGACCGACGCGCAGCGCGAGGCCTACAAGGCGCCGGTGCGCAAGACCTTCGAGGACTTCGCCAACGCCTACAACTTCGCGCGCAACACCTGGTGCGACATGGTGATCGAGCCGGCCGAAACGCGCGACGTGATGGCGCTGCTGCTCGACCTGGCGGGCCGCGTGCCGGCCGTGCCTTCACGCTTCGGCGTGTTCCGGATGTGAACTGGGAATCGACGCCGTGTTCAAGAAAATTCTGATTGCAAACCGGGGGGAGATCGCCTGCCGTATCGCCCGCACCTGCCGGCGCCTGGGTGTGGCGGTGGCCGGCGTTCATTCCAGCGCCGACCGCGACGCGCTGCATGTGCGGCAGATCGGCGAATCGGTGGAGATCGGCGGCGCGCCCGCCTCCGAAAGCTACCTGCGCATCGACGCGGTGATCGCCGCTGCGAAGTCCGTCGGGGCCGAGGCCATCCATCCGGGATTCGGCTTCCTGGCCGAAAACGCCGCCTTCGCGCGCGCCGTCGAAGCGGCGGGTCTGGTGTTCATTGGCCCGACCGCCGACGTGATCGAGCGCCTGGGCGACAAGGCCGCGGCCAAGCGCGAGGCCAAGGCCGCCAAGGTGCCCATCGTGCCGGGCAGCGAGGCACCGAGCGTCGACCCGGCTGCGATCGCCGCGTCGGTGCGCGCTGTCGGCTTGCCGGTGATGCTCAAGGCCGCGGCCGGTGGCGGCGGCAAGGGCATGCGCGGCATCACCAGCCTGGACGGTCTGGAGCAAGAGATCGAGTCGGCGATGCGCGAGGCCAAGAACTCGTTCGGAGACGCCGGCCTGATCGTCGAGAAGCTGATCCGCCAGGGCCGCCATATCGAGATCCAGATCGCCGGCGATGGGCAGGGCAGGGTGATCCACCTGTTCGAGCGCGAGTGCACGCTGCAGCGCCGCCACCAGAAGGTGATCGAGGAGGCGCCTGCGGCCAACCTCAGCGCCAGGATGCGCGACAGCATGGCCGCCGACGCGGTGCGGCTGGGCGAACGGCTCAAGTACCGCGGCGTGGGCACGGTCGAGTTCATCGTCGGTGCCGACGAGTACCACTTCCTCGAGGTCAATCCGCGCCTGCAGGTCGAGCACCCCGTGACGGAGATGGTGACGGGTCTGGACATCGTCGAGATCATGCTGCGCATCGCCAGCGGCGAAGGCCTGCCCGTGCAGCAGGGCGATGTGCGCATCCACGGCCATGCCGTCGAGGCGCGTATCTGTGCCGAGGACCCGGCGGCAGGCTTCCTGCCGTCCACCGGCAAGTTGTCGAAGGTGCGTTTCCCCGACCTGGGCGTGCGCGTCGAGACCGGCATCGAAAGCGGCATGGAGGTCACGCCTTACTACGATTCGATGCTGGCCAAGCTGATCACGCATGCGCCGACGCGCGACGAAGCGCTGGACCGGTTGTCACTGGCGCTCGAGGACACCGTGGTCTTCGGCGTCACCACCAACCGCAGCTTCCTGCGCCGCCTGATCGACCTGCCCGAGACCCGCACCGCCACCTTCCACACGCGGCTGATCGACGAGCAGATCACCGGCTGGTCGCTGGGCGACGCGCTGCACGACACGCAGACCCTGGCCGTGGCCGCCTGCCACTGGCTGCAGTTGCAGCGCCAGCTCGAGTCGCGCAGCCCCTGGAGCCGCTGGCACAGCAGCGGCTGGCAAATGAGCGTCGGCGGCGAAAGCCTGGCGCCGATCCCCAGCCTGCACGTCGAAACGAGCGACGGCGTCAGCGCCGAGATCCGCTTCGGCCCCTTGCGCGCCGACGGCAGCCTGCTGGTGGGCGTGAACGACGCCCGGGTGCCGGTGCGGCTGGCGCCGACTGGCGGCGACGCCGGCAGCTACCTGGCGGTCACCGACACCCATCGCGAGACGGTGCGTCTGCACCGCGACGGCGACATGCTGTACCTGCACGACCGTCGCGGCTCACACAGCCTGAAGGTGGTGCCCTACCTCTCATACATCAGCACCTCGGCCCAGGCCAGCGGTGATCTGAAGGCGCCGATGATGGGCCTGATCCTGAAGGTCAACGTGGCGCCGGGCGATCGCGTGGAAAAGGGCGCCGTGGTGGCGATCCTCGAGTCGATGAAGATGGAGATGCGCATCGTTGCCGAGTGCGCGGGCACGGTGGCCTCGGTCACCTGCCAGGCTGGGCAGACGGTGGAGCGCAGCGCGGTGGTGGCGTCGATCACGCCTGATTGAAAAGCTGGTCAAGGTCGAACCCAAGGGCCCGCTCGCCGGCCTGCGCATCCTCGACCTGACCAGCGTCGCGATGGGCCCCTACGCCACCCAGACCCTGGGTGACCTGGGTGCCGACGTGATCAAGATCGAGCCGCCGCAGGGCGACCTGACGCGCCACAACGCGCCGGGCCGCCACGCCGGCATGTCGTCGCTGTTCCTGCAGCTCAACCGCAGCAAGCGCAGCGTCGTGCTCGACCTGAAGGACGCCGCAGGCCGCGACGCGCTGCTGCAGATGGTGCGCAGCGCCGACGCGATGGTGTGCAACGTGCGCCCGAAGGCGATGCAGCGCCTGGGCCTGGGCTACGAGGTGCTGGCCGGCATCAACCCCAAGCTCGTCTATTGCGCCCTGGTCGGCTTCGGCCAGGACGGGCCCTATGCCGAGCGCGCCGCGCTCGACGACCTGATCCAGGCCGGCTGCGGCATGGCCGCGCTGGCTGCGCAGGCCGCACCGCAGGGCGGGCCGCAGTATGCGCCGGGCTGGATCGCCGACCAGGGTGTCGGCCTGGTGGCCACCTATGCCCTGCTGGCCGCGCTGCTGCACCGCGAACGCAGCGGCCAGGGCCAGATGGTCGAGGTGCCGATGTTCGAGAGCATGGTGCAGTTCACGATGACGCCGCACCTGTACGGCCAGAGCTTCAGGCCGCCGATCGGCGGCACCGGCTACCCGCGCATCTTCGCGCGGCGGCCGTTCAAGACGCTGGACGGCCACCTCGGCGCCACGGCCTATGCGCCGGCGCACTGGCACGCCTTCTTCGACATCATCGGCCGGCCCGAGCTGAAGGCCGAAGCGCGCTTCGCCGACCAGGCCGGCGTGGCCCGGCATGTGGGCGAGCTGAACGATCTGTTTGCCGCCGAACTGGCCACGCGCAGCAGCGCCGAATGGCTGCGCCTGTTGGACGCGGCCGGCATCCCGGTAATGGCGATGCACACACCCGATTCACTGCTGCACGACCCGCACCTCGACGCCGTCGGTTTCTTCCAGGACGTCGAACATCCGAGCGAGGGCGCGATCCGCACCATGGCCGTGCCCACGCGCTGGTCGGCCACGGCACCGCTGCCGCAGCGCCAGGCCCCGCGGCTGGGCGAGCACAGCGTGGCGCTGCTGCGCGAGGCCGGGTTGAGCCCGGCGCAGATCGACGACCTGCTGGCGCGCGGCATCAGCGTCGACGGCGCGGCGCCGCCGGGCGCCGGCTGAAACTCGGCCGGCCCGCCTGCGCAGAGCCCCCCCCTACTTGCGCTTTTGCTGTTCCATCAGCGCACGCAGCCGGCTCTTGTGGTCGTCGGTGGAGAACAGGTAGTTCTGCACGTAGGCCTCGTAGCTCAGGCAGGACTGCAGGTCGGTGTCCTCGCCGCGGGCGATGGCCAGCTTGCTGGCCGCACCGGCGCGGCGTGGTGTCGCCTGCTTGATCGACGCGGCGATGGCCAGTGCCGCGTCCAGCAGGCGTTCGCCGGGAACGACGTCGACGAAGAGGCCCGCGGCGCGCCCGGCCTCGGCCTCGACGCTGGCGCCGGTGAGCAGCCAGTGCCGGGCGCGCACGCTGCCGACGATGCGCGGCAACAGGTAAGAACAGCCCATGTCGCAGGCCGCGGCGCCCAGGCGGCCGAAGGCGAAGAAGTAGCGCGCCTTGTCCGAGGCCACGGCAATGTCGCAGGCCATGGCCAGCGCCGCGCCGCCGCCGACCGCAGCGCCATTGACCGCGGCAATCACCGGCAGCTCCAGCTCGCGGATGCGCTGCACCACCTTGTGCAGGCCGCGGATGAAGCGGAACTGCAGCTCGGCGTCGACGCCGTCGGGGTTGACGACCTGGCCCAGCTCGGCGCCGGCGCAGAACACGTTGCCGGCGCCGGTCAGCACCACGGCGTGCAGGCCGAGATCGTCGTCGAGCTGCTGCAGCACGCCCAGCATCTGGTCGGGGAAGTCCAGCCCGAGTGGATTGCGTTCGCGCGGGCGGTTCAGGGTGACGATGGCCACGCCATCGCGGCGCTCGACGAGGATGTTTGGCAGAACGGCGGGAACTTGCGAAACAGGCGTGGTCATGGTGGTGGTTTCCTTCGAGGATCACCGGCTCGCGCTGCGGCGGCATTGCTGCTCGACGCGCGGCCTGCCGAGGCCGCCGTGGTCTTGCGCTCGCGGCGACGGTAGCCGCGCGCGCGATTGCGTTTTCGCTTGCCGCGCCGGCGCTACTCGGCGCGGATATTCGCCTCGCGGATCAGCGCACTCCACTTCGAGCGCTCGGCGGCAGTGAAGGCAGCAAAGTCTTGTGCCGAACCGGTGCCGACGTCGGCACCGGCGGCGGCGAAGCGTTCCTTGGCCGCGGGCGAGGCAAGCGCGCGGGTGACTTCGGTGTGCAGCCGGGCCAGGATCGCGGGCGGCGTGCCGGCCGGTGCAAAGAGGCCGATCCACGACACGACCTGATAACTGGCCAGGCCGGACTCGGCGACCGTGGGAACCTCGGGCAGGGCGGCGCTGCGGGCGGCGCTCGTCACCGCAAGCGGCCGCAGTTTTCCCGCCGCGATATGCGGCAGCGCGGGCGGGATGTTGCTGAACATCATCTGGACCTGCCCGCCGATCAGGTCGGTGAGCGCTGGCCCAGTGCCCTTGTAGGGCACGTGAACCAGGTCCACACCCGCCAGCCGCTTGAACAACTCACCCGACAGGTGCTGCGACTGCCCAATGCCGGGCGAGGCAAAGTGCAGCGTGCCGGGTTTGGCCTTCGCCAGGCGGATCAGCTCGTCGATGTTCTTGGCCTGGACCGAAGGGTTGACGACCAGCACGTTGGAAAAAGTCGCCAGCAGCTTGACCGGCATGAAGTCTCGCTCGGGATCGTAGGGCACCTTGCCCTGTTGCAGATACGGCGCGATGGCGAGCGGCCCGACGTTGCCGGCCAGCAGCGTGTAGCCGTCGGGCGCGGCCTTGGCCACCGAGTCGGTACCGATGATGCCGCCCGCGCCCGGCCGATGTTCCATAACCACCGCCTGTCCCCAGGCGGCGCGCAAGGCCTCGCCGATGAGTTGCACGAAACCGTCGGTGATACCTCCGGGCGCCGTCGGCACGATGACGCGGATCGGCCGCGTCGGGTAGTCCTGCGCGAGGACCGGCCCATGCAGCACCAGCGACAAAATAAACAATGCGAGTTTGGACATCGGAGATCTCTATCGATTGGAAGGATAAGAGCAGGGCCAGTGCGCAGGGCGTACTTGGGCCCGTGCGCGATCAGAGCCCAAGATACAGCTCGCGTACATGTGGATCTTCGCGCAGCGCGGCGGCCGATCCGGCCAGCGCGATTGCGCCGTTCTCCAGCACATAGGCGCGGTCGGCGAAGTCGAGCGCGGTGTGCACGTCCTGCTCCACCAGCAGGATGGTCAGGCCGCGCTGCCTGAGCTTGCCGAGCGCGGCGTAAAGCTCCTCGACGACCACCGGCGCGAGCCCGAGCGAGGGTTCGTCGAGCATCAGCAGCTTGGGGCCGGCCATCAGCGCCCGGCCGATCGCCAGCATCTGCTGTTGCCCGCCCGAGAGCGAGGCGGCGGGTGCATCGGCTTTCCCGAGCAGCATCGGGAACAGTGCCCACACGTCGTCCAGCGCGGCCAGTCGGGCAGCGCGGCTGGGCAACGGCGTGCCGCCGACCATCAGGTTCTCGCGCACGCTGAGCAAGGCGAATACATGGCGCGCTTCGGGCACGTGCACCAGCCCCCGATGCGGGATGGCATGGGCCGGCACTCCGGCCAGTGGCGCATCGGCGAATTGCACGCGCCCGCTGCGCGCCGCGACGAGCCCGGAAATCGTGCGCAGCAGGGTCGACTTGCCGGCGCCGTTCGGCCCGAGCACCGCGACGGCCTCGCCGGGTTCGACGCGCAGCGAAACCCCGTGCAGCACTTCGAGGCTGCCGTAGCCGGCGCGCAGATCGTCGACGACCAGCAAGCTCATTTTCGCTCCGTACGCGCGCCGAGGTAGGCGCGGATCACCTGCGGATCACTGGCCACCGCGGCCGGCGTGCCGGCGGCGATCAGCTTGCCGGCGTCGAGCACGACGAGGCGGTCGCACACGCTCATCACCGCGCGCATCACATGCTCGATCAGCACGATGGTCAGGCCTTCGTCGCGCAAGCCGCGCAGCAGGCGCAGGGCCTCGTCGGTCTCGCGCGTGGTGAGGCCGGCCATCGACTCGTCGAGCAGCAACACCGTGGGTTCGGTGGCCAGCGCGCGGGCGATCTCGAGCCGTCGCTGCTCGGCCAGCGTGATATCGGCGCACAGGGCCGTGCGCCGCGGCCACAGGCCGGTGCGCGCGAGCACGGCGTAGGCAATGCTTTGCGCCGCAGCAATGTCGTGGCGCACCAGCGCGGCCGTCAGCACGGTGTCGAACACGGTAAGCGTCGGGAAGGCCTGCGTGATCTGGAAGGTGCGGGCGATGCCGCGGCGGCAGACCTCGTGCGGTGCGAGTCCGTCGATGCGCTGGCCGGCGAACGAGATCTGCCCCGCGCTGGGGGTCTGGAATCCCGCCAGGAGCGAAAACAGCGTTGTCTTGCCGGCGCCGTTGGGGCCGATCACGCCGAGGATCTCGCCGCGGTGCACGGTAAAGGAGATCTCATGCAGCGCCTGCAGCCCGCCGAAGCGCTTGCCGATCCCGGCGATCTCGATGAGTGCATCCTTGGCCATCGCCGCAGGCTGCGGCGCCACCGTGCGGGGTGGCAGCGGTTCGGACGTGGGCGCAGGCGCAGCCGGGCGGCGTGCCGAGAACGCCTTGCGCAGCCCGCCGACGATGCCGCCCGGCCACAGCAGGATCACCGCCACCAATGCCGCACCGTAGAAGAACTGGTGCATCGTGGCACCGGCGCTGCCACCGAGGTTCAGGCGCAACGCTTCGCCCAGTGGCACCAGCAGCAGCGGTCCGATGACGGGGCCGAGCTGCGTGCCGGCGCCGCCGACCACGGCAAACAGCAGGATCTGGATCGCGATGTCGAGCCCGAGCACCGAGTGCGGGTCGATGTAGCCGATCTGCTGCGCGTAGAACGTGCCCGCGGCGGCCGAGGCGAACGCGCTGAACGCAAGCGCCTCCTGCTTGATGCGGAACAGGTCGACGCCGGCGGCGGCCGCGGCGTCTTCGTTGTCGCGCGCTGCGCGCCAGAAGTAGCCCCGCCGGCCCTGGAACAACAGGCCGACGACGAGTACCGTGAGGCTGGCGAACAGCGCAATCATGATCAGATACCCGGCCGGCTCATCGAAGCGCATGTTGCCGAGCGAGGCTGGCGCATTGATGAACAGTCCTGCCGTGCCGCCCAGCGACTTGATGCCGCTGACGCTGAACTGCAGCACGAAGGCCAGGGTCATGGTCAGCAGCGCGAACACCAGGTGGCTGAGCCGCCAGCGAAAGGGCAGGTAGCCGACGCACCAACCGGCGCCGGCCGCCAGCGCACCGCCGGCGAGCATGCCGAGCCAGGGGTTCAGCCCGAAGTGCGCGCCGAGCCAGGTGGAGGTGTAGGCACCGATGCCGAAGAACGCGGCGTTGCCGAACGAAATCTGCCCCGCCATGCCGCCGACGGCGTTCCAGGCCGTGCACAGGTGGACCCACATCAGCAGGGTGGTGGTGACACTGATCCAGTAGGCGTTGCGTGTCAGCAGGGCCGCGCCGGCCGCGATCCAGACCAGCGCCAGCGCCAGCACCGTCTCGACGCGCCGCGCGTGGCGGCCGGGCAGCGTCAAGCGATGCTCCCGCGGCCAAACAGGCCGCGCGGCCGGAACAGCAAGGCCAGGCCGAACAGGATGTAAATCACCGCCGGCGCCAGCGCGCTGTCGAAGGCCGCACCGGCCAGCGACTCGGCCAGCCCGATCAGCAGCGCGCCGATGAACGTGCCCTTCAGATCGCCCAGGCCGCCAAGCACGACGATCAGCAGCGACAGGATGCTGAATTGAACGCCGGTATGCGGCGTGACGTGGAAGAAGGTCATCAGGCTGCCGGCTGCAATCGCCAGCACGGCAATGCTGGCCGCGAACACCAGCTTCTGAACCCGCGGCACGGCCACGCCGCACAGCTGGGCCATGACCGGGTCTTGTGCCGTTGCCCGGATGCGGCAGCCGGTTTCGGTGCGCGCCAGGAACCAGCCGACGAAGGCGCAGGTGCAGACCGAGACCGCGAACGCGGCCAGCAGTGGCACGCCGATCACGATGCCGCCGACCGACCAAGTGCTGTTCTCGAACGCCGTGTGCACGATCATCAGGTCGGCGCCGAAGATCATCAATGCCGCGCTCTGGATCATGAACGAGATGCCGATCGTGAGCTGGGCCTGCATCAGCACGCTGGAGGCAAGCAAGGGCCGGATGAAGACGACGAACATCGCCCAGCCCACCGCGCCCATAAGCGGTGCCAGCACGACGATCGAGGCGTAGGGATGCAGGCCGAGCGCCCTATCCAGCAGCACCATGCCGTACATCGCGATCAGCAACAGATCGCCGTGGGCAAAGTTCAGCACCCGCATCACGCCGAAGACCAGCGCCAGCGCGAGCGCGATCAAGGCGTAGATGCCGCCGAGCAGCAGCCCGGAGACAGCGGCCTGCAGCGCTAGTTCGAGCGTCACGGGATGGCCCTGCCCGGACGCTTCATTGCAGCGGAAGTGGCGCGCGCGTGGCGACGTCCTTGGGCCAGACGGTGACCTTCTTGGTCCCGCCGTCGTGCCACTGCGCGATAAGGGACTGGGCGCCGATGTTGCGGCCGTGGGCATCGAACTCGATCGAGCGGAATGGCGCGATGGTGGCCTCGCCGGGAATCTTCAGACTGCGAAAGGCTTGGCGGATCGACTCCCGGTCGAGATTGCCGGCCTTGGCCTTCAATGCGCTTTCGAGGGCGGCGCGGGCCGTGTACGCGCCGCGGTAACACATCGAGGCGTAGCTGCTCGGCATCATGCCGTATTGCTTCTGGTACGCATCGGTGAAACGCTTGGCGCGCGCCAGGTCGGGGTTGAAGTAGTCGACCGTGCTGAGCCGCAGCTTTTGCACGAAGGCCGGATCGACCAGGGTCGGGATGCGCGGGTCGCCGGGGCCGCCACCGATGCCCACGACGTAGGGCGTGAAGGCGATCTGCTGCATGGCCTTCAGTCCGGCCACCACATCTTCGGTGTAGCCGGCCCAGACCACGATGTCGGGCGCAGCCTGTTCGACCTTCTTCACCTGCGGCAGCAGGTTGCGCTCGGCGCGGTTGTACGAGACCTCGATCACCGGTACCAGGCCTTTGTCCTTGAGCAGTTTGCGCGACGCGTCGATGGTGCCTGCGCCACGCGGGCTGTCTTCGAAGAGAAAGGCAAACTTCACCGGCTTGCCGGCGCGCTGGGCCACCAGATGCTCGACGAAGGAAGTGACGGCGCGCGCCTCGTCGTCGCCGGTGATCTGGTCGGAGAAGTACCAGCTGTAGCCGCGCTCGAGAATGTCTGCGGCGGCGGCGGCCGAGTTGAGGTAGGGCACCTTGAACTGCTCGGCGAACTGCGCCGCGGCGGCGGTCGCGGCACTGACCTCGCAACCGAGCACGAGCGGTGCGTTCTCCAGCCGTGCCAGGCGCTCGAGCTCGCGGCGCATCACGTCGGGCTTGCCCTGCGTGTCGACAATCTTCAACTCCAGCTTGCGGCCGAGCACGCCGCCGTCCTCGGCGATGTGGCGCATGGCGATGTCCAGCGACTTCAAGGTGTCCTGGCCGATCACCGAGGTCGCCCCGCTGAGGGGGGTGACCACCGGGATCGACAGCACGGCGGGATCGGCCGCGTGAGAAAGCATGGAAGCGCCGAGCAGGAGCGCCGACGCCAGCGCGCGCCGCAGGGCGCCCCGCGCGGGACCGCGCGGTGGCACTGCTGCAGCGCCGTTCGCGTGGCGGGGGAAGTCTTGTGCGTTCATGGTTTCTCCGTTGGCGTTGGCTTCAGCTTCAGCGCGCGGCGCGGCCGAGCAGGCTGTCACCGATGATGTTGCGCTGGATTTGGTTGGTGCCTTCGATGATCTGCAGTACCTTGGCGTCGCGGAAATAGCGGTTGATCGGCGTGTCGTTGGAGATGCCCGCGGCGCCGAAGAGCTGCACCGCGTCGGTGGCGACACGCATCGCGGTGTCGGTGGCGAAGCACTTGGCCATCGCGGCGATCGGGGCCAGTTCGATGCCCGACACGCCGCTGTCGACAACCGAGGCGGCGCGGTAGACGATCTGGCGCGCGGCCTCGGTCTGCACGGCCATGTCGGCGAGCATCCAGCGGATGCCTTGGTTCTCGCTGACCTTGCGGCCCCAGGTCACGCGGTTGCTGACGAACTCGATGCTGTGATCGATGGCGCCCTGCGCCAGGCCGACGCCGCGCGCGCCGATCAGCGGGCGGCTCTTGTTGAAAGCCTCCATCACGTCCTTGAAGCCGCGCCCGTCCTCGCCGAGGCGGTTGGCCTCCGGCACGAAGACGTCGTCCAGGAACAGCGGGCACGAGGGCACGCCGCGCGCGCCCATCTTGTCTTCCTTGCGGCCGATGGTGAAGCCCTTGGTGCCGCGCTCGACGATGAACAGGTTGATGGCCCGCGCGCCGTCGCCGTCGCCGGTCTTGGCAGCGACCAGGACGAAGTCGGCGACTGGGGAGTTGGTGCACCAGATCTTCGAGCCGTTGATGCGGTAGCCGCCCTCGCAGCGGCGGGCGCGGGTGCGGATGCCGGCGACGTCCGAGCCGCTTTGCGGCTCGGTGGTCGAAAAGGCGCCGCGCATCTCGCCGGCCGCCAAGGGGCCGAGCAAGCGGCGCTTCTGCTCTTCGCTGCCGGCCGCCAGGATGGCACCGAAAGGCACCCACTGCACGACCAGCAGGTAGGCCGTGTTGTAGCAAACGCGCCCCAGCTCCTCGATCGCCACCGCGGCCGACAGCATGCTGTCGGTGCCGCCGTATTCCTTCGGGAACGGGATCGTGAACAGACCGACTTCGCGCAGCAGGTCGAACATGTCCTGCGGGTACTCGGCGCTGCGGTCGATCTGGTCGGCACGGGCGGCGACCTTTTCGCGTGCCAGGCGCCGCACCATGTCCTGGATCTGGCGTTGCTCATCGTTCAGCGCATAGGGGGTCATCGTGGCTCTCCGGTCAGGGCCTCTGCGGTGGGACTACGCCGCGACTACTTGCCTTTGCTGCGACATTTGATCATGCGCAGCGGCGTGTAGGTGATGGCCAGCGTGCCGTCGTGCTTGACGATCTTGTTGCGCGTGCGTACCAGGCCGCGGCCTGGGCGGCTCTTGCTCAGGCGGGCCTCGATCACCTCGCATTCGACATGGATCGTGTCGCCGGCGAAGACCGGGTTGTGGACCTTCAGCTCCATGTCGAGGAAGGCGTAGCCGGTGTGCTGCATGGTCGAATGCACCAGCAGGCCTTCGGCGAAGGTGTAGGCCAGCGCACCCGGTGCGACGCGGCCCTTGATGTCGGATTCGGTGCGCAGGAATTCGAGATCGGTGAACAGCACCTCGGTCATGCCGGTGACGGTGACGAAATTGACGATGTCGGTTTCGGTGACGGTGCGCGCCACGGTACGAAACTGGCGCCCGACGGGCAGGTCTTCGAAATGCAGTCCGAGGCCGAGAATTTCCATGGCAATGGTCCGTTCAGGTTGATTTGCAGGTGGGGTGTGTCAGTGGTCCGGGCCGCGCCTAGCGCGCGACCTGGTCCATCAGCGTGTCCGACAGCGCCGGGTACGCGGCTTCGAGTGGCAGCACCGGAATGCGCTTGCCATCCGCGCGCTGGCCCAGCGTGGGCTGGATGCGCAGCGCCGGTCGGCGGCGAGCGGCGTCGATGGCGCTCGCAACGTCGGCCGATTGCGCCAGCAATGCGAGATTCGACAGGGTCGGGAAGATGAGGGTGCGCCGTCGCTGTTCGCACTCTTGCAGGACATCGAGCGGGCGGATCCAGAACGAATCGACCGCCTCGTAGCCATCGTGACGGGCCAGTTGCTCGATCGGCGCTGCGGCGATGAAGAAATGGGTATCGAAACGCTTGGGCGAATGTTCCGGCGTGACCCAGTGCGCGAAGGGCTGCAGGACATCGCCCGCAAGGTACAGGGCTTCTTCGCACACCATGTCGACGAAGGCCAGTCCGCCGCCGGCGATCGCCTCCTTCCAGCGCCCATGCACGGCGTCAAGGCGCTCGCCGCCGAGTAGCCCGCGAGCGGGTTCCTCCCGCGCGAGCAGCAGGCCGCTTTCCTCGAAGGTTTCGCGGATCGCGGCCACCCGCAGGGCGGCCTGCTCTGCGTCGAGGCCGGCAAGCCCGGCAATGCGTGGCACCAGACGCGGGTCGCGGTCCGCGGGGGCCACCTTGCCGCCCGGGAACACGGCCGCACCGCGGGCGAAATCGATCTCGTGGTGGCGTACCACCAGCAGCACTTCGAGCCCCTGATCGCCATCGCGCACTAGAACGACGGTGGCGGCGACCGCCGGGACAGCCGGAATCGGCGGCGGCATGGGCGTGCTCGTCTCAAACCCGCATTTCTTGCGCGATGATGGTGCGCTGGATCTGCGAGGTGCCGCCACCGATCGTCGATTGCATGCCCTCGCGGAAATAGCGCTCCATGTCGCCCTCGGGCGTCATGCCGTAGCCACCCAGGATCTGCATGCCCTGACGAGTGACGGTCTGCAGGGTCTCGGACGCGAACAGCTTGGCCATCGCCACTTCCTTGCGGCAGGGCAGGCCACGCGCGGCGAGGTCGGCGGCGCGGTAGGTGATCAACCGGGCCGCGTCGGTCTGGGTCTGCATGTCGGCCAGCATGTGGCGGACGACCTGGAATTCGTAGATCGGCTTGCCGAACTGCACCCGCTGCTGCGCGTAGGCCAGTGCATCGTCGACGGCGCCCTGCGCATTGCCGACATAGCTGGCCGCCACCGCCACGCGCTCCAGCGCCAGGTGTTCGCCGGCGATGATCTTGAAGCCCTCGCCGGGCGCGCCCAGCATGTTGGCCGCCGGTACACGCACGTTGTCGAGGAAGATCTCGGTGGTCACGACGGAGCGGCGGGCCAGCGTCTGCAAGGGGCGGATGGTCAGGCCCGGCAGGTCGTTGGGCACGATCAGCACCGACAGGCCGTTGCGCTTGTCCGGCGTGTTGGCGGTGCGCACCAGCATCAGGATGACGGCGCCGCGGTTGCCGGCGCCGCTGCACCACAGCTTCTGACCGTTGACGACGTAATCGTCGCCGACGCGCTCGGCGCGGGTCTGCACGTTGGCCACGTCCGACCCGGCGTTGGGTTCGGACATCGAGATCGGGAAGCGGATCTCGCCGCGCATGAAGGGCTTGAGGAAGCGCTGCTTCTGGTCTTCGGTGCCATGCAGCGACAGGTTCATGGCGGTGAAGATGCCGCCGGCGATGGCCACCGAGAAGTCCACGCCGTAGCAGGACAGCGCTTCGCACAGCAGCGCATACGAGAACACGTCGCCGCCATCGCCACCGTCGGCCTCGGGCACGAGCAGGCTGTGGAAACCGAGCTTGGCGGCCTTCTCGTAGGCTTCGAAAGGGAAGGCGCGGTCCATGTCGCACTTGCGGATGTACTCGCGGCCGACGTCGCGGTCCACCCAGCGGCGGGCCGAGTCCTTCCAGGCCTGCTGCTCTTCGGAGAGAAAATTCATGGGGTCGTTCCTGCTGATGTCAGTGACGGGAGACGCGTGCGGGTTGGCAGGCCAGCAGGCCCGCCAGCGGCGACAGATCGGGCAAATCTTCGAGGCGATCGATCAAGTCCAGCACCTCCTTGCTCGACTCCGGGTCGAGCAGGGGGTGGGCGATGGCGCGAAACTTGTTCTTCAGCCTCGCCCCCTGCGCGTCCAGGTCCGTCGCCGCGATGCCGCAGTCGTGGCGCCGACGCAGGATCGAGCCGTCGACCGTTTCGATGACCACCTCGGCCTGCGTCAAGGCGTTGCACTCGCGGAAAAGCTCCACATGCACCCGATCACGCAGTTCGGTCAGCGCTAGGTCGTTCGTGGATTCGTCGCTGTAGCTGGCCATGTTGGCCGTGTCGATGCCGGCGATGGCCATGGCAACGACATGACGCAGGCTGAACTTGGCTTCCAGACCGGTGCGCGGCAAGGGGATGTTGCACACACCCTCGCTGCTGGCCGCGGCGTGCACAGTGGCTCGCCGAACCTGGCTTTCGTCGAGGCCATGTCTCTCGCGAAGGTAGCGCGCCGCCTCGATGGCCGCGTGCGTGCCGTAACAGGCCGCGTGGTACTTGAACAGGTTGTCGCGCAGGTACAGCCCGCGGGCGGGCTCTCTCAGCCCGGCGGCGGGATCGAAGTCGGGGCCATGCGTGGCAGCGAAGCCCTGCACGGCCTCGATCGCGTCGCTGCGGCAGGTGAAGCCGCGTGCGGCAAGCTGCGCAGCCATCATGCCGTCGGCGCTGGCCTTGCCGGCGTGCAGGGGCTTGCACATGGTGCCGAACATCGCCTTCAGTCCCGCGGTCTGGGTGGCCGCGATGCCCAGGGCATCGGCGGTGTCTTCGGCATCGAGCTGCAGCAGGCGGGCGCAGGCGGCGGCCGCGCCGAACGTGCCAATGGTGCCGGTGCTGTGGAAGCCCAGCGCGTAGTGCCCCGGCGACACGGCCGCACCAATGCGGCACAACGTCTCGTACCCAGCGACGAACGCGGTCATGAACTCGGCGCCGCTGGCACCGCGCGTTTCGGCCAGTGCCAGCAAGGCCGGCACCAGCACCACACTCGGATGGCCTGTGAACGACATGTTGACATCGTCGAAATCGAGCGCGTGTGACGCGGCCCCGTTGATCAGCGCGGCCTGGCGGCTGCTGGCGGCGAAGCCATGGCCGACGACCGTGGCTTGAGGGAAACCCCCTTGCTCACGCGCTTCCTCCGCCAGCATGTGTGTCACCGGCTCCTGCGCGCCGGCCAGGGTGACGGAGATCCAGTCGAGCAGGCAATGGCGAACGAGCTTGCGCGCGTCGGCAGGGACGGCGTCGAATGTCCATGCAGCGTTTTTTACTGCCAGGGCGCGGGTGAAGCGCAGGTCCCTCGGCGACGGTTTGGCGACTGCCATCAGAACCGAGCCTGCAGAAGCGCTTGCCGCTGCGGTTGCAAAGCGGGTGGTCATGTCATTGCCCCTTCCATTGAGGTTTGCGCTTTTCGCGGAACGAACGCGGCCCTTCGATCGCGTCTTCACTGAGGTACACGGCGTCAAAGGCGCGATGCGATGCACGCAGCGCGGCTGTACGGCCCATTTCGGTGGCCATGCGCACCATCTCCTTGGCGCCGCGCACGGTGAGCGGCGCATTGACCAGGATGCGTGCGGCCAGTTCCTTGGCGCCTTGCAGCGCCAGCCCCTTGGGCACGACGCGGTTGACGTAGCCCAGTTCGTAGGCGCGCTGCGCGCTCAGCGGGTCGCAGGTCATGGCCACTTCCATGAGGATGCGCTGCGGCAGCATGTGGATCACCGGCGACGCCCAGGGCATGCCGCGGCCGACACGGCCTTCGGTGATCGCGAACTTGGCCGTCTCGTCGGCTACGCACAGGTCGCACATCTGCGCCAGGAGCCAGCCACCAGCGTAGGCATAGCCCTGCACGGCGGCGATCACGGGCTTGCTGACCTCGATGTTGTCGCCCAGCACGGGCATGAAGTTCTTGGGCGGGATACGCAGCACCGTGTCAGCGGCCTCGATCAGGTCCATGCCGGCGCAGAACGTGTCCCCTGTGCCGGTGAGGATGGCAATCTGCGCCGAATCGTCCGCCTCGAAGCGCGGCCAGACATCGAAGAGGGCCTGACGCACGGCGCGGTTGATGGCGTTCTTGCGCTCCGGGCGGTTGATGGTGATGACAGCGATGCCATCGCTGACCTCATACAGCAGTTCGTTGCTCATCGCTTTCCGTTCAATGGCTGGGGAGTGGGAAGACGCTCTGCGCGGTAACCGAGGGCTTGCGACAGCTGCGCGGCGATCTGGATCACGATGCCGGTGAGCCGCTCCGCCACGGCGCGCCCCCGTTCGATGGGGGCGGCGATGATGACGGCGGCATTCACCTGACCGTTGGGTTCGAGGATGGGCGCAGCAAAGCCGGCTACGTCGGGCGTGACCTCGCCGATGGTCACGCCATGGCCGGTCGTGCGTATCCGTTCGATGATCTTGACCAGTTGGCGACGGTCGGTAACCGTCTTGTCGGTCAACGCCCGGAGGTCGGCCGTCTTCAGGTACTCGCGTCGCCAACCCTCATCCTGAAAGGCGAGCAGTACGCGGCCTGCTGACGTTGCGAAGAGCGGGCGCGTGGTGCCCACGGGCACGGCGTAGCGCACCGGCTTGTGGCTTTCCAGGATCTGGGTGTACGTCAACCTGCCCGAGATCCGGTCGATGACCGCGAGCAGTACCGTCTCGCCGGACTGCGCACGTGCTTCGCGCAGGAACGGGGTGGCCACGATGGTCAGCGAGCGGGCCGCAACGAGCGCGGCGCCGAGGACGAAGGATTCCGGGCCGAGCCGGTAGAGTGAATCGTGTCGCTGCACGTACGCTGCAGCAGCCAAGCCTTGCAGCAGCGAATGCACGCTGGTCTTGGGCGCCTCGATCTGCGCCATCAACTGCGCCAGCGTCAGGCCGTCCGGCTCATCGGCGAGCAATCGCAGCGTCCGCAGCACCCGCTCCAACGCCATGGGCGCCACATCGCTGCGCCGTGGGGCGGCAAACTTGACTGGCGCCAACGATGACTGCACGGTGGTGTGTCTCCTTCGTAGTTCTTATATCGGAACATGTGTCCCCCTATGGGTCCATCCTAGTGACGGTTGATTCCAGCGTCAAGCGAGAGAGCGTGAGGGACAAAGGCGAACGCGCTCGACCGCTAGGGGGACTGCTTTTCGTGATCCGGGCCGGTTGCGGCCATCCACGATGCTCGGCCGGGGCAACGACCTGAAGCGGTGCCGCGGCGAATCGGTGCCGCAGGGGCGAGCTGTCTGCGGTTCCCTCAATCCGGCAGCGCCGGCGACTCGGGGGCGGACACCGGCGAGGCCGGCTTGCGCAGCAACGCGATCCACGGGATGCCCAGCAGCGCCACCCACATCATGAGCCTGAAGTCCTGCAGGTAGGCCAGCATCGCCGCCTGGCGGCCGACCTCGGCGTCGAGCCTTTGCAGGCCGGCCGCACTGGAAACATCGTGCGCCCCGACCTCGACCGCCTGGCGCAGTGCCAGGCTGAAAGGATGGATGAATTCGGCCAGCGCCGCGTGCCCGGCCTGCGTGTTTTGCGCCAGCAGTGCCACCATGGCCGAGATGCCGATGCTGGCGCCGATGTTGCGGATCAGGCTGAACAGCGCCGCGCCCTCGTTGCGAAAGTGCGGCGCCAGGGTCGAGAAGGCCACCGTCGACAGCGGCACGAAGACGAAGCCCAGGCCCAGGCCCTGGACGATGCCGGTGCGGGTGATGTCCCAGGTGCTGGTGTCGAGGCTGAACTGCGTCATCTCGTGCATGGCCAGGGCGGTCAGCACCATGCCGAGCAGGATCTGCCAGCGCAGGTCGATGCGCGGGCCGATGCGGCCGACGGCGAACATCGCGGCCATCGTGCCCACGCCGCGGGGCACGAGCAGCGTGCCGACATCGATCACCGGGTAGCCCAGCAGGCCATGCAGGAAGGGCGGCAGCAGGGCCATGGTGCTGAACAGGATCGCGCCCATGAAGAACATCAGCAACAGGCCGACGCTGTAATTGCGGTCGGTGAACAGGCGCGGCTCGATGAACGGGCGATCGTGGGTGAACATGTGAACCACGAACAGGTACAGCGCCAGCGCAGCCAGGAGCGCCTCGACGACGATCTCGACACTCTCGAACCAGCCCTGCGACTCGCCCCTGTCCAGCATCATCTGGAAGGCGCCGATGGCCAGCACCAGCAGCCCAAAGCCCAGGCCGTCGAAGCGCCGCCCGCGGTCCAGCGGCGTCTCCTGCACGAAGGCGGCCAGTCCCAGCCAGGCCAGGATGCCGACCGGCAGGTTGATGTAGAACACCCAGCGCCAACTCAGGTGCTCGGTCAGCCAGCCGCCGAGCGTCGGGCCGAGGATGGGCCCGACCATCACCCCGACGCCCCACAGCGCCATCGCCGAGGCGTGGCGTTCGCGCGGGTGGCTGTCCAGCAGCACGGCCTGCGACAGCGGCACCAGGCAGGCGCCGAACACGCCCTGCAGCAGGCGGAAGGCCACCAGCTGCGTCAGGCTCTGCGCCGCCCCGCACAACATCGACGCGATGGTGAAGCCGACCACCGACCACATGAACAAGCGCTTGCGCCCCAGCCGGGCAGACAGGAACCCGGTCAGCAGCATGAAGATCGCCGCCGCCACGATGTAGGACGTGAGCACCCAGGAAATCTGGTCCTGCGTTGCGCCCATCGCGCTCTGCATGTGAGGCAGCGCGACATTGGCGATGGTCGTGTCCACCGCCTGCATGATGGTGGCCAGCATCACCGAGACCGTGACCAGGCCGGGATGGGCGATGGCCGGACTGCCGGCGGTGCTCACGCCAGGGGACCCGCGGCGGCCGGTTTCACTGGCGCGGCCAGGCCAGGCCGAGCAACTGCCGGCGCTGCCCGGTACGGACCGTGACCACGGCGCTCAGACCGGCGCGCAGCGGCGGTTGCTCCGCGGCGCTGTCGAGCTGGATGCGCACCGGCACGCGTTGCACCACCTTGACCCAGTTGCCGGCGGCGTTCTGGGCCGGGATCAGCGAGAACTCGGCCCCGGTGGCGGGGCTGAGGCTGTCCACCGTGCCATGCCAGACCAGGCCGGGATACGTGTCGACGCGGATCTCGGCCGGCTGCCCGGCGCGCAGGTGGCTGAGGTCGGTCTCGCTGAAGTTGGCCTCGACCCACGGCGTGGCACTGACCACCAGAGCCATCACCGTGCTGCCCACGCTGACGAACTGGCCCTGCCGCGGCGGCCGGCTGGCGACGCCGGGCAGCGCCGCGCGCACTTCGGTGCGGGCCAGGTCGAGCTGGGCACGATCGAGCTCGGCCCGCGCCGCCAGCATGCTAGGGTGGCGCGCGATCGGCGCGTCGACGCGGCCGCCCAGGGTGACGGCGATGCGTTGCAGCTCCTGTTCGAGCACCGGCAACTGCTGCGCCGCCAGGTCGCTGGCCTGGCGGGCTTCGTCGAAGCGGGACGACGAGACGAAGCCGCGCGCCACCAAGTCGGCCTGGCGCAGCTGCTCCTGGCGTGCGAAGGCCAGCCGGGTATTCGCCAAGATGATCTCGGCCTGCTTCTGGCGGTGGGTCGCGGCCAGCGCCGCCAGGTCATTGCGCACCTGGGCGACCTTGGCTTCGGCCTCGGCCAGCGCCACGCGGTACGGTGCGGGGTCGAGCCGGAACAGCACGCGCCCGGCCGCGACGGCCTCGTTGTCGCGCACCAGGACTTCGGTCACTGGGCCGGCCACCTCGGCGCTGATCGCGATCTTGTCGGACTTGACGTAGGCATTGTCGGTTTCCACGGAGCCGCCGCCGTGCAGGTACCAGGCCAGCAGGGCGAGCACGGCCAACAGTGGCAGCAGACCCATGAAGACGGCGCGTACCAGAAGGCGGCGTCCGGGTCTTGAGGCGATGGCGACATCGGCGGGCGCCGCCAAGGTGGCCGGATCGATCGGGTCCTCGTTCATGGGTTCTATGCGGCAGCGAGCCTAGTACGCCAGCCCAGAGATTTCGAAACACGAAAGCGCGTCTTCGCTCCGATGGCGGCGTTGCAAATCCTCGCAATGCCACTGGGCATTGCTGCGGTTCGCGCCTTGCCCTCGGACCGAATCCATCGCTTTCGTCATGTTCCGAAACCTCTGTGCCGGCGTACTAGGGCGCGCCCAGGTTGTCGCGCATGCGGTGCAGGGCATCGAAGACCAGCTCGACCTGCGCGGGGGCCAGGCCGCGCAGGGCGTCGGCCTGCACGGCGGCGCCGGTGCGGAAGATGGTGTCCAGCTGCGCGCCGGCGGCGGCGCACAGGTGGATGCGGTAGGCGCGGCGGTCGCCCGCGTCGGCACGACGCTCCACCAGGCCGGCCCGGGCCAACTGGTCGATCAGGCGCGCCAGGGTGATCGGCTGCACTTCCAGCAAGGCGGCGAGTTCGACCTGGCGCACGCCTTCATGGCGTGCCACGTAGACCAGCGCGCGCGCCTGCGCCAGCGTCAGCTGTGGGTCGGCCAGGCGCTGCTGGAAGGCGTGCCGCAGCTGGCGCGCCACGCTGGCCAGCAGAAAGCCCAGCGAATCCTGATTCGAGTTCAATGACGGGCTCAATGACGGAGGAAAATAGTGAGCGTTGCTTACTATATACGCTTGTTGGCATTCGCTACGGGCAGGGCGCCGCGGCGGCCCTGCCGTTTCAGCCGCGCGGCCAGAGCACGCGCCAGATGCCCTGCGCGGTGGCGCAAACCTTGCCGTCCTCGTTGACGAACTGGCCTTCGGCAAAGGCCGTGCCGCGGCCCAGGCGCACTACGCGGCCGCGGGCCTCGAAGCGGTCGCCGCGCGCCACGTCGAGGTAGCTCATGGTCAGCGTGATGGTGAAGGTGCGCAGCTCGCGCGCGTCGACCGTCTGGGCTTCGGGCAGCGCCAGCAGGCCCGAGATGATCGAATAGCCGAGCGCGCCGTCGCACATGTACGAGATGACGCCGCCGTTGATCACCTTCGCCGCGTCGCCGCCGGCGCCGCCGCCGCGCTGCGACTGGGCTGCTTGCGCCAGACAGACCGTGACCTCGCCGGGCGCGTGTTCCTCGACGCTCAGGCCCTGCGCGCGCATGAAGGCGTCTTCGTTCCAGCCGCGCTTGATGCTGGCGATGACTTCGCGGTTGCGGCTGGTGTCCATGTCGTGGCGCTTTCAAGTGGTGGCAAGATCGCCAAACTAACACTTGTTATGTTATCGTGAAAGTCTGGCGCACACGCCGTGCGGCCGCCCTGCAGGAGCCCGAGAACATGTCCGACCAGCCGCCGGTTCGCCTGGATGTCGACGCCGATGGCATCGCCACGCTGACGCTGAACCGCCCGGAGCAGCTCAACGCCTTCGACCTGAAGATGATCGAAGCCTGGCGTGCCGCACTCGAAGCGGCCGAGGCCGACGAACGTGTCAAGGTGGTGGTGGTCACCGGCGCCGGCCGCGCCTTCTGCGCTGGCGGCGATTTCGAGGAGATGGCCAAGTTCAGCGAGATGAACAGCCTGGACCGCAAGAACTTCCTCTACCGCAACGTGCACCGCATTCCGCTGGCGCTGGAGCGCATGGACAAGCCGGTCATCGCCGCCATCAACGGCGCGGCGCGCGGCGCCGGCCTGGACATGGCGCTGATGTGCGACATGCGCTTCATGGCGCAGTCGGCCACGCTCGCCGAGACCTACATCAACATCGGCCTCATCGCCGGCGACGCCGGCTCGTGGTTCCTGCCGCGCCTGATCGGCACGGCGCGCGCGCTCGAGCTTTTCTGGTCGGGTCGCGTGGTCGGCGCCGAGGAAGCCGAGCGCATCGGCATGGTCAACCGCAGTGTGCCCGACGCCGACCTGCTGAAGGTGACCTACGACTTTGCGCGCATCGTCGCCTCCAAGCCGCAGCAGGCGGTGCGCTTCTTCCGCCGCGCCGTCTACCAGAGCCAGACCATGGCGCTGGGTGCGCACCTGGACATGGTGTCTTCGCACATGGCCGTGCTGGAAGACCTGCCCGAGCACCGCGACGGCATTGCCGCGTTCCGCAATCGCGCACGCGGCAAGTCCTAGCCGCCGGCGCAGCGCAAACAATCCCCGGGCCGGCATGGCGGGCGTTCTCGAAGGCATCACGGTCGTCGACCTGTCGCGGCTGGTCGCCGGTCCGTACTCGACCATGGCGCTGGCCGACCTGGGTGCACGCGTCATCAAGGTCGAAGCCCTGGCGGGTGAGGACGGCCGCCACCTCGGGCCCCCGTTCTACGGCGAATCCAGCGTCACCTTCATGTCCTGCAACCGCGGCAAGGAGTCGCTGGCGCTGGACCTGCGCAAGCCGGCCGGGCGCGACATCCTCGACCGCCTGATCAAGCGTTCGCAGGTCGTGGTGCACAACTTCAGGCCCGACTTCGCCGAAAAGTACGCCCTGACCTACGATGACGTGCGCGCGCTGCAGCCCGAGGTGATCTACGCCGCCATCACGGCCTTCGGCGAGCAGGGCGCGTACCGGCTGCGCCCGGCGGTGGACAGCGTGGTGCAGGGCATGGCCGGTGGCTTCTATGCCAGCGGCAACGAGGGCGACGACCCGATCCGCATGGGCATTCCGCTGGTCGACGTGGCCTGCGGCATGTGCGGCGCCTTCGGCGTCCTGGCCGCCGTGATGCACTGGCGCCAGACCGGCCGCGGCCAGCAGGTCGAAACCGTGCTCGTCGACACCATGTTCAACCTGATGGCCTCCAAGGTGGGTGAGCATGCCGTCGAGCGGCGCGAGCCGGCGCGTGCCGTGAATCTGCCGATCGCCGCGCCCAGCCGCCACTTCTCCGCCGGCGACGGCCAGTGGTTCAGCGTCTCCGTCATCAGCGACGGCGCCTTTGCACGCTTCTGCGACGCCATCGGCCGCCGCGAATGGGTCGCTGATCCGCGTTACGCCAGCAACGCCGGCCGCGTGGCCCACCGGCCCGAGATGGCGGCCGAACTGGGGGCGATCTTCGCCACGCAGCCGGCAGCGCACTGGCTGTCCGCGTTCGCCGAAGCCGACATTCCCAGCGGGCCGGTGAACACCGTGTCGCAGGCCATGGCCGACCCGCACCTGGCCGCCCGCTTCGTTGCGCACCCGGCATTGCCAGGTCTGCCGCTGATCCCGTTCTCAGCGCACCTGGGGCAGGGCATGCTGAGCCCCGAGCAGATGGCGCCGCCGCCGCGCGCCGGCCAGCACAGCGCGGCGCTGCTGCACGAACTGGGTTGTGATGCTGCCGAAGTGCAGCGCCTGGTGCGCGAGCGTGTCGTCCGCCTGGCCGAACCAACGCGATGAGGGCCTGAGCATGAACCCACCCGACACCGCCGACGTCATCTGGCGCCCGTCTTCGCAGCGCGTGGCGCGCGCCCGCATCACCGACTACACGCGCTGGCTGAAGGAGCGCAAGGGCCTGGACTTCCCCGACTACGCCGCGCTGTGGCAGTGGTCGGTCGACGAGATCGAGGCCTCGTGGGCGGCGATGGTCGAGTACCTGGAGATCCCGCTGCAGGGCGATCTCAAGCCGGTGCTGGCTGACCGCAGCATGCCCGGCGCACGCTGGTTCCCGAACACGCGCACCAACTACGTCAGCCAGATCTTCAAGCACGCCAGCACCGCGCGGCCGGCGATCGTCTTCCGCAACGAGGAAGGCGCGCGCGACGAAGTGTCGTGGTCCCGGCTTGAGCGCGACGTGGCGGCGATGGCGCAGTGGTTGCGCGAGAAGGGCGTGGAGCCCGGCGACCGCGTGGTCGCCTACCTGCCGAACATCCCGCAGGCCGTGGTGGCCTTCCTGGCAGTGGCCAGCGTCGGCGCCGTGTGGTCGCTGTGCTCGCCCGAGATGGGCGTGGCGGCCGTCGTCGACCGCTTCCGCCAGATCGAGCCCAAGGTGATGATCGCCGTCGACGGCTATCGGTGGAGCGGCAAGGCGCACGACCGCCGCGATGTGGTGACGGCGATGCTGGGCGAACTGCCCAGCGTCGAGCGGCTGGTGCTGGTGCCCTACCTCGACCCGGCGGCCGACGTTGCGGCCTGGCCGCAGGGTGTGGCCTGGCGCGACACGCTGCGCCGCGAGGTGCCGCTGCAGATCGACCTGCAGCCCTTCGACCATCCGCTGTGGGTGGTGTATTCGTCGGGCACCACGGGCCTGCCCAAGCCCATCGTGCACGGCCATGGCGGCATCCTGGTCGAACACGTCAAGACCATGGCGCTGCACAACGACGTCTGCGCCGGCGACCGCTTCCACTGGTACACCACCACCGGCTGGGTGATGTGGAACCTGAACGTGGCCGCGCTGCTGGTCGGTGCCACCATGTGCGTCTACGACGGCAACCCGGCCTGGCCCGACTATTCGACGCTGTGGCGCTTCTGCGGCGAGATGAATCTCGACTTCTTCGGTGCCGGTGCCGCCTTCTTCACCATGTGCGAGAAGAACGGCGTCGAGCCGCGCAAGGTGGCGGCGCTGGGCCGCTTGCGCACGATCGGGTCCACCGGCTCGCCGCTGTCGCCCGAGAGCTATCGCTGGGTCTACGACAAGGTGGTGCGCGATGTCTGGCTGACGCCGATGTCCGGCGGCACCGACTTCGCCGGCGCCTTCGTCGCCGGCGTGCCCACGCTGCCGGTGGTGGTGGGTGAGATGCAGGTGCGCTGCCTGGGCGCCAATGTGCAGGCCTGGGACGACGCGGGCCGGCCCTTGGTCGACGAAGTGGGCGAACTGGTCTGCACGGCGCCCATCCCGTCGATGCCGCTGTACCTGTGGAACGACCCGGGCGGCAAGCGGCTGCACGAGAGCTATTTCGACGTCTACCCCGGCGTCTGGCGCCATGGCGACTGGCTGCGCATCACGCCGCGCGGCGGCGCCATCATCTATGGCCGCAGCGACGCCACCATCAACCGCCACGGCGTGCGCATGGGCACCAGCGAGCTCTACAGCGTGGTCGAGGCCCTGCCCGAAGTGATGGACAGCCTGGTGGTCGACCTGGAGTTCCTGGGCCGCGAAAGCTGGATGCCGCTGTTCGTGGTGCTGCGGCCGGGGCATGCACTCGACGCCGCGCTGACCGAGCGCATCAAGTCGGCCATACGCAATGCGCTGTCGGCGCGCCATGTTCCCAACGACGTCATCGCCGTGCCCGAGGTGCCGCGCACGCTCACCGGCAAGAAGCTCGAGGTGCCGGTGAAGAAGCTGCTGCTCGGCCAGCCGGCCGACAAGGTGGCCAATCGCGACACCATGGCCAACCCCGCCAGCCTGGACTGGTTCGTGGCACTGGCGCGCCAGCGTGACCAGCAGGCCGATCAACGCTGAAGGAACTCACTCAATGACAAGTAATAACGTCCGCCGCGCTGCGCTGCGCGCCGGTGCGGCACTGTTGCTGGCCGCGGCGACCTTCGCTCCGGCGCTGGCGCAGCCGGCCTACCCGACCAAGCCGGTGCGCATCATCGTGCCTTCGACGCCCGCCGGCGTGCTGGACAACGTGGCGCGCACGCTGGCCCTGCGTCTGGGCGACCAACTCGGCCAGCCCATCGTCATCGACAACAAGCCCGGTGCCGGCGGCAACATCGGCGCCGAGGCCGCGGCGCGCTCGCCGGCCGACGGCTACACCCTGTTCATCGGCTTCAACGCGACGCACGGCGCCAACCTGGCGCTGTTCGGCAAGCTGAGCTACGACCCGGTCGGTGACTTCGCCCCCATCAGCCTGCTTGCAGCCGTGCCCAACATCATTTCGGTGCACCCGGCGCAGCCGGTGAACTCGCTCGCCGAACTGGTGGCGCTGGCCAAGGCCAAACCGGGCCAGTTGAGCTATGCCTCGTCGGGCAACGGCACGTCCACCCATCTCGCCGCCGAACTGTTCAAGGCGGTTGCCGCCATCGACATCGCGCACATTCCCTACAAGGGCAGTGCGCCGGCGGTCACCGACGTCATCGCAGGCCAGGTGCCGGTGCTGATGGACAGCGTGGCCTCGTCGACAGCTCACGTCAAGGCCGGCAAGCTCAAGGCGCTGGCAACGACCAGCCCGAAGCGGCTGCTGGTCCTGCCAGAGCTGCCCACTGTGGCCGAGTCGGGCTACCCGGGCTTCCAATCCACGGCCTGGGTCGGACTGCTGGCGCCGGCGGGCACGCCCAAGGCCGTCGTCGAGCAGATCAACGCCGCCGTCCTCAAGGTCATGGCGCTGCCCGAGACGCGCGAACGCATGGCCGGCTTCGGCGCCGAGATCACCACGTCCACGCCCGACGCGTTCGCAGCCCACATCCGGTCAGAAATGGCCAAGCTGGGCAAGGTGATCCGCGATGCCAACATCAAGGTGAACTGAGTCCCGCACACCGCACACCGCACACCGCGCTGCGGGCTGTGCGCCCGCCTGTTTTCCCAGAACCCACCCGCACTGGAGATCCAGCATGTCTGACAAAGAGATTTATTACGAAGTCAAGGACTACGTCGGCACCATCACCATCAACCGGCCGAAGTCGCTGAACGCCTTCACCGGCGACAACATCGTCGAGATGCAGCGGCTGCTCGACGTGGCGTCGGCCGACAAGAACGTCGGCGTCATCGTGCTCACCGGCGCCGGCGACCGCGCCTTCTGCGTCGGCGGCGACGTCAACTGGGAGAAGGGCTCCGGCGGCAAGAGCGGCCTGGAGGACCTGAACTTCACGTTCAACCGCCAGATCGTCGAGTGCCCCAAGCCGGTGATCGCGCGCGTCAGCGGCTACGCCATCGGCGGCGGCCACCACATCGCCTACTTCTGCGACTTCACGGTCGCGGCCGACCATTCCATCTTCGGCCAGAACGGCCCGCGCGTCGGCTCGCCGGCCGGTGGCTACATCGTCTCGCACTCGGCCAACGTGCTCGGCCACAAGCGGGCGCGCGAACTGTGGATGCTGTGCCGGCGCTACAACGCGCAGCAGGCGCTGGACTGGGGGCTGGTGAACTCGGTGGTGCCGAAGGAGAAGCTCGACGAAGAAGTGCGCAAGTACGCCGACGAGCTGCTGTCGCTGAGCCCGACCTGCCTGCGCATCGTCAAGCGCTCGTTCTACCACCACATGCAGCCCATCATGGCGCGCGACATGAAAGAACTGATCGAAGAGGTGGCGCCGGACTACTTCAAGACCGACGAGCAGCAGGAGGGCGCCAACGCATTTCTGCAAAAGCGCAAGCCGGACTTCAGCCGCTTCCGCTAACACCGCGCGGCGCGCGGAAGCTGCACGAGTCGGGCGGGCACGCTGAAATCGTGCGCGTCCTGCGCGACCTGGAACTCAAGGACAAGGTCGGGCGGTTGGGCATCGATGTCGTGACGATCACACCGGCATGGCGCGGCACATGCGCGGGACGCTACAAGCCCATCCGCTTGGCGATGATGTTGCGCTGGATCTCGTTGGTGCCGGCGCCGATGGGGCCGACGCGCGAATCGCGGAAGTACATCTGAATGTCGTACTCCATCGTGTAGCCAGCGCCGCCGAAGATCTGCATGCCCAGGTTGGCGCAGGCGAAGTTGTTGTCGGTGGCCACGATCTTGGCCATCGAGGTTTCGAGCACCGGGTCCAGGCCGGCGTCCAGCATGTCGGCTACCCGATAGCTCATCAGGCGCGCCGTTTCGGCCAGGATGCGCATGTCGACGATGCGATGCTGGATGACCTGGAAGTGCGAGATCGGTTGGCCGAACTGCAGGCGCTGCGTGGCGTAGTCGACGGTGTAGTCGACGATGGCCTGCGTGTTGCCGGCGCCCGACGCGGCAATGCACATGCGCTCCATGTTCAGCCCCTTCATCAGCCCTTTCCATGCGGCGTTCTCCTCGCCCAGCAGGTGATCGGCGGGGACGCGAACCGCGTCGAAAAAGACCTCGTTCGCATGCGTGGTGCGCCGGCCCAACATCTCCAGCGGCCGCACCGTGATGCCTGGCGTACGCGCGTCGACCAGGAACATCGAGACGCCGCGATGGCCGGCATCGGGCTTGGTCTTGGCCACCACCACCAGGTAGTCGGCGACATGCGCGTTGGTGATGTAGATCTTGCTGCCGTCGATGACGTAGGCGTCGCCGTCACGCACGGCGCGCGTGCTGATGCTGGCCACGTCCGAGCCGCCCTTGGGTTCGGACATGGCGATCGCCAGCTTGATCTCCCCACTGGCCAGGCGCGGGATGTAGCTGCGCTTGATGTGCTCGCTGCCCGAGTGCAGCAGGTGCATGCCGGCGTACACCACCGAGGTCAGGTAGGCGACGGCCGCACCGCCGTAGTGCTGGCCCAGCGCTTCGGCCAAAACCGCCAGGTCCTTGTTGCTGCCGCCGGATCCACCGTAGTCTTCGGGGAAGGGCAGGCCCATCCAGCCGGCCTTGCCCAACGCCTGGTAGGCCTCGTGCGGGAACTCGCCGGCCGCATCCAGCGCCTTGATGCGCTGGCGCGGCAGCACGTCGGCCAGCAGCTTGAGCACGCTCTCGCGGATCATGCGCTGGTGCTCGTTGAGGCCGAAAGGCTCGAAGCTGGTTTTCATGGCGCGTGGCTCCGGGTATCAGGCAGTGGTAGGGCGGGCGCGGACCATGGTGGTGAAGATGCCGCTTTGCACCAGTTCACCGCGCTGGTTCCAGACTTCCATGCGCCGGCTGAGCATCCCGCGGTCGGGCTTGGATGCGCTGCGCTGCGCCTTCAGCACCACCCAGCGCAGCCGGATCGTGTCGCCGATCAGCACCGGGCCGTGGAACCGCCATTCGTCGATGCCGAGGAAGGCGATCGCCGTGCCGTCGAGCTGGCCCGACTTGGCGCTCAGTCCGGTGACGGCCGCCAGGGTCAACGCACCGTGCGCGATGCGCGCGCCGAAGGGCCCCTGCGCGGCGACGACAGCATCGGTGTGCACCGGGTTCGTGTCCCAGGAAAGCCCGGTGAATTGCACGATGTCGGCTTCGGTGATGGTGCGCGAAGCGCCGTCAAAGGTTTCGCCGGGGGTGAAGTCTTCGATGTACTTGGGCATGAAATCCTCGTTCAGTGAGCGTTGTTCAGCGGCACGATCAGCGCGTCGACAGCGACAGCGCTGTCGGCCGATGCGATCACCGGGTTGATATCGATCTGGTCGATGCGATGCTGGAAATCGGCCGCCAGCAGCGACACGCGGCTGACCAGCTCGGCCAGCGCGGCCACGTTGGCGGCGCTGTGGCCGCGATAGCCGTCGAGCAGCCGGGCGCCGCGCAGGCCGGCGAGCATGTCGTGCGCCTCGTCGATGCTGACCGGTGCCAGGCGAGTGGCGGCGTCGCGCAACACTTCGACCAGCACGCCGCCCAGGCCGACCATGATCAGCGCGCCGAACTGCGAATCGCGCCGTACGCCGACCACGATTTCGATGCCCGCGCCGATCATCTGCTGCACCAGCACGCCGTTGATGTGCGCTGCGGGCGCGGTGCGTGCCGCCGCCTGCAGCACGGCATGGTAGGCTTGGCGAACAGCAGCCTCATCACGCAGGTTCAGTCGCACCACGCCGGCTTCGGTCTTGTGGGCGATGGCCGGCGATTCGACCTTCAGCGCCACCGGAAAGCCGATCGCTCGTGCCTGGGCCACGGCGGCCTCGACATCGCCGGCCAGCGCCTCGCGGGTGCAGTCGATGCCGTAGGCGCGCAGCAACTGCTTGGACTGGCGTTCGGTCAGTACTTCGGTGGCCGCGTCCCGAACGCCATCCAGGGCCGCACCGACGGCCGAGCGCGCCAGCGCCCGGGCCTGGGCATCGAAGGCCGGCCAGCGTGGCGCGGGGCGTGCGCGCAAGTCGGCCAGCGCATAGCGCTGCTGCAGGCTGCGAAAGCAACTGTCCATCGAACGGAACAGGCTCAGGCGCGGATCGGAGTCGATCGATGCCGCACCGGGGCCTTCGAGCCAGTCGTTCATCCAGACGGCGACGATGGGCTTGTCGCAGCCGGCCGCCAGGCGCTGCAGCACGGCGGCCCTGGCCTGCGAGGCCACGCGCGATGCCAGCACGTTGGGCACCACCAGCGCGTCGAAGGCCGGGTCGTCGAGGAAGGCTTGGATGCAGGTAGCGAAGGTCTCGCCCGAGCGCAGCACTTCGGCGGTGGTGTCGGCCGGGTTGCCGACGCGGCCGAAGTCGGGCACCACGCGGCTCAGGATCGCCGCCGCACCCTCGCCCAGCGGCGGCAGCGCCACGCCGTGCAGTTGCGCCATGTCGGCCGCAGCCACCGCGGCACCGCCCGAGGTGGCCATCACGCCCACGCCGCGGCCGCTGCCGGCGCGGCCGACCTTGGAGAAGAAGGCCGCGGTCTCGAGCAACCGAGACAGGTCGTCGACCGTCACCGCGCCGATACGCCGGAACGCGGCATCGTAGGCCTCGGCCGAGCCGATCATCGAGCCGGTGTGCGACAGCGCCACCTCGCGGCTGGTTTCACCGCGCCCGGTCTTGTAGACCACCAGCGTCTTGCCGGCGTCGAACAAGCGCTGCCCGGCGCGCAGCAGCCGCTGGCCGTCGCGCACGCCTTCGAGAATGCAGGCCACGGCCTGCGTGTGCGGGTCGTCGGCCAGGAAGTTGATGAAATCGCAGATGTCCACGTCGCAGGAATTGCCGGCGGCCAGGAAGCGGCTGATGCCGACGCCGCGCTGCATGCCCTGCAGCAGCGTGTAGCCCAGGGCCCCGCTCTGCGACACGATGCCGACCTGGCCCAGGCGCAGCGGCGTCTCGTCGAATTCGGGCATGAAGAGCATGCCCGCACCGCTGCCCACATCGACCAGGCCGACCGAGTTGGGCCCCGCCACGCGCACCCCGCCAAGGGCCGCGCGCCGCGCGATCTCGGCTTGCGCCGCGATGGCGTCTGGTTTGCCGGTCTCGGCAAAGCCCGAGGCATACAGCACCATGCCGCCGATGCCCAAGCCGGCGCAGGCATCGATCAGCGGCAGCACGAACTGGCCGGCCACGGCAACGATGACGCAGTCGGGCACCTGCGGCAGTGCGTGCAGATCGGGGTAGCAGGGGCGGCCGTCGATCGTGTCGTACTTCGGATTGACCAGATACACCGGGCCCTGGAAGCGCGCCATGTTGGCCTGCGTGCGCTGGCCGAAGGAGCCCGGCGTCGGCGAGGCGCCGACGATGGCCACGCTGGCCGGGCTGACCAGCCGGCACAGTTGCTGGTGGCTGTAAGGCTCGGAGCGTTCGCCGGGCGCTGTCGGCGGGTTCGGGTTGCAGGGCTTCATGGCGCCGGTTCCGGCGGCAGGGCGACGACGCGCGCGCCCAGCAGCGGGCCGTCCTCGTAGACCAGGGCCAGCAGTTCGACCTCGGCGCCGACGGCGGGCGCCAGCGGCCGGTCGATCAGCCGGCAGGCCAGGCGTATGCCCTGGCGCAGATCGACGATGCCCACGGCATAGGGTGCCTCCGCTGCGAAGGCCAGGGGTGCGGCATGGATGCGCGTCCATGAATACAGGTGGCCGTGTTTGTCGAGCGCGCTCCAACCGGGGTCCAGTGCCCAGCAATGCGGACAGATCGGCCGCGGCGGAAAGGCCAACCGGCCGCAGGCGCGGCAGCAGGTGCTTTGCAGCCGGCCTTCACCCAACGCCTGCCAGAACGGTTGCGTGAAGACCGACTGGCGCGGCGGGTAGGCGCGCGCGCCAGGGACGTGAAGGATTTCGAGTGTCATCGCGCCTCCAGCACATGCACCAGCGCGGCGTTGTAGTTGCCCAGCTCGCAGGTCACCGCGCCTCGGCGCGCACCCGGTACCTGGCGTGCGCCGGCGCGGCCGCGCAACTGCTCGGCGGCCTCAAGGTAACCATACAGCGGCGTGACATAGGCCGGGTGGCCGCGCGACAGCAGGCCGCCCGAGGTGCACACCGGAATGCGCCCGCCCAGCCGGGTTTCGCCGGCCGCGGCAGCGGCGGCGCCGTGGCCTCGCGGCAGCAGGCCGATGGCCTCGGTGACCAGGGCTTCGACGATCGTGCAGGGGGCGTAGATCTCGGCGAAGTCCAGGTCGGCGGCGCTGACTCCGGCTTCGGCGTACGCGGTTGCCGCGGCGCGCTGCGCGGATTCGAAGGCGATCATGTCGTTGGGCACTTCGCTGATCTGGTGTGCGCCTTCGTGGTGGAAGCCACGCCCGGTGACCAGCACATAGGGCCGGCCCAGCGCGCGCGCCGTGTCTTCGTCGGCCAGCACCAGGCAGGCGGCGCCGTCGCCGCGCGGCGGCACTTCGTACAGGCCCAGCGGTTCGACGATCGGGCGCTGCGCCAGCACCTGCTCCAGCGTGATCGGCTTGCGGTACTGCGCCATCGGGTTGTGCTCGGCGTGGGCGCGGTTCTTCACGGCGATGCTCGCCAGTTCGGCGCGGGTGGCGCCGAACTCGTGCATGTAGCGCATCGCGTCCATCGCGTACCAGGCGATCGGCGTGAAGCCGGCCGAGGAGTGGAAATCGACATCGCCGGTGGCTCGCATGCTGCTCATCATGTGTTCGCCCGAGGCGGTGGCGCTTTCCATGTTGATGCCCAGCGCCAGCGCCACCTTGGCCCGGCCAAGCAGGATGTCGTTGGCCGCCATGTCGAAGGCGAAGCCGCCGGTCATGCCGTTGCCCAGCACCTCCATCACCGTGCCCGAACAGCTCACGCGCAGGTAGTTGGCCATGAAGGTGGCGAAGTACTTCTGCCGGGTATAGGGCCGCGGCAGCGAGAACACCATCGAGCCGATGTCGCGCTTTTCGACCCCGGCATCGACCAGCGCCACGGCCGCCAGGCGGCTCAGGATCTCGGCCTCCAGCACCTGCAGCGGTTCATCCTCGGCGCTCTGGTGGCGGCCCACCGGGACGGCTGCCGTGCCGATCAAGGCAACGCTGCGCGCCATGTCATTCGGCCTTGATGTCGGCCAGGCGCACCACTTCTGTCCAGCGCGCCACTTCGCTGGCGACCAGGGCGCCAAGCGCCGCGGGCGTGCTCGGTGTGGCGAGCACGCCGAAGCTCCTGAAGCGCTCCTGCACCTCGGGCTGTTGCAGTGCCTTGGCTACGGCCTCGTTCAGCCGCGCGACCACGTCTGCCGGCGTGCCCGCTGGGGCCAGCAGGCCGAACCAGATCTCGACGCTGTAGCCGGGCAGCACGGTGTTCATGCTCGGCGAGCCCGGCGCCAGCGGCGAAGGCTGCGCCGTGCTGATGGCCAGCAGCTTGAGCTTGCCTTCCTTGACGAAGCCGGTCATCGAACTCGAGGTGGTGGTGAGCGTCACCTTGACCTCGCCCGACACCAGGGCAGTGGACGCCGGGGCCTGGCCCTTGTAGGGAACGTGCACGAGCTTCAGTTTGGTGGCGTGCGCAAACCACTCCATCGCCAGGTGGCCCAGCGAGCCGATGCCACCGGAGCCGTATTCGATGCCCTGCGGCAGCTTGCGCACATGCTCCACGAAGCCCTTCAGGTCGTCCGCCGGCACGCCCGCGTGCACCATCAGGAACAGCGCCGCCGAGGACACTTGCGAGACCGGCGCGAAGTCCTTCACACCGTCGTATCCGGCGCTCTTCACCAGCAACGGCGTGGTCGAGGAAGGGCCGTTGTTCGAGAACAGCAGTGTGTAGCCGTCGGCCGGCGCACGCGCCACTTCGCGTGAGCCGATGGCGCCTGAGGCGCCGGCCTTGTTGTCTACCAGCACCTGCTGCCCGAGCAGCTTTTGCAGCGGTTCCTGCAGCACACGCGCCATGGCGTCGGTAGTGCCACCCGCCGGGTAGGGCACCACGATGCGTATCGGGCGGTTCGGGAATCCCTGCGCGCTGGCCGCCGTGGCGAGAACGGCGCAAAGGGCTGCTGCAAGCAGACGTGTCTTGATCATGGTTTCATCTCCTTCGTGGTTGCCGGCAAGGGCGCAGCTCCGCGCCGAGGCGCGGGCGGCCGGTGGTTCAATCGTCGCTGTAACGCGCCGGGCGCTTCTCGAGGAAGGCGCTCGCGCCCTCCTGCATGTTCGGCAGCAGGCACAGCACCTGGCCGCGGTCTTCGAGGGCGATGGCCGCTTCCAGACTGCCCGCGTCCTGGGCGAGGTTCAGGCCCTCCTTGGTCAACCGCAGCCCCATCGGCGACATCGCCAGCATTTCATCGGCCATCTTGGTGCCAGCGGCCTGCAGTGCGTCGGGCGGCACCACCTCGCTGACCAGGCCGATGCGCAGCGCCTTGGCCGCATCGACGAAGCGGCCGCCCAGCATCATCTCGGCGGCGTTGGAGGCCCCCACCGCGCGCGGCAGGAAGTAGCTGATGCCGATGTCGCAGCCGGTCAGCCCGACCTTGCTCATCGCCACGTTGAATTTGGCGCCTTCGGCGGCGAAGCGCACGTCGCAGGCCAGCGCAAAGGCCAGGCCGGCGCCGCTGGCGGCGCCCTGCACCAGACCGATGATGGGCTGCGGGCAACGGCGCATGCGCAGGATGATCTCGGCCACGCGGCGCTGAGCACGCAGGCTCGACGGATTGCTGGCGGTGAAGCTGTCGGCCTCGGTGAGGTCGATGCCGGCGCAGAAATGCTTGCCGGCGCCTTGCAGCACCACGGCGCGCACGCCGTGGTCGAACAGCAGCGCGTCGAAGTAGCGCAGCAACTCGTCGATCATGAGGCGGCTGACGGCGTTGAAGCGATCGGGCCGGTTCAGCGTCAACCAGTCGACACCCTCGCGGTGTTCAACGCGCAGCGTCTCGAAGCGGTGGGGGGTGGCTTGGGTCATGGATCATCCTTGGTGGGGCGGCTGAGGGCGTGTGTTGGCGAGTTGCTGCTTGAGCAGCACCTTCTGAACCTTGCCGCTGGGCGTTCGCGGCAGGCCACTCGACAGCACCAGGTGCTCGGGCAGCTTGAACCTGCTGATGCCGCGTGCGCTGAGAAATTCGCACAAGGCGGCCAGCGTGAGCTCGTGGCCCGGCTCGGGCACCACCACCGCGGCCAGGGTTTCGCCCAGGCGCTCGTGGGCCAAGCCGACCACCGCCACTTCATGCACGGCCGGGTGCGCGGCGAGCGCGTCTTCGATCTCGCGCACCGAGATGTTCTGGCCGCCGCGGATGACCAGTTCCTTGATGCGCCCGACGATCTTCAGGCAGCCGTCTTCGCGCAGCACGGCCAGGTCGCCCGAGCGGCACCACAGCTCGGCGTCGATGGTGCGGCGCGTGGTCTCCTCGTCGCCGAGGTAGCCGATGAAGGTGTTGGGGCCGCGCGACCAGGCTTCGCCGGGCTGGCCCGCAGGCACCGGCCCGAGCTGGTCGTCGAGCACACGCACTTCGATGCCGGGCAGCGGCTTGCCGTCGGTCTGCCACGCGTCCTGCAGCGGCGCCTCGGGCGGCACCAGGGCGTGCGGCGGGCTCTCGGTGGAGCCGTACACGGGCAGCACGCGCAGGCCCTGCGCGAGCGAACGCCGCACCAGGTCTTCGGGAATCGGCGCGCCGCCGCACAGGAAGTAGCGCAGTGCCGGCAGCCGCAGCTGCTGCTGCGCCAGCGTGGCCAGCGTGTCGCCGAGGAAGACCGACGCGCCCATGGTCCAGGTCGCGCCGTCTTCGGCCATGATGCGCACCGCCGCCTCGCCGCTGAAGACGTCCAGCAGCGACAGCGTGGCGCCGGTCGTCAGGTTCAGCACCAGGCCGCGCATGAAGCCGGTGGCGTGCGTGACCGGCGAGGCCATGAAGCAGCGGTCCCGGTCGTCCAGCCCGAGCGCCGCGGCAACGGCGCGTTCGCCGAAGAGCAGCGTGTTGTGGGTGTGCACCACGCCCTTGGGTTGCGATTCGGTGCCCGAGGTGAACAGCACCGCCGCCGCGTCGTCGGCATCGCCCGCCACGGCCCGCGCCAGCGGTGCGGCGGTCAGCGCTTCGTCGAAGTCGATGCCGATCTTGTGCGCGCCCTGGCCGATGACCAGTGCCAGCGGCGCGATGCCGTCTTCGCTGCGCAGCCGGTGCAGGGTCTCGGTGTAGTCGGTGCTGCGAAAACGCGCCGCCACCACGATCACCTTCGAGCCGCAGCGCGCCAGGCCATGCGCCAGGTCCTGCCGACCGTAGGCCGGTGCCGCCGGGTGCAGCACCGCGCCGAGGCGCCACGCGGCCAGCATGACCACCGCGGCCTCGCAGCGGTTGGGCAGGTGCAGCGTGATGACGTCGTCGCGGACTATGCCCTGCCGGCTGAAGAAGCCGGCCAGGCGCGCCGCCTGGGCATCGAGTTCGGCGTAACTCAGGGCACGGCCGCCGTTGTCCTTGATGGCGAGCTTGTCGCCGCGCAGCGCCACCTGCTCGGCGATGCACTGCGCGATGGTGCGCGTGCCCCACTGGCCGCTGGCGTGGTAGCGCCGCAGCGCCTCGGGTGCCGGGCGCGGCATCATGACGGGCCCCCGCTGCGCGGCCGGCCGACGATGTGGCCCTGCACTGAGTCGAGCAAGCCGCCGTCGGCGAGCAGGTTGTGCCCGGTGATGTAGCCGGCGTCGGGGCCGAGCAGGAAGGCGACGGTGCCGGCCATGTCGGCGTCGGCCTCGGCGATGCGGTGCAGCGGCACCAGCGCTTCGCGCGCAGCCCGGGTTGTGGGGATGTCGTACATCGGCTGCGTCAGCGGCGTGCGCACCAGGCCCGGCGAGACGCAGTTGACGCGGATGCCGTCGGCCGCCCATTCCTGCGCGAGCTGGCGCACGAGCATGATCAAGGCCGCCTTGCTGGCGCTGTAAGGGCCCATGCCGGCATAAGGCTGCACGCCCGACATCGAGGCCACCGCCACCAGGCTGCCACGGCTGCGCTGCAGCCACGGGTGGGCCGCCCTGGCCAGCAGCCACTGGGCGCGCACGTTGACGTTGAACACGCGGTCCCATGCGGCGGCATCGAGCGTGGCCAGCGGGGCGGGGCTGCTGATGCCGGCGTTGCCGACCAAGGCGTCCAGCCCGCCCAGCGCCGCTGCCGCCTGCTCGACCAGCCGCGCCGGGGTGTCGGATTGCTGCAGGTCGCCGAGCAGTGGCAGCGCTGTGCCGCCAGCGGCACGGATCTGTGCCACCAACCGGTCGAGTTCGTCGCCATGGGCCGAGGCGCAGGCCGCCACCGCGGCACCCTGCGCCGCGAGCCGAAGCGCGACAGCGCGGCCGATGCCGCGGCTGGCGCCGGTGATTAGTACACGCATCACGGGTCTCCTCAGGCTCACATCGGATAGCGGCCGAGCAGCTCGCGCGCGATGACGATGCGCTGGATCTGGCTCGTGCCTTCGGCCATGTGGTAACACTTGACGTCGCGGTAGATGCGCTCGACCGCGAAGTCACCGAGGTAGCCGTAACCGCCGTGCAGCGCGATGGCGGTGTCGCAGATGCGCAGCGCGGCCTCGGCGGCGAAGTGCTTGGCCATCGACGACTCCAGTTTGATCGGCATGCCCGCGTCGAACATGCGCGCCGCGTTCAGCGTCAGCAGCCGCGCGGCCTCCAGGCCGGTGGCCATGTCGGCGATCGGGAACTGCACGCCCTGGAAGGCGGCCACCGGGCGGCCGAACTGCTCGCGCTGCTTCACGTAGGCGGCGGCCGCGTCGAAGGCCGCCTGCGCCAGGCCGACGATCAGCGCGGCGACGTTGACGCGGCCCAAATCCAGCGCGCGGGCGAAGGCCTTGAAGCCGCGGCCTTCGGCGCCCAGCATCCGGCTGCGCGGCACGCGCACGCCGTCGAAGAACAGCGTCGAAGTCGGCGAGCCGTGCATGCCCATCTTGCGGTCGGGCGGGCCGATGTCGAAGCCCGGCAGGCCGCGGTCGAGGATGAAGGCCGAGACGCCGCTTTCGCTGCGCGCGGTGACGAGAAAGACGTCGGCCACCGCAGCGTTGGTGATGAAGGCCTTGGAGCCGGTGATGAGGTAATGCTCGCCGTCGGGCACGGCGCGCGTCTTCGGGTCGCCCGCATTGGAGCCGCCCGAGGGCTCGGTGAGGCCAAAGGCGCCGAGCTTGCGGCCGCTGGTCAATTCGGGCAGGTAGTGCGCCTTCTGCGCGTCGCTGCCATGGTCGGCGATCAATGTCGACACCAGGCTCAGGTGCGCGTTCATCGAGTTGCCGACCGAGCCCGAGGCGCGCGAGACCTCTTCGAGGATCAGGCAGGCCGTCACCGCATCGCAGCCCCCACCGCCGAACTCGGACGCGACGCGCGCACCGAGCCAGCCCTGGGCGGCCAGCTCGTCGAACAGGGCGCGCGGGAACTCGTCGCTCTCGTCGATGCGCCGCGCCTGCGGCGTGATGCGCTCGGCGGCGAAGCGGCGCACGGCGTCGCGGATCTGGAGTTGCTCGTCGCTGAGGAAGTACTTGTTCATCGTGGTGCGGACCAGTTGGGCTGCAGGTGCGCGCAGCGCCGGGCCAACCTCACGCACTGCGCGAGTCTCGGCCCGGGTGCCGTGGCGACGCCGGCATCGTTCACATCTTGCACAGTGTCGATGCTGGCGGCGTCAACGCGGCAGGAAACTTCTGCTCGATCACCGGACGCAGTTGACCATCGACCGATTTCACGCGTCCAACGTAGTTCGGCAGAACCAGTTGGTGGTCAGCGGCGCGCATCAGCGCCGGGCCGTAGAGGGTGTCGAGGGTGGTGCCCGACAGCGCCTTGGCGATGTCGGCGGGTTTGGCGCTGCCGGCCTTCTTCACGCCGTCGAAGATGACCTGCGCGCCGTTGTAGGCCATACCCTCGTTGTCGGTGGGCAAGCGGTTGAACCGGGTCTTCCAGGCGGCGACGAAAGCCTTGTTGCGCGGCGTGTCGATGTCGGCGGCGTAGCCGGTGTTTCCGGGCGTGCCGTCGAGCGCCTTGTCGGTGGCGTCGATCACGAAGTTGTAGATCAGCGCGTGTCCGATCAGCCGGGTCTTGGGAATCAGGCCGAATTCCTGCGCCTGCTTGACGAACGCGATCGCATCGCGGCCGACCTCGGCGACCCAGATCGCCTCGACATTGGCCTGCTTCAGCTGCGCGATATAGGGCGAGAAATCCTTCGTCCCCAAGGGTGCGTACAGGGCAAGCTTGACGTCGCCGCCCTGGGCCTTGATGGCCTTGGCGAAGGATTCGGACGAGTCACGCCCCCACACGTAGTCGGCGGCGAGCGAGGCATAGGTCTTTTCCTTGAAGCCCTTGGCCCACTCGCTGATCATGGCGATGTCCATCGCATCCGAATGGTTGGTGCGGAAGACGCGCGGCTTGCACGAGTCGCCGGTGATCTTGTCCGACTTGCTGGCGACGACGAAGTAGGCTGCATCCCAGCGCTCGAGGTTGGGCGCCAGCGCCAGCGAGATCGACGACGGGATTGCACCGATGAGCAGGTTGTAGCCGTCGCGGGCGAGTTTTTCGGCGACGCGGCGGCCGGCGTCGGGCGTGCCTTCGTCGTCGGCGGTTTGCACCTCGACCTTGCGCCCGTCGACCCCGCCCTTGGTGTTGGCCTCTTCCACGGCAAACTGGATCGCCCGGATCACTTCCTCGCCCTGCTGGGCGAAGACGCCGGACTTGGAGCTCACCAGCCCTACGCGAACGGGGTCCTTCGCCTGCGCCGTCGCGGCCAGCGGCCATGCGGCACACAGAGCCAGCGCCACCAGTGCGCGGCGTGTCGTTCTTGTCTTCATCATCGCAATGTCTCCTTGCTTGTGAACAAACCGCCCGGCATCGCCGGGTACTCGGAACGGTTCAGACCATGACATGGCGATGCAACTCGCCAATCCCTTGCTCGCGAACCAGGCCTTCGGCCACCACCGCGCCCTTGGCCATGGCGCAATAGCGCTCGGCCACGCGCATGACCAGGCTCATGTTCTGCTCGATCAACAACAGTGCCGTGCCCTGCGCGGCCACGTGGCCGAAGATGGCGGCGAGCTGGTCGACGACCACTGGAGCCAGGCCCTCGGAGGGTTCGTCCAGCAGCAGCAGCGTGGGGTTGGCCATGAGCGCGCGCCCGACCGCCAGCATCTGCTGCTGCCCACCCGACAAGGCCGTGCCCGGCGTGTCGGCCCGCTCCTGCAGGATCGGGAACAGCTTGTAGACCTCGGCCTGTGTCCAGTGCCCCTTGCGGCCGGTGGCGGCGCCAAGGCGCAGGTTTTCCTGGACCGTGAGGTTGGCCACGATGCGCCGGCCTTGCGGCACCACCGAGATGCCGTGCTGTGCGGCGATGTAGGTGCGCGGGCGTGTCAACGTGTATTCGCCGAGCCGGATGCTGCCGCCGCGCAAACTGGCCAGGCCCAGGATGGTATTGACCAGCGTGCTCTTGCCGACACCGTTGCGCCCGATCAGCGCCACGCGCTCGCCCGCGTTCACGTGCAGCGTCAACGCATGCAGGATGTGCGCGGCGCCATAGTAGGCATCGACCTGCTCGAACCGCAACAAGGACGTCATGCTGCGCTGCCCAGATAGGCCTCGCGCACGCGCGCATTTGCGCGTACCTCGGCCGGCGAGCCAGCCGCGATGACGCGCCCGAGCTCGAATACGGTGACCACGTCGGAGATGCCGAAGACCACGTCCATGTCGTGCTCGACGAGCAGGACCGAGACCTCGCGGCGCGCGGCCAGGGCCTTCAGATGCTGGGCGAGATCGAGCGATTCGCGCATCGACAGGCCGGCCATGGGCTCGTCCAGCAGCAGCACGGCGGGCCGCCCGGCCAGCGCGATGGCGAGGTCGAGCCGACGCTGTTCGCCGTAGCCCAGGTCGGCGGCGATCGCGTCGCCGCGCGTGTCGAGCGAGAGTTCGCGCAGCACCTCGTCGGCATCGGCGCCGGGGTCGGCGCTGCCCATCAGCGACGACGCCAGTTCGACCTGCTTGCGCACCGGCATCTGGCCGAAGATGCTGGTGCGCTGGAACGAGCGCGACAGCCCGCGCCTGCGGCGCTCCACGACGCCAGCCGCGCTCACGTCCTCGCCGCGCAGCAGCACCTTGCCGCGCGTCAGGCGCCGGCGGCCGGTGATGGCGTCGATGACGGTCGACTTGCCCGAGCCGTTGGGGCCGATCAGGCCGCGGATCTGGCCGCGCAGGAGCGTGATCTCGACGCCGTCGACGGCTTTCACGCCGCCATAGTGGATGGCGACGTCCTCGGTTTGCAGCACGCAGTCGGACACGGGTTCAGGCTCCGGGCCGGGTGGCCGCGGCTGCCGGGCCGTGGCCGCCGCGGACCAGGCGCAGCAGCAGGCCCGACAGGCCCGTGGGTGCAAAGACGATCACGACGATCAGGGCCACGCCGAAGATCGCCATCCAGTGCTGCGCGTGGTCACCGAGCAGATCCTTGGCGAGAAAGTAGACCGCGGCACCGAGCGCGGGCCCCCACAGCACGCGCGTGCCGCCGACGACGACCATCATCAGTGCCACGCCGGACAGGCTCCAGTGCAGGCTTTCGGGCGAGACGAAGCCGGTGTTGAGCGCGGCGAGCACCCCCGCCAGCGAGGCGATGCCGGCCGACAGTGCGTACACCGCGGCGCGTGGCAGCAGCGTGCGGATGCCGATGAAGCGCGCGCGCTCCTCGTTGTCGCGCGTGGCTTCGGTGACGGCACCGAAACGCCCGCGCAGCAGCAGTGCCAGCATCAGCAGCACCAGCACCAGCGCGCTCCAGGCGAGCAGCAGCATGGCCCAGGGCTGCAGCAGCGTGGCCGTCGGCAGGCCGAACAGCGCGGACGGCCATTCGACCGAGATCCCGTCGGCGCCACCGGTCAGGCCGCGCGAGCGCGAGGCGCCGAGGTAGGCCATCTGCCCGATGGCCAGCGTGAGCATGCCGAAGGCGATGCCGGGCACGCGCACGATGACCAGGCCGATGAGGAAGGCGAAGGCGGTCGACCCGAGCACGGCGATCAGCATCGCGGCCTCGGCCGGCACGGCCTTGACCTGCAGCAGGATCGCCACGACATAGCCTGCCGCGCCGAAGAACAGCGCGTGGCCGAAACTGACCATGCCGTTCTGGCGCAGCAGCAGCCCGACGCCGAGTGCGAAGACGGCATAGATGGCGGCCTGGGTCAGCAAGGACAGCAAGGTGGCCGAGCGCACACCGAGCGCCACCGCGACGCCGAGCGCGAGCGCGATGGTGGTGTACAGCAGCAGGCGGGGCGGGCTCATCGCGGTGCCTTGCCCGGTATCAGGTGCGGCTGCCGGCGAAGCCTTCGGGCTTCCACAACAGCACGCCGACCATCAACATGAACGGCAGCAGGACCGAGGTTTCGGGCAACCAGACCGCGCCGAAGGCCTGCAACAGCCCCAGCAGCATGGCCGCGACGAAGGCCCCGGCCAGGCTGCCGAGCCCGCCGATGACGACGACGATGAAGGAATCGATGATGACGTCGCTGCTCATCGACGGCGACAGCGACAGGAACGGCGCCGCGACCACGCCGGCCAGCCCCGCCAGCGCCGTGCCCAGGCCGACGACGAATGCACTCAAGGCGTCGGTGTTGACGCCCTGCATCGCGGTCGTGACCGGGTCGGTGCTGGCCGCGCGCACGTACAGGCCGGCGCGTGAAAAGCGCAGCCACAAGGTGAGGCCCAGCGCCACCGTGGCGCCGAGGGCGATCACCGCGAGGCGATAAGCCGGCACCTGCGTGCCCAGCAGGTCGACCGGGAACGCGAGCGCGGCCGGCGTGGCGATGGACAGGTTGCTCTTGCCCCAGACGGTCTGCACGAAGTCCTCGATCACCAGCAGCAGGCCGAAGGTCACCAGCACCACCGACAGCGGGTCGCGGTCCTGCAGCAGGCGGAAACCCCAACGGTCGAGCAAGGCGCCGAGCAGCGCCATCAGCGCGGGCGCGACGAGCAGCGCGACCCAGAAGTTGCTGTGCAGCGCGACCGAGTAGCCGAGGTAGGCACCCAGCATGTAGAGCGCGCCGTGCGCGAAGTTGACGACACGGCGCAGCCCGTAGATCAGCGCCAGGCCGGAGCACATGATGATCAACAGTGTGCCGTGGACCAGACCGTTGAAGAGATGGATGAGCATCGGTGGGCCTGTTGGGTTCGTCTGTGGCGCTGTGCGTCAGCCCAGTACCGACTCGGGCGCACCCAGCGCCAGCCAGCCGCCATCGGCGGCCAGCGTTGCGCCGGTGATGAAGCTGGCCTTCGGTGACGCCAGAAAGGCGATCGCTTCGGCGATTTCCTCCGGTCGCGCCAGGCGGCCCATGGGCGTGCGGGCGGCGACGGCCATTGTGTCGAGCGCACCCTTGCGCTCGAGTTCATCGACCATCTGCGTGCGCACGTAGCCTGGCGCGACCGCGTTTACGCGCAGCCCGCCGCGAGCCCACTCGCAGGCCATGGCACGAGTCATCGCCATGATGCCGGCCTTGGCTGCCCCGTACGCGTTGCGTGTGGGAATGCCCGCGAAGCCGGCGACCGAGGCGACGTTGACGATGGCACCGCTGCGCTGCGCGAGCATGGTCCGAGCCACCTCGCGGCTCAACAAGAAGGTGCCGCGCACATGGACGTTCAGCACCCGGTCGAAAGCGGCCATGTCCTGATCGACGGTCGCCCCCGGCTGGTCGCCGATGCCCGCGTTGTTGACGAGGATGTCGATGCGGCCGTAGCGCGCGAGCACGGCATGGATGGCGGCGGTCACGCTGGGCTCCGACGACACGTCGCACTCGATGCCGCAGTGCGTCGGGCCGAGCTCGCTGGCGCGGCGGGCCGCGGTGTCTGCGTGCACGTCGAGCAGGGCGACGTGCTGCACATCGGCTGCAAGACGTTGCGCCGTGGCCCAGCCGATGCCGGCGGCTGCGCCGGTGACGATGGCAACGCTCATGAGCAACCGCCGAGCCGTTCTTGCCGCGCACATCCCGGGGCGCAACCGGACGTCATGTCCGGGCCAAGCGCGCAGCCGCCACCGACATGCGGGCAATGCCGCGCAAGACGGCGCCGGTTCGCGCATGCGCAGGCCGCGCGAGACCGGCGCCCTGGGGGAGCGTAACCCCACAATCCGTGCGCTGCGGCAGCACCGGCGTGCCTGTTTGCCATTGCACAGTCTCCGTCGTTTCACTCGGACAACGATAAGAACGGCAGGTGTTTGCCTCAATCGACAGAATGTGCCACCTTCAGGACAATCCGTGCATTGGTGGCACGTGATTACCCGAATGCCCAACGCAATTCCAAGGTATGCGCTCTATGGCGACGAGGCGCAGCCGGCTTGGCTGGACATGGTCCACATGGAGTGGATCCACGAGCGCTCGTCCCTCTTCGACTTCGAGATCGCGCCGCATCTGCACGACGGGCTGATCCAGGTGCTCTACCTCACCAGTGGCGGCGGTGCGGCGGTCATCGACGGAGCGAAGTGGGATCTCTTCCCGCAAACCCTGATCGTCGTGCCGGCCGGGCACGTGCACGAGTTTCACTTCACGCCCGACGTCGACGGGCCCGTTGTCACCGCCGCGCAGCGCCCGCTTGAGTCCTTGATCGCGTTCGCGGCGCCGGGTCTGCTGCCGACCGTCCACCGGCCGCTGGTGCAGGAAATGTCCGGGGTCGGGCGGCATGTTGAAGCGTTGATGCCCCTGTTCGAGGCCATCGAGCGCGAGTCGCGTATGCAGACGAGCGGCGAGGCCACGGCGGGTGCGGCGCTCATGATGTCCGTGATGGTGCAGATCGAACGCATCACAGCCCGATCGACGGATCGCGAGTCTTGCGAAACCGCGCCCAGAACACGTCGGTCCGAACAGGTCGAGCGCTTTCGTGCCTGCGTCGACGCGCACTTTCGCGAGCGTTGGTCGATCGAACACTACGCCGCGGAACTCGGCCTCAGCGCAGGGCAGCTGTCCCGCCTGTGCCGCGAGAGCCTGGGCATGTCTTGCCTTGCCGTTGTCAACATGCGCATCGTCCACGAGGCCGAGTGCGAACTGGTGTATTCGACCCTCGGTATCAAGCAGATCGCGCACAAGCTGGGCTTCGCGGACGATGCCTATTTCGGGCGACTCTTTCGCAAGCGCACCGGCATCACAGCCACCGAATTTCGGCGGCGGGCTCGTCAGCGACTGGCCCCGCCTGTCGCGGGGCGGCGGCTTTGAGGTCGGACCTGCGGGTCGTCGGCTGGGGTGCCGAAGTGCGAGTCGCGCTGCCGGATCCTCAGCCGACAGCGCCGGCCCGGCGTCGCGCGAACTGGTCGCGCATCGCCTTCTTGTCGATCTTGCCCAGCGTGGTCACCGGCAGCTGGGCGACGAAGGCGATGTGCTTGGGTGTCTGCACGGCGCCCTTGCGCAGCCGCACCAGGGCCATCAGTTCCGCACTCAAAGCGTCGTTGCCTTCGCCGGCGCCGGGCCGCAGCACCACCATCGCATGCACCGCTTCGCCCCACTTCGGGTCGGGCACGCCGACCACGCCGACGGCGGCCACGGCCGGGTGCTGGCTGAGCACGTCTTCCACTTCGCGCGGGAAGACATTGAAGCCGCCGCTGATGATCATGTCCTTCGAGCGGTCGACGATGTACAGGTAGCCGTCGGCGTCGCGCCGCGCCAGGTCGCCGGTGTAGAGCCAGCCGTGGCGCAACGCGGCGGCGGTCTCCTGCGGCTTGTTCCAGTAGCCGGCCATCACCAGCGGGCCGCGGGCGCAGATTTCGCCGACCTCGCCGTCGGCCACTTCGACGCCGTGTTCGTCGAGCAGGCGCAACTGGATGCCGGCCATCGGCGTGCCGCAGCTCGCCAGGCGCTGCGGCTGGCGCTCTGGCTCGTGCTCGCGCGCGTGCAGCACGGTCAGCGCCATCGGCGCTTCCGACTGGCCGTAGATCTGCATGAACACCGGGCCGAACACGCCGATGGCCTCGGTCAGCCGCGCCGGCGCCATCGACGCCGCGCCGTAGATCACCATCGCCAGGCTCGACAGGTCGTGCTCACGGCGCAGCGGTGAGTCCAGCAGCACGTAGATCATGGTCGGCACCATGAAGGTGGCGTTGACGCGGTGCTGCTCGACCAGCCGGCAGAAGCTGCCGACCTCGAAGCCGGCTTGCATGATGAAGGTGCCCGAGCGCAGCAGCACCGGCATGATGATGGTGCCGGAGGCATGGGTGATCGGCGTCGTGGCCAGGAAGCGCGGTTCGGCCGGCCAGTCCCAGCCGGCCAGCTCCATCAGCACCATGGCCTCGTGCACGCGGTGGGTGTGCACCACGCCCTTGGGCCGCCCGGTGGTGCCGCCGGTGTACAGAAGTACGCACACATCGTCGGCGCTGGCGCGCGCCACCAGGCGTTCTGGTTTGAAGCGCGCAGCCTCGGCCAGCATGTCGAGCTGGCCCTGCCACGGTCCGAGACCGGCCATGCGCAGCGCCTTGCCCACGCGCGCCTGCAGTGCCAGCGCGCGGCTGCCGTAGTGCGGCGGGTCGACCAGCATCCACTGCACGCCCGAGTCCTGCAGCATGTAGACATGGTCGTCTTCGGACGAGTTCGGGTTCAGCCAGGTCACACGCAGGCCCATCAGGTAGGCCGCCGCGGTGATGAGGAAGGCCTCGGGCCGGTTCGCCGACAGCGTGGCCACCGGGTCGCCCTTGGCCAGGCCCTGGGCTGTCAGCGCCTGCACCATGCGGCTGATCTGTTCACCGAACTCGCGGTAGCTCGTCTCCCGTTCGCCGTGAATGAAGGCCACGCGCTCGCCGCCGCGCTGGATGGCGTCGATCACCAGGTCGCCCATGTTGCCGCCCTGGTAGAGCGCGGGGCTTTGCGGGGGCAGGGTCATGGTGCTGTCCTGAGGCGAGGGAGGGTGGGCAGGGCGCTCACATCTGATTGCTGTCGAACCATCCGCGCCAGGGCCACTACACCTTGGACGGGTCCGGCTCGGCGGCGCGCACGGTCGATTCATGGAAGGTGATGTACACGGCATTCAGGAAAATGACCGTGCCGCCGATCCAGCTCCAGATGTCGGGAACCTCGTCGAAGACCAGGAAGCCGATCAACGAAGCCCAGACCAGCCGCGTGAAGTCCAGCGGCATCAGTGCCGTGGCTTCGGCGTACTTGAACGACTTGGTGTACGCGAACTGCCCCACGGTGGCGATGAAGGCCATGAACACCAGTACCGGCAGCATCTGCAGGCTGGGCCACTCCCATACCCACACGGCGAGCAGGAAGGTCAGCGGCGTCACGATCACCGACATGTAGGTCACCTGCGTCGTGCTCGACTCGGTGGTCGACATCATCTTGATGACGATGATCGATACCGCCCAGGCGATGGCGCCGCAGATCGCCAGCACCGGCCCCAGCGACAGCGGCACGACACCCGGGCGCACGATCAGCAGCATGCCGACGATGCCGCCCGCGACGGCAAACCAGCGCCTGGCGCTGGAGCGTTCGCGCAGCACCAGGATGGCGACCACCGACGCGAACACCGGCGAGACGAAGCTCAGCGCGGTGACCATCGAGATCGGCGACATCGTCAGCGCCGAGAACAGCCCCAGCATCGAGATCATCAGCATCACGCAGCGGATCAGGTGCAGGTGCAGCCGCTGCGTGCGCAGCACCGCGAAGCGGCTGCCCAGCAGGCCGGGCAGCATGAAGACCAGGGCGATGGCGTAGCGGAAGAACGTGATCTCGAAGACGTGCATCTCGCGCGAGGCATAGCGCACCGAGGTGTGCAGCAGCGTGAACGACAGCGCTGCGATCAGGCCCAGCAGCAGGCCCCGGACGCGGCGCGGAATGCGCTCGGCCAGGGCGATGACGGCGTCCAAGCTGCGGCTACCGCGAACGCAGCTTGCGCGCTGCGTTCGTCATGGCACATCCACCGTGTCGACACCCGTGTCGCCTTCAAGCGGCCGCACCGCATGCGACGGATGCACCGGCGCACCACCGACCGGCACGACGCGGGCCAGAAAGTCGATCACGGCGTTGGCGAAGATGTCGTTGCGGTCGCCGGCCACCATGTGCCCGGCGCCGGTGACGTTGACGTATTCCGCCGTCGGGCACAGCGCCAGGAACTCCTGCGCGCCGGCTTCGCTCAGCACGTCCGACAGGCCGCCGCGCACCAGCAGCGTGGGCAGGCGCAGGTTCACCGAGCAGGCCTCCAGGCGCCGGGTGCGCTGCTCCAGATTGAACGGCGCGGCGCGGTAGCGCGGGTCCCAGTGCCAGTGGTAGCGGCCGTCGGTGCCCAGGCGCACGTTCTTGCCCAGGCCGTCGAGCTTGGGCGGGCGCCTGCGGTGGGGCTGGTAGGTGCCGATCGCCTGCGCCACCTCTTCCAGCGAGGCGAAGCCCTCGGGCTTGAGGCGCATGAAGGCCTGGATGTGGTCGACGCCTGAGAGTTCGATGCGCGGCGCGATGTCCACCAGCACCAGCGCAGTGGCGTCGACATGCGACTCGCCCACCGCCACCAGGCTGGTGCCGCCGCCCATCGACGCACCCACCAGCACCGGCCGGCGCTGGCCCAGCGCGGCGATCACGCACTGCAGGTCGCGCACCATCACGTCCTGCCCGTAGGCGCCATCGGGCGACCAGTCGCTGTCGCCATGGCCGCGGGCATCGAAGGCCACGGCGCGGTAGCCGGCCGCGCCCAGCGTTTCGCCGGTGCCCTTCCAGGCGTGGCGGGTCTGGCCGCCGCCATGCTGCAGCAGCACCAGCGGTCCGTCGACGGGCCCCCAGGCATCGCCGGTGATGTGCACGCCACCGTGGCCAGGCCAGCGGTGCATGGGCTCGGGCGTGCCCGGCAGCCGGGTGAGGGCGGTTTTGGTGGTCATGGGGTTGGATCTCCTTGCATGGCGTTGACGGGCCCCTATCCGCGCAGCGCCGACAGTCCCAGCTCGCCCTGCGCCAGCAGCAGCGCCTGGATCTGGTTGCTGCCCTCGGCGATGGCGAGGTGGCGCACGTCGCGGTAGTGGCGTTCGAGCGGAAAGTCGCTGGTGTAGCCGGCACCGCCCAACACCTGCATCGCATCCTCGCACACGCGCAACACGGCGTCGCTGTTGTGGCGCTTGGCCATCGAGCACCAGCGCTGCGCGTCGGCCGCCTTGCGGTCCAGCGCATCGGCAGCGCGCGCGGCCAGCAGGCGCGAGCTTTCCACCCGCGTCATCATGTCGGCCACCATCTGCTGCACCAGCTGGAACTGGCCGATGGGCCGGCCGAACTGCTGGCGCTGACCGGCGTAGCGGCAGGTTTCCCGGTATGCGGCCTCGGCCACGCCGGCGCAGACATAGGCCACGAAGCAGCGGCCGAGGTTGAGGTAGTGCTTGGCGATGGCGAAGGCCTTGCCTTCGGCGCCGATCAGGTTGCCGGCCGGCAGCAGCACGTCGTCGAACAGCAGCTCGCCCAGCGGGCAGCAGTGCATGCCCATCGCGTGCACCTCGCGCGCCGAGAAGCCGGCCATGCCGCGTTCGACGATGAAGGCCGAGACGGCGCGGTCGTTGCCGGTGCCGGTGCGTGCGAAGACCACGCCCAGATCGGCGTGCACGCCGTTGGAGATGTACAGCTTGCGCCCGCGCAGGCGCCAGCCGCCGCTGGCGGGGTCGCGCTCGGCGCGGGTCTCGACGCCGCTGGCGTCGGAGCCGACGTTGGGTTCGGTCAGGCCGAAGAAGGCCAGCGTGTCGCCGCGAATCAACCCCGGCAGGAAGCGCTCGCGCTGCTCGGCGCTGCCGCGCTCGGCGATGATGGACAGCACCAGGTTCGAGGTGCTGATCATGCTGCGCAGCGAGGCCCAGGTGCCGGCCAGCTGAGCCAGCAGGGTGCCGTAGGTGACGTGGTCCAGCCCCTGGCCGCCGAGTGCCTCGGGCAGCAGGCCGCCGAGCAGGCCGTAGCCGCTCATCGCGCGCACCAGCTCGCGCGGCGGCAGGCGGCGTTCGCGTTCGTGGGCGCCGACGATGGGCGCAACTTCGCGCACCAGGTAGTCGGCGAAGGCGTCGCTCGCGGCGCGCTGCCAGTCGGCGAGTTCGAAGTCCATGCGGTTCGGGAGAGACGAATCAGGAAGGGATGGGAGCCGCCCGCGGGTCGGCCTGCGGAGCACTCTGTCGACGCGCCGGATTCATGACTTGTGCGCCTGTGTCCACCTTGCGCGCTGCGGGATCGGGTTGTCGTGGCCGGCGAGCTCGGCGCTGTCGTCCTGTGCCAGCACCAGGTCCCACAGCTTCTGGCCCAGCGGTGCGCGCTTCTCGTCGAGCAGGTGCGCCACCAGCCCGGCCGAGCGGCCGATCAGCGCGAAGCCGCGCGCCCACAGCGGATCCAGCCCCATGTCGGCGACGCAGGCGCCCACGGCGCCGGCGGCGTTCAGCGGCAACAGCTTGCCGTACCCGGCCTGCGCGGCACGCTCGATGGCCGTGGCCAGTTGCCAGTGCCGGCCTTCGAAGCCGCATTCGCCGGCCACGCGGCGCAGCGCCGGCACGCGCGGGTCGCCCTTGATGTGGATGGGGTGGCCGATTCCGGGCACGATGCGCCTGCCGGCGCGGTACTCGCGCACCAAGGCCGCCGCGCAGGCGTCGAACGCGGCGCCGTCGGCGTCGGGCGCCAGGCCGGCCACGGCGTCCTTCAGCATCTGGGCGCTGAGCTGCATGGTGCCCAGGAAGTGGTTGCCCGCGCCCAGGAGGCCGGCCGCCACCGCGCCCTGGATCGACTCGGGCGCGCCGAGGATCGTCAGCCGTGCGGCGATGGCGCTGGGCGTCAGGCCGTGGTCGGTGACGGCCACCATCAGTGCGTTGGTCATGCGCTTCATCGGCGCGCTGGGCGTCTCGCCGGTCGCGGCCAGGAAGATCATGTCGATGAAGTCGAGCTGGCCGAGGATCTCGGTGGCGATGTTGCGGTCGCGCACGAAGATCTCGTCGCGCGTGGTGTAGCCGATGGGGGTCTTGATGGTCATGCTGCTTCTCGTTTCAGGTTCTCAGGCCGGGCGGCGCTTCACCAGCAGCTTCCAGACGCCTTCGACGACGACCTCGCCGCGCTGGTTGATGACCTGGCGCCTGAAGGCCACGACGCCGCGGTCGGGCTTGGAGGTTTCGTTCTTCTCGGCCACCTCGACCCGCACGCGCAACGTGTCGCCGATGAAGGTGGGCCTGGGGAAGCGGCACTGGATGTCGAGCAGGCCCATCAGGCTGGGCTCGAGGTGCTGGTTGAGCTGCATGCGCGTCACCAGCCCCGACATCACCGCCAGCACCAGCAGGCCGTGCGCGATGCGCTGGCCGTAGGGCGTGCCCTTGGCGAACTCGGCGTCGACGTGCAGGCGGTTGTAGTCGGCCGACAGGCCGGCGAAGTTGACGACGTCGGCTTCGGTGACGGTGCGGGTCGGGCTGTCGAAGCTGTCGCCGATGCCCAGGTCTTCGAAGTAGCAGGGCTCGGCGCGCAGGGTGGACAGGTTCATGCGGTCTCTTTCGTGTCGGGGGTGGGCAAGGCCAGCACCTGCTCGACGAGCTGGGTCTTGAGCACGCGGCCGGTCAGGTTCTTGGGCACCTCGGTCATGAAGACCACGCGCCGGGGCTTCTTGTAGGCGGCCAGGTGCGCGGCGGCGAACGCGGTGATGTCGTCGGCCGTCGGCTGCTGGCCGGCACGCGGCACGATGACGGCGCAGATCAGCTCGGTCCAGCGGTCGTCGGGCAGGCCCACGCAATGCGCCTCGGCGACGCCCGGGTGCTGCTGCAGCGCCTCTTCGATCTCGGAGGCGTAGATGTTGATGCCGCCGCTCTTGATGATGTCGCGCTTGCGGCCGACGAAGTGCAGCAAGCCGTTGGCATCCAGCCGCCCGAGGTCGCCGACGGTCAGGAAGTCGCCGCGCCGTGTGCTGGCAGTCAGTTCGGGGTCTTCGAAGTACTCGTCGTACTGCGACTCGCTGCGGCAGCAGATCTCGCCCACCTCGCCGGGCGCCACCTCGTCGCCGTCGTCGCCGAGCAGCTTCAGCTCGACGCCGAAGAAGGGCCGGCCGACGCAGTTGCTGTCCAGGTGGTTGCGGACCTCGGCACCCTTCAGGTTGGCGTAGGGGCCGACCTCGCTGGAGGCGGCGTAGATGTTGAGGACGCCGTCGCCGAAACGCTCGAGCAGCGCACGCTTGAGCGCGCCCGACAGCGCCCCGGCGCCGGACTGGATGACGCGCAGGCTGGCCAGGTCGGCGCTGGCCCAGCGCGGGTGTTCGACCATGGCCTGCAGCATCGCCGGCAGCAACATCGTCGAGTCGATGAGTTCTTGTTCGATCGCGTCGATCACCGCCCCGGCGTCGAAGTGTTCGTGCAGCCGGATGCCGGCACCCAGGTACAGCGGCAGCAGGGTGTAGACGCAGCCGGCGCCCAGGCAGATCGGCAGCACGCACAGCGTGCGGTCGTCCATGCCGAAGCCTTGTTCGATGGCGCGTTCCTCGAAGCCGAAGCGTGAACGCAGCGCGCCTTTCGGCCGGCCGGTCGTGCCCGAGGTGTGCAGCATCACGGTGCTGCCGGCGCGGCCCTCCGGCACCGCACCGGTGGCGGCGGCCTGCAGCGCCTGCCAGCACAGTGCGTCGGCCGGCGCGTGGCTTTCGGCATCGGCAAACCAGATCCAGCGCCGTGCCGGATCGCCCAGCGCCTGGGCGCGTTCGGCGAAGCCCGAACCCAGCAGCACGAAGCGCGCGTGCGCGGCCGCGATGCCGTGGCGCAGGTCGTCGTCGGCCAGACGGTAGTTCAGCGGTGCCGGGATCGCGCCGATGCCGGTGAGCGCGAAGTAGGCCACCAGCATGTCGGCGTGGTTGGTCGACAGCATCGGCACCTTCTCGCCCGGCGCCAGGCCGAGCGCGGCCAGCGCGCGCATCGCGCGTTCGGTGCTGGCCAGCAGTTCGGCGTAGCTGAGCGCGCTGTCGCGGAAGCGGATCGCGACGCGCTGCGGGTGGCGCCGCGCGTTCAGCCGCAGCGCGTGGAGCAGGGTCATGCCCAAGTTTGGCGATACATCATGTCGTCAGCGTTTCAGTTCAGTGGAACGCCGAGACGCCGAGCACCTCGCGGCCGATGATGAGGGTCTGGATCTCGGTCGTGCCCTCGGGGATCATGCCGCCGCGCGTGTCGCGGAAGATGCGTTCGATCGGCAGCTCTTCGCTGTAGCCCGAGCCGCCGTGCACCTGCAACGCCATGCCGGCCACCTCGTGCGCGGCTTCGGCCGCGTAGAGCTTGGCGATCGAGCACTCGGTGCGCGCGCTGCCGCCCTGGTCGAGCGCCCAGGCAGCGCGGTAGCCCAGCGCGCGCGCGGCTTCGCAGCGCACCATCATGTCGACGATCAGCTTCTGCACCAGCTGGAAGCCGGCGATCGGCTTGCCGAACTGCCTGCGCTGCTTCGAATATTCGATCGACAGGTCGAGCGCGGAGCGTGCCGCGCCGACCGCGCCCATGGCCACGTTCAGGCGGCCGAAGTTCAGCCCGGTCAGGATCGCCTTCAGGCCTTCGCCTTCCTTGCCCAGCAGGTTGGCCTTGGGCACCACGGCGTCGATGAAGCTCAGTTGCGAGGTGCCGGTGGCGCGGATGAACATCACGTCGGCGCGCCGCGCCTCGTATTGCGTCTGCGTGCGGTCGACGATGAACAGGCTGATGCCGCCGTCGCAGGTCGCGCTGAAGGTGCGCGCCACCAGCACGCCGAAGTTGCCGTGGACGCCGTTGGTGATCCACAGCTTGTTGCCGTTGACGAGGTAGTGGTCGCCCTTGTCCTCGGCGCGAGTTTCGATGCCCGCCACGTTGGAGCCGTGGTTGGGCTCGGTGATGGCCATCCAGTGCTTCAACTGCCCGGCCAGCAGCGGCTTCAGCCAGCGCTGTTGCTGCGCGGGGGTGCCCTGCCGGTGCAGCAGCTGCGCCAGGATGTTGAGCGAGTTCATCATCACGCGCAGCGACAGCCAGCAGTAGCCGGCTTCTTCCATCAGGATCGCCCAGTCGGCGTATTTCAGACCGAAGCCGCCGGCCTCTTCGGGCAGCAGGCCGCCCAGGTAGCCGAAGGGCTGCAGCTGTGGCAACAGATCCCAGGCGAATTCGCGCTGCATTTCGCATTCGGCCACGCGCGGCGCGACGCGCTCGCGCATGAAGCGCCGCACCGATTCGCGCATCGCGTCCTGTTCGGGGGTGAAGCTGAAGTCCATGTCGCTACTCCCGGATCAGGCCGCTTCAGGTGGCGAATCGGCCGCCGGTCACGTGCAAGGTGGCGCCCGTGATGTAGCCGGCCGCCTCGCTGGCCAGGAAGGCCACCGCGCCGGCGATGTCGCGCGGCACGCCCAGGCGCCCGATCGGCGTGCGGGCGATCGCGTTGTCCTTGATCTTCTGGTAGTGCGGCAGGTTGCGCACGCCGTCGGTCTCGATGAAGCCCGGGGCGATGGTGTTGACGGTGATGCCGTCGCGGCCGAGCTCCAGCGCCAGCGCGGCGCTGAAGCCGAGGAGGCCGGCCTTCGCGGCCGAGTAGTTGGCCTGGCCCGGGTTGCCCAGGTGGGCGCGCGACGAAATGTTGACGACGCGGCCCCAGTGCTGTGCGGCCATCACCGGGGCCACCGCCTTGGTACACAGGAAGGCGCCCTTGAGCACGGTGTCGACGACGGCGTCCCAGTCGGCTTCGCTCAGCTTGCTGATGCGGGCGTCGCGCGCGAAGCCGGCGTTGTTGACCAGCACGTGCACGCTGCCGAAGGCGTCGCGGGCCGACTGCACCAGGCGCTCGACGTCGGCGGCCTGGGTCACGTCGGCGGCGATGGCAATGGCCTGGAAGCCGTCGCGCTGCAATGCGGCGCAGTGGTCCGCTGCCACCTGCGCGTCGATGTCGGTGACGACGATGCGCGCGCCTTCCTCGGCCAGCGCGCGGGCCGTCTCGGCACCGATGCCGCGGCCCGATCCGGTGACGATGGCGACCTTGTCCTTCAGTCCGAGTTGCATGGGTCTTCCAGGTCAGAGCAGTTCGTCGTCGTGCTCGCCGATGTAGGGCGCGGGTTCGGGTTGCTTGGTCGGGGTGCGGCTGAAGCGCGGCGCAGGCGACGGCTGCACCACGCCCTGGCTTTCGAAGAAGGTGGCGCGCGCCTGGTTGTGCGGGTGGCGCGAGGCCTCGCCGGTGCTCAGCACCGGGCCGAAGCAGACGTCGGTGTTCTCCAGCAGCGCGCACCAGTGGGCGCTGGGCTGGCTGCGGAAGATGGCGGCCAGCTTGGCCTTCAGCGACGGCCACGCGGCCGGGTCGCGTTGGCGCTGGAACTCGGGGTCGGTGATAGCGAGCTTCTGCAGCAGCAGCGCGTAGAACTGCGGCTCCAGCGCGCCCAGGGAAATCCACTGCCCGTCTGCGCACTCGTAGGTGTCGTAGAAATGCGAGCCGCCGTCCAGCAGGTTGGACTCGCGTTCATCCTTCCAGTGGCCGACGGCGCGCAACTCGCAGACGATCGAAGTGAGCAGCGCCGCGCCGTCGAGCACCGCCGCGTCGACGACCTGTCCGCGGCCCGAGTTTCTCGCCTCGAACACGGCACACATGATGCCGAAGGCCAGCATCATGCCGCCGCCGCCGAGGTCGCCGACCATGGCCGCCGGCGCGATCGGCCCGCCGGCCTTGCGGCCGATGGTGGCCAGCGCGCCCGACAACGCGATGTAGTTGATGTCGTGCCCCGCGGCCTGCGCCAGCGGGCCGTCCTGGCCCCAGCCAGTCATGCGGCCGTAGACCAGGCGCGGGTTGCGCGCCAACAGCACGTCGGGGCCCAGGCCCAGGCGCTCCATCACGCCGGGGCGGTAGCCTTCGATCAGCGCGTCGGCGCCGTCGAGCATGGCCAGCACCTTGTCGCGATCGGGCGGCGACTTCAGATCGACCGCCACCGAACGCCGGCCACGGTGCAGCACGCTGCGCCGGCCGCTGGCCAGGAAGGCCGGGTCGCCGCGGTCCTTGCCCTTGTCGGCCTTGCGGTCGAGGCGGACCACGTCGGCCCCCATGTCGGCCAGCATCATGGCGCAGAAGGGGCCGGGGCCGATGCCGCCGAACTCGATGACTTTCAAACCCTTCAGGGGACCGCTCATGCTCTCCAACTCCTTGTGTTCGGTGTTCAGCCCAGCCAGCGCTTGCGCCGGCGGTAATGCTTGACGTCGCGGAAGCTCTTGCGCCCGCCTTCGCGGTCCAGGCCGAGGTAGAACTCGCGCACGTCCTCGTTGGCGCGCAACTCCTCGGCAGCGCCCTCGAGAACGATGCGCCCGCTCTCCATCACGTAGCCATAGTCGGCGATCTCCAGCGCCACGCGCGTGTTCTGCTCGACGATCAGCAGCGCCAGGCCCTGCTCGCGCAGCCGGTGCAGGACGGCGAACACCTCCTCGACCATGCGCGGCGCCAGCCCCAGCGACGGCTCGTCGATCAGCATCAGCCTGGGCTCGGCCATGATGGCGCGGCCGATCACCAGCATCTGCTGCTCCCCGCCCGAGAGGTAGCCGGCGACGCGCTTGCGCAGGTCGGCCAGGCGAGGGATGGCCTGGTACACCGCGGCCAGCGCCTGGCGCATCGCGGCGGCGGACTTGAACATGTGGCCGCCGATGATGAGGTTCTGCTCCACCGTCATGTGCGGCAGCACGCGCCGGCCTTCCATCACGTGCACCAGGCCGGCGCGCACCACGGCGGCCGAGTCCCGGCCGTGGATCGGCTGGCCTTCGAACGTGATGCTGCCGCCCGAGACGCGCCCGTCCTCGGAGTCGATCACGCCCGAGATGGCCTTCAGCGTGGTGCTCTTGCCCGCGCCATTGGCCCCCAGAAGGGCGACGCAGCCGCGCTGCGGAACCTGCATCGACACGCCCTTGAGCGCCAGGATGACCTCGGCGTAGAGCACCTCGACGTTGCTCAAGGCCAGCAGTGAGCCTGCCGCAGTGGCGGCAGGCTGCACCTGCGCCGACGCCTGCGCCTGTGTCGCGGCCTGGCGCCGCGCCTCCACTGCGGCCGATTCGCTGCCGTCCGTCACCACTTCGGCACCGTGGGCACGGCCACGTCGCCGGCGGCCCGCACCACCTTGCCGTCCTTCATCGTCGCCACGTTGACCTTGGCGCTGCCGGTGGGGAAGGGCGAGTCGACGCTGAAGTCCACGCCCGGCAGCAGCCCCATCAGCTCGGCGGACGTGAACGGGGTGGCCAGCAGCGCGGCGTGCACGGCCTCGCCGGTCACCTTGTCGGCGCCCTTGGCCTTGACCGCGGCCTCGATGGCGCGCACCGCCACGATGGTCTGGCCGAGGCCGATCATGGTCATGGCGTTCCAACCCGACTTCAGACCGTGCTTGTCCTGCAGCACGCGGTAGAACTTGCGGGCCGTGGTGTCGTCCTCGCTCGCGTCGGCGATGGCGCCCACCTCGTAGTCACCGGCAAAGCCATTGGCGTCGCCCAGCGCGCGCGAGGACCCGGCCACGCCGTTGTGCAGCGACAGCATGATCGGGATGTTCTTGCCCAGCGCCTGCAGCGCGCGCTTGGTGGCCACGGCCTGCGCGGTGTTGGTCTGGATGACGATCACGTCGGTGCCGGCGTTGGACAGGCGGCGCACCTGCAACGTCAGGTCGGCCGGCTGCACCTCGGTCCAGATGGCCTCGACGAAGGTGGCCTTGTCCGGGTGCGCCTTAGCATAGCTCTGCAGGCCCTTGGCCATGTCGGCGTAGGCCGGTGTGGCTTCGGAGGTGATGATCGCCACCTTCACCGGGCGCTTGCCGTCCAGCTTGGTGGCGCGGAACCACTCCACGAAGCCGGCCGCCTCGTGCGCGTAGGTCGGGCGGATGTTCAGCGCCCACTGGCCGGGCTTCCAGCCGAAGCCGTAGGCCGCGGTGCCGAACAGCATCGGCACCTTGTCTTCCGGCAGCCGCTGCTGCAAGGCCGCCGCGTCCGGGCCGCCCAGGCCCAGCAGCAGGGCTGGCTTGAGCTCGGCCTTGATGCCGGGCCACAGGCTGGCCGTCTGCGCCACGTCGTAGCGCGTGTCGTAGGTCTTGACGACGATGCGCACCTTGAGCTTCTCGCCGACCTCCTTGTTCCACCAGTCGAGTACCGCAAGCCGGCCGCCCTGCATGTCGTTCATCACGTTGGCATAGGGGCCGGCGAAATCGGCCAGCGCGGCCACGTTGATCGTGGTCTGGGCGTGCGCGGCGGTGCTCAGCAGCAAGCCGCAGGCGGCGGCGGTGGCGCAGGTCAGGAAGGGGCGTCGTTGCATGGGGTTGTCTCCTCGGGGGTGTGGGTCGGGACGGGTGGGTCGGCAGGGGTGGCTTCAGTGCGGGAAGGGCCAGAGTCGATAGGTCGCCTTGAAGATGTTCCAGCGGTGCATCAGGCCCTTGGGCTCGAGCAGCAGGAAACCGGTGATGACCAGGCCCAGGAACACGTTCATGCTGGCGAACACGATGTCGCTGCTCAGGGTGGGGATGAACTCGATGAGATCGGGGCCCAGAGTGGTGATGCCCTCCTGCACGATGCGGATCAGCACCGTGCCGATCAGCGCGCCGACGATGGAGCCCAGCCCGCCGACGATCATCATGGCGATGAACCAGATCGAGTTGAAGAGCGTGAACTGGTCGACCGAGACGAAGCGGATCTGATAGGCCCACAGCGCGCCGCCGATGCCGGCGTAGAAGGCACCGAGCACGAAGGCGCGGGCTTTGGTGCCGGGAACGTCGATGCCCATCATGCCGGCGGCCACGTCGTCGTCCCGCACCGCCACGAAGGCGCGGCCGTGCCGACTGCGCAGGATGCCGAAGGCGCCGAACACCATCACCGCGGTACTGAACAGGAACAGGTGGTACAGCGCGCGGTCGCTGTCGAACACCAGCGGGCCCAGCCGTGCCGGTTCCAGGCTGAAGCCGTTGACGCCGCCGAGCCACGACGAGGGCAGGTTCAGCACCACGAAGACGAACAGGAACTGCGCTGCGATGGTGGTCAGCGCGAGGTAGAAGCCCTTGATGCGCGCGGCCGTCAGGCCGAAGGCCCAGCCGGCCAGCGCCGCCAGCATCCCGCCCACCGGCACCGCGACCCAGAACGGCAGCCCGAACTTGACTTCGACGACGCTGGCGCCGTAGGCGCCCACGCCCATGAAGGCGGCCTGGCCGAGGTTGATCTGCCCGGCGTAGCCGGTGGTGATCTGCAGCCCGACCACGACGATGGCCGTGACCAGCATCAGGTTGGCCACCGCCACCAGCCGCGGCGAGGCCAGCCAGGGGTAGAGCAGCAGCGCGGCGGCGAACAGCGCCAGGGCCAGCCACTGGGCACGGGTGCGCACGAGCGCGCTGTCGCGCGCGTAGCTGGTGGAGAAGATGCCGGAGGGGTCCATGGGGTTCAGACTCTTTCGATGCGTTTCCAGCCGAACATGCCGGTGGGCCGGACGATGAGCACGACCAGCATGAAGACGTAGGGCACCACCGCCGCGGCGTTGCCGCCGATCAGCGGGTCGATGTAGGCGGCGGTCAGGCCCTGCACGACGCCGACGATGATGCCGGCCAGCAGCAGCCCGCCGATAGATTCCAGCCCGGCCAGCAGCGCCACGGGCAGTGCCGCGAAGCCGATCTCGGACGACAGGAAGGTCAGCGACTTGCCACTCAGGTAGACCATCGAGGTGATGACCGAGAGCACGCCGCCCAGGGCCCAGGCGAAGGCGATCGAACGGCGCACGCTGATGCCCATGGCCAGCGCGATCTGGTGGTCCTCGGCCACCGCCGACATGGCCAGGCCGGCACGGCTGCGATTGAAGAACCAGTGCAGACCGGCGGCGCAGACCACGGCGATGATGCCGCCGGCAGCCAGCGAGCGCGGCACGATCAGATCGCCGAAGATCAGCGGCGCGAGCGGAATGATGGCCGGGAACTGGCGTTCCTGCGGGCCCCAGATCAGCAGCACCAGGCCGCGCATCAGGATCAGCAGGCCGATGGTGACCATGATCATCGAGAACACCGACTCGCCGATCAGGCGGCGGAACAGCAGGCGTTCGATGGCCAGGCCGATGAGCACCGAGATCGCCAGCGCCACGCCGATGCCCACGGCCGGGTGCATGCCGCGCGACTGCACCGCCCACCAGACCAGGAAGGCACCGACGACCAGCATCTCGCCGACCGCCATGTTGAAGACCTTGCTGGCGCGGTAGATGACGACGAAGCCCATCGCCACCAGCGAGTACAGCAGGCCGAGCAGGGCGCCGTTGAGCGCGTAGTTGAAGAACTCGATGATCATCGCGGGCCGGCCTTGCTGATGTCGGTGGCGGTCACGGTGGCGCGCAGCTCGCCCTGGCGACCGTCCTGGTAAGTGATGGCGATCTTGCAATCGATGTCGTGCGCACCCGCGTACAGGCCCTCGATCAGCGCCTGGTAGCGCTGCTCCAGGAACTCGCGGCGCAGCTTGCGGGTGCGGGTGAGTTCGCCCTCGTCGGCGTCCAGTTCCTTCGGGAAGTTGGCGAAGCGCACGACGCGCGAGCCCTCGGGCAGCAGGGTGTTGATGCGCGCGATCTCGTCGCGCACCACGGCGCGGATCTCCGGCCGTTGCGACAGGTCGGTGAAGGTGGAGAACGCGATGCGGCGCTCCTCGGCCCAGCGTGCGGCCACACCCATGTCGATGTTGATCAGTGCGCCCACCCAGGGCCGGGTGGCGTCGCCGAGCACCATCACGTCCTTGATGAAAGGCGAGAAGCGCAGCCGCGTCTCGATGAACTGCGGCGGGTAGGGGTGGCCGCTGGCCAGCTTGACCAGGTGCTCGACGCGGTCGAGGAACACGATCTCGCCGCGCTCGGTGCGGCGCACCGCGTCGCCGCTGGCGAACCAGCCGTCGCGGTCGAGCGCGGCCGTCTTGTCGGGCTTGTTCCAGTAGCCCAGGAAGCCGGTGCCGCCGCGCAGCAGCAGTTCGCCGCCGGCCTCGATGCGGGCTTCCAGCGGTGCGCCGAAGGCGGGGTCCACGTCGAGCAGCGGGCCCACGGTTTCGAGGTCGTAGCGCTCGCCGCGATGGCCGGCGATGAGCCCGAATTCCGAGCAGCCGTAGAGGTTGCGCAGCGGCACACCCAGCGCGTGGAAGAGGCGGAACACGTCGGGCGCCATCGCCGTGCCGCCGGAGACGGCGATTTTCGAGCGCAGGAAGCCGAACTGGTCGCGCACGGCATGCAGCGTCAGCAGCTCGGCCAGCGGCAGCAGCAGCCGCGACAGCACCGGCGCCGGCCGGCCCTCGAGCCTGGCCACATGCACCTGGTGGCCGATGCGCACGCCCCAGCGGTAGAGGCCGCGTGCCAGCCCACCGGCGTGCAGCATGCGGGCCTCGATGGTGGCGGCGATGCTTTCCCACTGGCGCGGGCCGAACAGCACCATGTGCGGCGCCAGCTCGCGCAGGTTGGGCAGCACCTGGTCGGGCCCCTCGGGGAAGTTGACCACCAGCGGCAGCGTCAGCCCCAGCGTCACGCCCAGCAGCTGCTCGGTGATCCAGGCCAGCGGCGTGTACGACAGGTACTCCATGCCGGGCTCGATGGGCAGCGCGCTGCGCATGCGGGCGGCGTTGTCGATCAGCCAGCGGTGGCTGATCATCACGCCCTTGGGCTTGCTGGTCGTGCCCGAGGTGTAGGTCAGCAGCGCCAGGTCGTCCAGGCCGCCGGCCTCGACCTCGCGCTCGAAGCGCTGCGGGTGGCGGCGGTGTTCCTCGCGCCCCGCCGCCAGCAGGGCGTCGAAGGCGTGCAGCAGGTCGTTGCGGTACGACCACATGCCCGAGTCGTCCCAGTAGCCGATGCCGAAGATGTCCGGCAGCCGGGGCGCCACCGCCAGCGCCTTGTCGACCTGTTCCTGGTCCTGGGCGAAGATGATCTTGGCGCCCGAGTCCGCGCACAGGTAGTGCAGTTCCTCGGCTGTGGCGTCGGGATAGACCGACACCGTCTTGGCGCCCAGCGACTGGGCCGCGAAGACGGCCCAGTAGTGCTCGGGCTCGTTTTCGCCGATCACGACCGCGGTGTCGCCGCGGGCCAGGCCCAGCGCGGCGGCGCCCAGCGCAAGGCTGCGCACCTGCTCTAGCACATGGGCGAAGCCGTACTCGCGCCAGATGCCCTTGCGCTTGACGCGCTGCGCCAGCCGCCCGGGCTGCGTGCGGGCGTGCGCCAGCAGCGTCTGCGGCAGGGTGCGCAGCGCGACGCCGCTGGCGGCAGCGGTGCTCGCTCGCGTCGTGGCCGCGGGCGCGGTTGGCGCAGCCTGCTTGGTCAGGGCCGTCGTGCCGCCGCTCATGCTGCCGCACCCAGGTAAGCCTGAATCACGGCCGGGTCGGCCTGCACCTGGGCCGGCGTGGCGTCGGCGATCTTGCGCCCGAAGTCGAGCACGGCCACGCGGTCGGCCAGGTCCATCACCACGCCCATGTCGTGCTCGACCAGCACCACGGGGATGCGCCTGGCCTCGCGCACGTCGATGATGAAGCGCGCCAGGTCTTCCTTCTCCTCGGTGTTCATGCCGGCCATGGGTTCGTCCATTAGCAGCACCTTGGGTTCCATGGCCAGCGCCCGGCCGAGGTCGACGCGCTTGCGCAGCCCGTAGCCGAGCGAGCCCACCGGCTGGTGGCGGATGTTCTCGATCTCCAGGAATTCGACGATGTTCTCGGCCACCTCGCGGTGGCGGGCTTCCTCGCGCTGGGCCCAGGGGAAGTAGAAGAAGGCTTGGGCGAGGCTGGAACGCATGTGGCTGAAGCGCCCGATGAGGATGTTGTCGAGCACGCTCATGTTGGAGAACAGGTGCGTGCCCTGGAAGGTGCGCACCACGCCGTCGCGGGCGATGGCGTGTACGGCCCGGCCCAGCAGGTCGCGGCCTTGGTACTGCACGCGGCCCTGCTGCGGGCGGTAGAAGCCGCTCAGCACGTTGAGCAGCGAGCTCTTGCCGGCGCCGTTGGGCCCGATGATCGCCAGCATCTCGTCGGGCCGCACCTCGATGCTGACCTCGGACAGTGCGGTGACACCACCGAAGCGCAGCGTTATGCCCTCGGCGCGGAGAACGGGCGCGGCGCTGGCTGCGCTGCTCGTCGTGGACGTGGCCATGGTCGGAGTCAAGGTCATGAAAAGGCGTTGAGCCCGGTGAGGGCGCGGCCGATGATGAGCTTCTGGATCTCGGTCGTGCCGTCCGGGATGGTCATCATGCGGGCATTGCGGAACAGCAACTCGACGCCGAAGTCCTTGGTGATGCCGTTGCCGCCGTGGATCTGCACCGCCTTGGAGGCCACGTCGACGGCGATCTCGGTGGCGTAGCACTTGGCCATCGCGCTCTCGACCTCGCAGCGCACGCCGTGGTCGATCAGGTTGAAGGCGCGGTAGACCAGCAGCTTGGCCGCGTCGAGTTCGATCGCGGCCTCGGCCAGCATGCCCTGGATGAGCTGGTGGGCACCGATCGGCTTGCCGTGCTGGCGGCGCTCCTTGGCGTAGGCCACCGCCTTGTCGAGCGCGGCCTGCGCGATGCCCACGGACGTGAGGCCGACCATCGGGCGCGCCTTCTCGAACAGCACCAGCGTGTTCTTCAGCCCGGCGCCGGGCGCGATCAGCATGTTGGCGGCGGGCACGCGCACCTGGTCGAAGAACAGCTGCGCGGTGGAGGTGCTGTTCAGTCCCAGCTTGTCGATGTTGCGGCTCTCGTAGCCGTGCTCGGCGCGGTCGACGAGGATCATCGACAGGCCCTTGGCGCCTTCGTCCGAGGTGCGCACGATGACCATGCAGAAGTCGGAATAGTGGCCGTTGGAGATCCAGGTTTTCTCGCCGGTGACGACAAAATGGTCACCGTCCTTCTTCGCGCGGCAGGTCACCTCGGCCACGTTGGAGCCGACCCCCGGTTCGCTGATACCGCTGCAGGCGATGATCTCGGCGCGCAGCATGCGCGGCAGGTACTTGTCGCGCATCGCCTCGTTGGTGCAGACCTCGAGCGAGTAGGCGCCGAGCTGCTGGATCAGCAGCGAGATCGCGACGTCGCCCGAGACGCGCGCGAGCTGTTCGTACATCAGCGCGTAGGTCAGCCAGGGCATGCCCATGCCGCCGTGCTTCTCGGCGATGATGCCGTTGCCACCCATGCCGTAGGGCAGCATCAGCTGGAAGATCTCCAGCATGCGCTCTTTCTCGATCAGCTTGTCGGGCTGGTAGCGCTGCACGATGGGGCGCAGCTTGGTTTCGAGAAAGCGGTTGAAGCCTTCGACGGCCAGGCCTTGTTCTTCGGTGGGCAGGAAGTTCATGCGGTGGGTGCAGGTTCTGTTGCAGCGGGGCGGCGCGCGCGGGTCAGCGGCCGAGGATGGTGATGGCGCACACCGCCTCTTCGATGCCGAAGATGCCACCGCCGTTTTCGGCGATGGCCAGCCGGGCGTGCGCGACCTGGCGCGCGCCGGCCTCGCCGCGCAACTGCGTCACCAGTTCGTGCAACTGGCCCAGGCCGGTGGCGCCGATGGGGTGGCCCTTGGATTCCAGACCGCCCGAGGTGTTGATGGGAATGCGGCCGCCGATGGTGGTGGCGCCACTCTCGGCCAGCGCGCCGCCGGCGCCGAACTCGCAGAAGCCCAGGTTTTCGCTCTGCACGATCTCACCGATGGCGGTGGCGTCATGGACCTCGGCCAGCGAGATGTCCTGCGGGCCGACGCCGGCGCGTTCGTATGCGATCTTGGATGCCTTGGCGGTGATGTGCTGGCCCACGTCCTGCGGACGGCGCGTGCTGCCGGTGCCGACCACCGAAGCCAGCACGCGGATGGCGCGCCGACGCTCGGCCAGGCGGGCCAGTGCGCGTTCGGAACAGACCAGCGCTGCCGCTGCGCCATCGCTGATCGGCGCGCACATCGGCAGCGTCAACGGGTAGGTGATGGGCGGCGCGGCCAGCACTTCGTCGATGGTGTAGGCGTTGCGGTACTGGGCCAGCGGGTTGTGCACCGAGTGGCCGTGGTTCTTGGCCGCGACGGCCGCGAACTGGCGCTGCGTGCTGCCGAACTCGCGCATGTGGAAGCGGCCGAACGCGGCGTAGATGTCCATGAACAGGCTGTACGGCGCCGTGGAGGTGCTGCCCTCGGGCGGAATGACGCCTTCGCCCATCGCCAGCATCACGCGCCGGTTGGCCTCGACCGTCTGCAGATCCCAGGCGCCGTCGAAGACGCCGAACATCCGGGCCTTGTCGGCGCAGAACATCTTCTCGGCGCCGACTGCCAGCGCGATGTCGCCCTCGCCGGAGCGCACGTACTGCACCGCCAGGTTGAAGGCCGAACTGGCGCTGGCGCAGGCGTTCTCGAGGTTGTAGACCGGAATCGACTCGATGCCCATCGAGCGCAGCGCGATCTGGCCACGCACCATGGTCTGGCCTTCCAGCGCGCCTTGGGTGGCATTGGAGAAGAACGCGCTTTGGATGTCGGCGGCCTGCAGGCCGGCGTCAGCGAGCGCGGCGTTCACCGCATCGGCCGTCAGCTGCTTGATGCTGCGGTCGAGGAACTTGCCGCTCGGCGTCATGCCGATGCCGGCGACGTAGACCGCGGGTTGGGGGCTGCTCATGGCTTGGGCTCCTGTGGATGGCTGCAGTTCAATAGCCCTTGAACTCGGGCTTGCGTTTGCCGACAAAGGCCGCCAGGCCCTCGCGCATGTCGTGCGAGTGGCGGTGTGCGTCCAGCACCAGGCGCTCCAGCCGCAGCGCCGCGGCCTGCGGTTGCTCCAGGCCGTCGGTCACGGCCTGCTTCATCCGGCGCAGCACCAGCGGGCTCTTGCTGGCGATGCGGGTCGCCAGCTTGTCGACCTCGGCCACAAGCTCGGCGTCGGGCACGACGCGGTTGACCAGGCCCAGTGGCAGCAGCTCGGCCGCGCTCTGGGTGTCGCCGGCGAACAGCAGGTATTTCGCGGCCGTGGGCCCGATGCGCCGTGGCAGCACCGCCGTGCCGCCGGCGCCGGGGAAGACGCCGAAGTTGGCGTGCGCGTCGCCGATGCGCGCGCTGTCGGCGGCGACGATCAGGTCGCAGGCCATCGCCAGCTCCAGCCCGCCGGCCATGGTCAGGCCGTTGAGCGCCGCGATGGTCGGCTTCGGCAGCCCGCGCAGGCGCTCGATCATGCCGGCGATCAGGTCGAGGAAGGCGCTCATCGGGTCGTCCGCCGCAGGCCCGGCGCCGGCGTTCTCGAACACGCCCTTGAGATCGGCACCGGCGCAGAAGGCGCGCCCGGCGCCGGTGAGCACCAGCACGCGAATGTCCGGCTCGTGCTCGACCTGCGCGATGGCGGCGAGCAGTTCGCTGCACATCGTCTCCGACAGGGCATTCATCGCCTCGGGCCGGTCCAGCGTGATCCACGCCGTGGCACCTCGCCGCTCGAACCGCAGGGCAGTCGTCGCTTGCATCTTTCTCCATCCAAATTGGTTCAAGCCTGCGGTCTTCCGCAAGCCGCGCTTGGCGAGGGCCTCAGCCCTTGAGCAATTCCTCGGCGATGATCAGCTTGCGCACTTCCGATGTGCCGGCGCCGATCTCGAGGATCTTGATGCAGCGGAACAGCCGGTTGATCTCGGACTCCCAGATGTAGCCGCTGCCGCCATGCACCTGGACGGCCTTGTTCAGCACGCGATTGCAGGCCTCGCCGGCGAACAGGATTGACGCGGCGGTGAGCTTGTGCGCCTGGCCTCGGCCGCCGCCGCCGATCTCGAGATCGTTCACATCGGCCAGCGTGCGCCAGACCAGCGACTTCATGGCCTCGGTGTCGGTGTACATCTCGGCCAGCAGCGCCTGCACCATCTGGAAGCTGCCGATCGGCTTGCCGAACTGCTGGCGCGTGCCGGCGTAGGCCACGCTGAGTTCGAGCGCGCGCTCGGCGATGCCCACGCACAGCGAGGCGACCAGTGCGCGTTCGAGGTCCAGGCCGCTCATCACGATCTTCACGCCGTCGTTCTCTGGCCCCACCAGGTTGGCGACCGGCACGCGGCAGTCCTCGAACACCAGTTCTCCCGTCTGGCTGCCGCGAAAACCCATCTTGATGAGCTTTTGCGCGACGCGAAAACCGGGGAAGCCCTTCTCGACGATGAACGCCGATATGCCCTTGGCGCCGCGCTCGGGTGCGGTCTTGGCGTAGACCAGCAGCACGTCGGCCACCGGGCCGTTGGTGATGTAGATCTTGGTGCCGTTGAGCACGTAGTGGTCGCCATGGCGGCGCGCCGTGGTGCGCATGCCGGCGAGGGCATCGGAGCCGGCGCCGGGCTCGGTCAGGCCCAGGGCGCCGATCCGGCTGCCGTTGCACAGGCCGGGCAGGTAACGGCGCCGCTGGGCCTCGCTCGCGTTGCGGAAGATGTTGTTGACGCACAGGTTGTCGTGCGCTGCCCACGACAGGGCCAATGCCGGGTTCCAGCGCGCGAAAGCCTGGCACACCAGTCCGGACGAGAACAGGTCCATGCCGGCGCCGCCGTATTCGCCGGGCACGGTCGCGCCCATGAAGCCGGCCGCGCCGATCTGCGGGAAGGCCTCGGGCGGCCACCACTCCTCGTTGTCCATGCGGCCTGACAGCGGCGCCAGCACCTTGCGTCCGAACTTGTCGGCAGCTTCGAGCACGGCCTGGTCTTCGGCATGCAGGGCAAATTGCGAGGAGCGTGGGGTGGTCATGGTTGATGTGCTGCGGCCGGCGGCGGGTGGCCTCCAGCCAGCGTGGAAGGTGGAGCTGCAGGACAGAGCAGCGATGCAGGCTAAATGGGTGTTGTGAAACTGTCAAGCGTTAGGTAGGATGCGGTCATTCGTGGCAGGCCGGATTCGGCGGTCGCGTGACCGAAGCCCACAGATGCCCGAAATGGCGAACACCCAAACTGCCGCGTATGCGCTGACGGTGGCGGACCTGCTGCGCAAGCAGGCCGGCACGCGAGCGCATGCCGTGGCGCTGCAGGATGCGCGCGGGGTGCTGAGCTACGGCGAGCTCGATCGAGCGGCCAGCCGTCTGGCGCAGGCCATGCTCTTGCGCGGTCTGCGCGCCGGGGATCGGGTTGCGGTGTTGTCGGAGAACTGCCGCGAGTACCTGCAGTTGCAGCTCGCGGCGGCGAAGATCGGTGTCGTCGTGGCCTGCCTGAACTGGCGCCTGGCCGATGCCGAGCTCACGCACTGCCTGCGCCTGGTCTCGCCGATCATGGTCTTCGTCTCTGCACGGTACGCACCACCGCTGGCGCGCATCGGGCACGGCGTGGCGCAGGTCATCCTGATCGAAACGCAGTTCGACGCCTTCCTGGCCGGCGTGCTGGAAGACGATCCGCGCATCGACGTCGACCCCGAGCAAGGCCTGGTCATCCTCTACACCAGCGGGACCACCGGCCTGCCGAAGGGCGCCGTGATCAGCCAGCGCGCCATGGTGGCACGCGCGATGTGCTTTGCGGCGCAATACGGCATCGGGCCTGAACACAGCTACGTCGCCTGGTCGCCGCTGTTCCACATGGCAGCCACCGACTTCAGCCTGGCCACGCTGATGATCGGCGGCAAGGTCGTGGTGCAGGACGGGCTGGACGTCGACCGCCTGTGCGCGACCATCGCCGCCGAGTCCATCGGCTGGCTGGTGGCCATGCCGGGCATGATCGACGTGCTGATCGACGGCCTGCGCCGCAACGCCACCCGGCCGCGCGGCGTACACGTGGTCGGGGCCATGGCCGACCTGGTGCCGCTGCAGCAGATCGCCGATCTCACCGGCCTGTTGAACGCGCCCTACATCAACAGCTTCGGCGCCACCGAGACCGGGCTTGCGCCGGCTTCGGGCGGCCGGCTCACACCCGGTGTCGTGCCCACCAGCCTGTCCAAGCGCGAGTCGGCGTTCTGCAGCGTGCGCCTGGTCGATGCCGACGATCGCGACGTGCCGGTGGGCACCGCCGGCGAAGCAGCGGTGCGCGGGCCGACGCTCTTCTCCGGCTACTGGAATGCGCCCGAGGCCAACGCGCACGACTTCCGCGGCGGCTGGTTCCACATGGGCGACCTGTTCGTGCGCCGGCCCGACGGCACGCTGGACTTCGTCGACCGCGTCAAGTACCTCATCAAGTCGGGCGGCGAGAACATCTACCCGGCCGAGATCGAACGTGTGCTGCTGGCCGAGGCCGCGGTGGCCGACGCCGCCGTGGTGCGCCGGCGCGATGAACGCTGGGGCGAGGTGCCGGTGGCCTTCGTCGCCTTCAAGCCGGGTGCCGATGCCGACACCGAGGCGCTCAGGACCCGTTGTCGCGAGCAACTGGCCGGCTACAAGATTCCCAAGGAATTCCGCGTCGTGGAGCTGGCGGCTTTTCCGCGCAGCAGCACCGGCAAGATCCAGCGCCACGAGATCGAGCGTCTGTGGCTCGCGCCGCCGTCCTGAGCCCGTTGGCCGCGGCAGCCCGCCCGGCCACCGATTCAGTCAACCCCGTTTCACTGTCCGAACCGCTTCCACTGGAGTCCCCATGAACCACACAGTCATCGTCGCCGGCGTCGGCATGATCCCGTTCGCCAAGCCGGGCGCGAGCGAGCCCTATCACGTGATGGGCGAGAAGGCCACGCGGCTGGCCCTGCAGGACGCGGGGGTCGACTACAAGGCGATCCAGCAGGCCTACGTCGGCTACGTCTACGGCGACTCCACCTGCGGCCAGCGCGCGCTGTACCCGGTGGGCATGACCGGCATCCCGGTGCTCAACGTCAACAACAACTGCTCCACCGGTTCGTCGGCGCTGTTCCTGGCGCGCCAGGCGGTGCAGTCGGGCGCGGTCGACTGTGTGCTGGCGCTGGGCTTCGAGCAGATGCAGCCGGGCGCAATCAAGGCCGCCTTTGCCGATCGGCCGACGCCGTTCGACGACTTCGACCAGATCACCGACGAACTCGTCGGCCACCCCGAGATTCCGCTCGCGCTGCGCTACTTCGGCGGCGCCGGCAAGGCCCACATGGACAAGTACGGCACCAAGCTGGAAACCTTCGCCAGCATCCGCGCCAAGGCCAGCCGCCATGCCGTCAACAACCCGCTCGCGCTGTTCCGCAAGGAAGTCAGCACCGAGGACGTGATGGCCTCGCCGATGCTCTGGGAGGGTGTGATGACGCGCCTGATGGCCTGCCCGCCCACCTGCGGCGCCGCCGCGGCAGTCATCTGCTCGGAAGCCTTCGCGAAGAAGCACGGCCTGAACACCCAGGTCAGCATCGCGGCCCAGGCCATGACCACCGACTTCCGCAGCACCTTCGATTCGAAGGACATGATGCGCGTCGTCGGCTACGACATGGCGCGCGATGCGGGCCGCCAGGTCTATGAAGCGGCCGGTATCGGCCCTGGCGACATCGACGTGGTCGAACTGCACGACTGCTTCGCGCAGAACGAGCTGATCACCTACGAGGGCCTGGGCCTGTGCCCGGAAGGCGGCGCCGAGAAGTTCGTGCGCGACGGCGACAACACCTACGGCGGCAAGGTCGTCACCAACCCGTCGGGCGGGCTGCTGTCCAAGGGCCATCCGCTCGGCGCCACCGGCCTGGCGCAATGCTACGAGCTGACGCACCAGCTGCGCGGCACCGCCGACCAGCGCCAGGTGAAGGGCGCGCGGGTGGCGCTGCAGCACAACCTGGGACTCGGTGGCGCCTGTGTCGTGACCCTCTACAAGGCCGCCTGAAGCGCAACGCCGAGGACCCAAGCCCATGATCGACAAGAAACACATCGGCTACGCGCCGCCCCCCATCCTGTGGGACGTGGAGAAGGGGCGCATGGCCTTCTTCGCCAAGGTGATAGGCCTCACCGACCCGATCCACACCGACGAGGCCGCGGCCAGGGCCGCGGGCTACCGCGGCATCGTCGCACCGCCGACCTTCATCTTCGGCGCCCCGGGAGACTCCGGCGAGACGATGAAGCTGATCGAGACGCTGAACATCGACCTCGGCAAGGTGCTGCACGGCGAGCAGCGCTTCGACTACCACGCGCCGGTGTGCGTCGGCGACACGCTGCGCTTCGAGTCGAAGGTCAGCGACATCTACGACAAGAAGGGCGGCGCGCTTGAATTCGTCGTCAACGACACGAAGGTCACCAACCAGCTCGGCGAGCATGTGGCCGATCTGCACGCGGTGCTCGTCGTGCGCCACGGCTGAAGGGGATGCCATGACATTCGACACTCAAAAGCTCGCCGTGGGCGATGCCATGCCGGTGCTGCAGCTGCCGCCCATCAGCCGCACCACGCTGGCCCTGTTCGCCGGCGCCTCGGGCGACCACAACCCGATCCACATCGACATCGACTTCGCTCAGAAGGCGGGCATGAAGGACGTCTTCGCGCAGGGCATGTTGTCGATGGCCTACCTGGCCCGTGCGCTCACCGAGTGGGTGCCGCAGCGGCGCATCCTGAGCTATGGGGTGCGTTTTGCCGCCATCACGCAACTCGGCGACCGCGTGCAGTGCAGCGGCAAGGTGGTGGAGAAGCTGACCCACGCGGGGCGCCCCTGTGCGCGCATCGAGCTCACTGCCGCCAAGCGCAGCGGTGAAGTGACGCTTGCCGGCGAAGCGCTGGTGGCACTGGACTGAAGTTTTTTCCAACCGACATCGAGGACACACCCATGAAGAAGCTCGAAGGCAAGGTCGCCATCGTCTCCGGATCCGGCCGCGGCATCGGCCGCGCCATCGCGATGAAGCTCGCCAGCGAAGGTGCCAAGGTCGTGGTCAACGACCTGGATGCCGCGCCGGCCGAGCAGACCGTCGCCGACATCAAGGCTGCCGGCGGCCAGGCGCTGGCCTGTGCCGGCAGCGTCACCGCCGACGGCTTTGCCGAGAAGTTCGTCAAGACTGCGATCGACGGTTTCGGCGGCCTGGACATCATCATCAACAACGCCGGCTACACCTGGGACAACGTGATCCAGAAGATGACCGACGAGCAGTGGCACTCGATCCTGGACGTGCATCTGACGGCGCCGTTCAAGATCCTGCGCGCTGCCGCCGACTACTTCCGCCACCAGTCCAAGGTCGAGGCCGAGGCCGGCAAGGAAGTGTTCCGCAAGGTCGTCAACATCTCGTCGATCGCCGGCACCGGCGGCAACGCCGGCCAGGCAAACTACTCGGCCGGCAAGGCCGGCATCATCGGCCTGACCAAGGCGCTGTCCAAGGAATGGGGGCGCTACAAGGTCAACGTCAACGCGGTCGCGTTCGGCATGATCAAGACGCGCCTGACCGAAGCCACGGCTGGCGGCAATGCGTCGATCGACGTCGAGGGCCGCAAGATCAAGGTCGGCGTCAACCCGGACCTGCTGGCGATGATGGAGCGCAGCATTCCGCTCGGCCGCGGCGGCACGCCCGAAGAGGCTGCCGGCTCGGTGTACCTGCTGTGCACGCCCGAGTCGAACTACATCAGCGGCCAGACGCTGATCTGCGGCGGCGGCATCTCCATCTGATCGTTGCCTGCGGAGCCGGCCATGGACCTTTCCTTCAGCGACAGCGAGCGTGCCTTCCAGAAAGAGGTGCGCGCCTGGTTCGCCGCGAACACGCCCGCGCACCTGCAGCGCAAGGTGGTGACCGGCCAGATGCTGAACAAGGACGACATCGTCCATTGGCAGCGCCGGCTCGACGAGCAGGACTACCTGGTCGTCGGCTGGCCGAAGGAGCATGGCGGCCCCGGCTGGACGCCGACGCAGCGCTACCTGTTCGACCTTGAGCGCGCCGCGGCCAATGCGCCCGTGGGCCTGTCGATGGGCGTCATCATGCTCGGGCCGGTGCTGATGGCTTTCGGCACCGAGGCGCAGAAGGCGCGCTACCTGCCGCGCATCAGGCGCTGCGAGGACTGGTGGTGCCAGGGCTATTCCGAGCCCGGCGCCGGCTCCGACCTGGCCAGCCTGAAGACCAGCGCGGTGGCTGACGGCGACGACTACGTCATCAACGGCTCGAAGATCTGGACCACCTACGCGCATTGGGCGAACATGATGTTCTGCTTGGTGCGCACGGCCAACACCGGCAAGAAGCAGGAGGGCATCACCTTCTTGCTGATCGAGATGGACCGCCCCGGTATCGAGGTGCGGCCCATCGTCTCGATCGACGGCGAGCACCACCTGAACCAGGTCTTCTTCACCGACCTGCGTGTGCCCAAATCCAACCTCGTGGGCCGCGAAGGCCAGGGCTGGGAGATCGCCAAGTACCTGCTCACGCACGAACGCACCAGCATCGCCGGCGTGGCCGACAGCAAGGCCGCGTTGGCTAACCTGTACGCTGCAGCGGCGCAGCGGCGCGCCGGCGGAAAGCCGTTGCTCGACGACCCGGCGGTCCGCATCAAGCTGGCGCGCGCCGAGATCGACCTGATGGCGCTGGAATACACCAACCTGCGTGTGCTCTCGTCCACTGCGGCCGGCAAGGCGCCGGGGCCGGAATCGTCGCTGCTGAAGATCATGGGCACGGCGGTGCAGCAGACACTGTCGGAGTTGAGCGTGGAGTTCGGCGGCGAGCAGGTCTGGCCCTGGCATGCACCGGGTGCGCTGGGCGAGACCGAGCACGCGCATGCGATGGAACGTTACGCCTTCCTGCGGGCGGCCACCATCTACGGCGGCAGCGACGAGGTCCAGAAGACCGTGCTGGCCAGGTCTCTGCTGGGCAAGACCGCCGCCTGAGCCCACCCGACGACAGCTTGCGATGGACCTGACGCCCACCTCCGAACAGAAGATGTTGCGCGATGCCGCGCACAAGTACCTGCGCGCCGAATACGCCTTCGACGCGCGCCGCCAGCTGCTGGCCACCGAGACCGGCATGAGCGCCGCGCACTGGCGCCGCTTTGCCGAGTTCGGCTGGCTCGGCCTGGGCCTGCCCGAGGCCCATGGCGGCTTCGGCGGCATGCCCGACGTCGTGCAAGTGGCCGAAGCCCTGGGTGCGGCGCTGGTCGTCGAGCCCTATCTGGCCAGCACCGTGCTGGCCGGCCAGGTGATCGCTGCTGCCGGCAACTCGACCCAATGCGCGGCCCTGCTGCCGCCGCTGGTGAGCGGGGAAAAGATCTACACCCTGGCCCACACCGAAGCCGACGCTGGCGCCGACCTGGCCTGGGTGACGAGCAGCGCGCGCCAGGAGGGCGGCCGCTGGCTGTTGTCGGGGCGAAAGACGGGCGTGCCCGCGGCACCCTGGGCCGACGCCTTCGTGGTCGCGGCGCGCACTGCAGGCGCGCCGGGTGAGCGTGACGGCATCGGCCTGTTCGTGGTGCCGGCCGGCGCGCCGGGCGTGCGCGTCGACGCCTACCCGCGCTACGACGGGGCCCGTGCCGGGGAGTTGCAGCTCGACGCCGTGGCGGTGGACGCGGCCGCTGCGCTGGGCGACCCGGCCGCCGGCTTCGCCGCGCTGGAGCACGCCGTCGACCTGGCCACCGTCGCCGCCTGCGCCGATGCGCTGGGGGCGATGACGGCCGTGCTGTCCAAGACCGGCGAGTACCTCGCCACGCGGCGGCAGTTCGACGCCCCTTTGGCCAGCTTCCAGGTGCTGCAGCACCGCCTGGTGGACATGTTCGCGGCCGTCGAGGCCAGCCGCTCGATGCTGCTGCTGGCGGCGCTGCAGGCCGACAACCCGGCGCCCGGCGAACGCGCGCGGGCGGTGTCTGCGGCCAAGGTGGCGATCGGCGAGCGCGCGCGCTACGTGGCGCAGCAAGGCGTGCAGCTGCACGGCGGCGTTGGCATGACCGAGGAACTGGACATCGGCCACTACTTTCGCCGCCTGACGCTGTTCCAGCATGCCTTCGGTGGCAGCGACCATCACCTGCGGCGCTTTGCCGCCTTGCGTGATGCCTGACGCGTGCTGCGTGATCGCAGTGCCATGCACCGCCGCGGCCGGCCCGCACCTCTTGTGAAAGCCCCTGCATGACCCTGATGACGTCCACCGTGTCGCACGGCAGCGAAGACTTCGCGCGCAACCGCGACGCCTACCTGGCGCGCATCGCCGACCTGCACGCGCGCCGCGCGCGGGCCCTGGTCGGCGGCCCCGAGAAGGCGCGCCGACTGCACAAGGAACGTGGCCAGTTGCTGCCGCGCGAAAGGCTGGCGGCGGTGCTGGACCCGGGCTCGCCCTTCCTCGAGTTCGGCCAGCTCGCCGGCGACGGCCTGTACGAGGGCGTTCCTCCCGGCGGCAGCATCATCACCGGCGTGGGCCTGGTCAGCGGCCGGCCGTGCATGCTGATGATCCACGACGCCACGGTGAAAGGCGGCACCTACTACGGCATCACCTCGAAGAAGCACGTGCGGGCGCAGATGTTCGCCTGGCAGCACAGGCTGCCGTGCATCACCATGGTCCAGTCGGGCGGCGCCAACCTGCCCGAGCAGGCGCACATCTTCCCGGACGACGGCCAGTTCGGCTCGATTTTCTACAACCAGATCCGCATGTCGGGCGAAGGCATCACGCAGATCGCCACCGTGCACGGCCCGTCCACGGCCGGCGGCGCCTACCTGCCGGCGCTGTGCGACGAGGCGGTGATCGTGCGCAACCAGGGCGCGATGTTCCTCGGCGGGCCGCAGCTGGTGTATGCGGCGACCAAGGAAGTGGTCGATGTCGAGACGCTCGGCGGCGGCGACATGCACAGCCGCGTCAGCGGCGTCACCGACCACCTGGCCGAGAGCGACAGCCATGCCATCGCCATCGTGCGCGGCATCGTCGCCAACCTGGGCACCGGCCCCAAGCAGCGCTGGGACGTGGCCGCAGCGAAGCCGCCGCGCTTCGACGCGCGCGAGATCTACGGCATCGTCAGCGCCGACAACCGCCACCCCACCGACAACCGCGAGGTGCTGGCGCGGCTGGTCGACGACAGCGACCTGCAGGAATTCAAGCCGCTGTACGGCAGCTCGATGATCTGCGGCTTCGCCCGCATCAAGGGCTTTCAGGTCGCCATCCTGGCCAACAACGGCGTCATCTTCTCCGAGAGCGCACTGAAGGGCGCGCACTTCATCGAGCTGGCCTGCCAGCGCGACATCCCGCTGCTGTTCATCGCCGATGTGTCGGGCTTCATGGTCGGCCAGGCGGTCGAGCGCGAAGGCATCGCCAAGCACGGCGCCAAGTTCATGACCGCGATGGCCTCGGCCAACGTGCCGCGCTACACGCTGATCACCGGCGGCTCGTATGCCGCCGCCTACCTGGCGATGTGCGGCCGGCCCTTCAAGCCGCACGCGATGATGATGTGGCCCACCGGCCGCGCCGCGCTCATGGGGCCCGAGCAGGCGGCCACCACGATGACGATGGTGCGCGACAACATCCACGAGCGCGAGGGCACGAGCTGGACCGAGGACGAGAAGGAGCGCTTCAAGCAGCCGATCCGCGAGCAGTTCGAGGCCTTCGCCAGCCCCTACAACTACGCCGCCAACATGTGGTGCGACATGGTCATCGACCCGCTGGAAACGCGCGACACGATGGCCCTGCTGTTCGAGATGGCGGGCCGCCAGCCGCAACGTGACACGCATTTCGGCGTGTTCCGGATGTAGGGCCGCAGGCCGCACGCCCGCCATGCTCGCGAACATCCTCCAGGGCTGCCGCGTCATCGATCTGACGCAGAACGTGGCCGGCCCGTTCTGCACCCAGATTCTCGGCGACCTCGGCGCCGAGGTCATCAAGATCGAACGCCCGGCCAGCGGCGACGATGCGCGCCAGTGGAAGCCGCCCGAAGTGGCCGGCGTCTCGACCGGCTTCGCGGCGCTGAACCGCAACAAGAAGAGTGTCTGCATCGACCTCGACAGCGCGGCCGGCCAGCAGCTGGTTGCGCGCCTGGCGGCCGGTGCCGACGTGCTGGTGCATTCGCTCAAGCCCGGCAGCGCCGAAGCGCGCGGCCTCGGCGACGAACAGCTGCGGCCGGCCAATGCGCGCCTCGTGTACTGCGCGATCAGCGCCTTCGGCGAGGTCGGCCCGATGCGCGCGCTGCCCGGCTACGACCCGCTGATGCAGGCCTTCACCGGCATCATGAGCGTCAGCGGCCACGAAGGCGACGAGCCGGCGCGCGTGGGCGTGTCGCTGATCGACATGGGCACCGGCATGTGGGCCACGATGGCGATCCTGGCCGCGCTGCTGCGCCGCGCCAGCACGGGCGAAGGCATGCGCGTGCACGCGAGCCTGCTCGAGACCGGGCTGTCGTGGATGACGGTGCCGGTGGCGAACTACCTGGCCACCCAGCGCCTGCCGCGCAAGATGGGCTCGGCCATGGCGATGATGGCGCCCTACGAGCTTTTCGACAGCGCCGACGGCAAGGTCTTCATCGCCGCGGCCAACGACCGACTGTTCGGCCGCATCTGCAGCGCGCTGGGCTGCCCCGGGCTGGCGCAGGACCCGCGCTTCAGCGACATGTCGGCGCGCATCGGCCACCGCGAGGCGCTGCACGATGAGCTGGAAGCGCGCACCCGGCAGCGCAGCACCGCCGACTGCGTGGCGGCGCTGCGCGCGGCCGGTGCGCCCTGCAGCGAGATGCACGACGTGGCCCAGATGCTGGCGCACGAACAGGTGCAGGCGGTGGGCATGCTGGGCGCGCTGCCGCTGCCGGGCGCACCGCAACACCAGGCCATGGGCCTGCCCTTCAGCTCGCAGGGCCTGCGCGGGCGCAGCGGCCAGCCGCCGCCCGTGCTGGGCGCGAACACCGACGAGGTGTTGGCGGCGCTGGGCCTGCATGCCGATGAACTGGCGGCGCTGCGACAGCAGGGCGTCGTCGATTGACACAGACAAGGCCGACATCCCCATGAACTTCGACTACACCGAAACCCAGGGCCAGATCCGCGCCGCCGTCAAGGAGCTGTGCAAGGGCTTCGGCCCCGAATACTGGCGCCAGTGCGCGCAGGACGGCGCCTATCCGGAAGCCTTCGTCGACGCGATGGCCAAGGCCGGCTGGCTGGCCGCGCTGATCCCCGAGGAGTACGGCGGCGCCGGGTTGCCGCTGCTCGACGCCTGCCTGATCCTGCAGGAGATCAACCAGAACGGCGGCAGCGCGGTGCACTGCCATGCGCAGATGTACACCATGGCGTCGATCATGCGCCACGGCTCCGAGGCACAGAAGCGCCGCACGCTGCCGCGCATTGCGGACGGCAGCCTGCGGCTGCAGGCCTTCGGCGTGACCGAGCCCGACGCGGGCTCCAACACGCTGGCGATCAAGACCTTCGCGCGCAAGGTGCCGGGCGGCTACGTCGTCAACGGCCAGAAGATCTGGACCTCGCGCTACAGCCACTCGCACATGTACCTGCTGATCGCGCGCACCACGCCGATCGACGCGGTGAAGAAGAAGACCGATGGCCTGAGCCTGTTCCTGATCGACATCGCGAAGGCCGGCGCGGCGCTGAAGGCCACGCCGATCCGCACGATGATCAACCACCACACCTTCCAGGTCTTCATCGACAACCTCGAACTGAGCGACGACGACCGCATCGGCGAGGAAGGCAAGGGCTTCCATTACCTGCTGGATTCGCTGCATTCCGAGCGTCTGCTGGTGGCCAGCGAGGCCATCGGCGACGGCCACTGGTTCGTCGGCAAGGCCGCGCGCTACGGCAGCGAGCGTGTCGTATTCGACCGTCCGATCGGCGCCAACCAGGGCGTGCAGTTTCCGATCGCGCGCGCCCACATGAACATCGAGGCCGCCGAACTGATGCGCAACAAGGCCGCCACGCTGTTCGACGCCGGCCTGTCCTGCGGGCGCGAGGCGACGATGGTCAAGTACCTGTCCAGCGAAGCGGCCTGGGAGGCCGCCGAGGCGGCCATGACAACCTTCGGCGGCTACGGCGTGGCCTGCGAATACGACATCGAGCGCAAGTGGAAGGAGAGCCGGCTGTTCCGCACCGCGCCGATCTCCAACAACCTGGTGCTGGCGCAGGTGGCCGAGCACCTGCTCGGGATGCCGCGTTCGTACTGAGATCCCGATGGACTATCAAACCCTGTTGATCCAGCCCGCGCCGGGCACCGCACCGGAGGACGGCATCCGCTGCCTGGTGTTGAACCGGCCCGACGTGATGAACGCGATGAACACGCAGATGTTCATCGACCTGCGCAATGCGCTGCACGAACTGGCCTTCGACGACGGCCTGCGCGTGCTGATCTTCAGCGGCGCCGGCGAACGCGCCTTCTGCACCGGCGGCGACCTGAAGCAGCGCGACGGCATGACCGATGCCGCCTGGCGCAAGCAGCACCAGCTCGCCGAAGAGGTGCTGCTGGCGGTGAAGGACTTCCCGCGGCCGGTGATCGCCGCGGTCGAGGGCCATGCCCACGGTGGCGGCTGCGAACTGGCGCTGATGTGCGACTGGATCGTGGCGGCCAGAACGGCGGTGTTCTCGCTGCCCGAAGTGCGGCGCGGCATCATGCCCGGCGGCGGCGGCATCCAGAACCTGGTGCGCGCCGTCGGCGCGCGGCGCGCCAAGCAGCTGCTGCTGACGGCACGTCGGTTCTCGGCCGAGCAGGCCGCAGTCTGGAACATGGTGACCACGCTGGCCGAGACTGGCCAGGCGCTGGCCGTGGCGGTGGCCGAGGCGCGCGAGATCGTGCTCGCCGCACCGATGGCGGTGCACTACGCCAAGCTTGCCGCCTCGCGCGGCGGCGAGGTCGACTTCCATACCGGTTACGCGCTCGACATCGCCGCCTACAACGTGCTGGTGTCTTCGGACGACCGGCTCGAAGGTGTCAAGGCCTTCAACGAAAAGCGCCCACCGCGCTGGAGCGGACGCTGACGTGGAACACCCCTGCGCGCTTCGCGCGCTCCCTCAAGGGGGGCAACACCAGCGGCCCGGCGAAGCCGGTTCCGCGGCGTTCGCTTGGCTGGGCCTGATCCATGCGTCGTGGGTGGCGTCCATCGCCGTGGAAAACTGACATGTTCAAGAAAATCCTGATCGCCAACCGCGGCGAGATCGCCTGCCGCATCGCCCGCACCTGCCGGCGCTTGGGCATCGCCGTGGCCGGTGTGCATTCGAGCGCCGACCGCGATGCACTGCACACGGCCTTGATCGGCGAGTCGATCGGCCTGGGCGGTGGCAGCGCGACCGAGAGCTACCTGCGCATCGATGCGGTCATCGCTGCGGCGCTGCGCTGCGGTGCGCAGGCCATCCACCCCGGCTACGGCTTCCTGGCAGAGAACCCGGATTTCGCGCGCACCGTCGAGGCAGCCGGGCTGGTATTCATCGGCCCCACGCCCGAGGTCATCGAACGGCTGGGCAACAAGGCATCGGCCAAGGCCGAGGCACGGGCCGCCGGCGTGGCGGTGCTGGGCGGCGGTGAGCAGGCCAGTGCCGATGCCGGCGTGGTGGCCGGCTGGGCGCGCGCCCTGCCGCTGCCGGTGCTGCTGAAGCCGGCGGCCGGCGGCGGCGGCAAGGGCATGCATGTGGTGCGGCAGGCCGGTGCGCTGGCCGAGTCCATCGCCACCGCGATGCGCGAGGCCCGCAGCGCCTTCGGCGACCCCTCGCTGATCGTCGAGCCCTACATCGAGCGCGGCCGCCACGTCGAGGTGCAGATCGCCGGCGACGGGCAGGGCAGCGTCATCCACCTGTTCGAGCGCGAATGCACGCTGCAGCGGCGGCACCAGAAGCTGATCGAGGAAGCCCCCGCCGCGCCGCTGCCTGCCGGGCTGCGCGAGCAGATGCTGGCCGACGCCGTGCGCCTGGCGCAGCGACTGCGCTACCGCGGCGTCGGCACGGTGGAGTTCCTGGTCGCGGGCGACCGGCACTGGTTCCTGGAGGTCAACCCGCGGCTGCAGGTCGAGCATCCGGTGACGGAGGAGGTGACCGGCATCGACATCGTCGAGCTGATGTTGCGTGTGGCGGCGGGCGAGGGCCTGACGCTGACCCAGGCCGACGTGCGGCTGCGCGGCCATGCCGTCGAGGCCCGCCTGTGCGCCGAAGACGCCGAGCACGACTTCCTGCCGTCCACCGGCGAGATCGTCGCGGTGCGCTTCCCGGGCCATGGGGTGCGCGTCGAGACCGGCGTGCGCGCCGGCTCGGTGGTCACGCCGTATTACGACTCGATGCTGGCCAAGCTGATCGTGCACGCTGGCGACCGTGATGCCGCGCTCGACCGCCTGTCGTCGGCCCTGGCCGAAACCCGGGTGCTGGGCGTGACCACCAATGGCGGCTTCCTACAGCAGCTGATCGCGCTGCCGCAGACGCGCGACGCCAGCTTCCACACCCGCAGCGTCGACGAAGTGCTGGCTACGCGGCCCGGCGCCGAGGCGGCGCCGCTGCGCTGGCTGGCCGCGGCGGCGGCCTGGTGGCTGCTCGATGCACGCCGGGGCGCAGGCTACGGCGCGTGGTCGGCACCCGACGTCACCGGCTGGCAGATGCATGCCGGCGATGACCCGGTGTCGGCGGTGCCGAGCCTGCTGCTGCGCGAAGGCAAACGGCTGCACGAGGTGCGCTTCGGCGCGCCGCAGCCGGACGGCCAGCTGCTGGTGCAGGTGGGCGGGGAGCGCGTGCGCCTGGGCCTGCGCGCCGAAGGCGCGGGCTGGCAGCTGAACATCGGCCCTTCGGTCGAGCTGCTGGCCATCGCACGCCGCGACGGCAGCCTGTTCGTGCAGGCGCAGGGCCTGGCCTTCGCTTTCGATGCCATCGACTACCTGGCGCAGGCCGCCGCGGCGCACGTCACGTCGGGCGAATTGCGCACGCCGCTGATGGGCACCATCCTGAAGACTCACGCTGCTGTCGGCGACACGCTGCGCGCCGGCGACGTGGTGGTGACCATGGAGTCGATGAAGATGGAATTGAAGATCTGCGCCGAGCACGACGGCGTGCTGCGCAGCCTGGGCGTCGTCGCCGGGCAGATGGTCGAACGCGGCCTGCTCGTCGGCCTCGTCGATGCCGCTGAGTGACCGACGCCCCTGGCCTGCCCGAGGAGACCACGTTGAACTACGAATCGATCAAGCTGACGATGGACGGCGAGCACGTTGCCCGTCTGACGCTCGCCCGCCCCGACATCCAGAACGCGATGAGCATGACGCTGGTGCAGGAACTGCGCCATGCGCTGCGCGTCATCGCCGCCAACGACAAGCTGCGCGCGGTGGTGCTGACGGGAGAGGGCAAGTCCTTCTGTGCCGGCGGCGACCTGAACTGGATGCAGAGCGTGCTCAAACAGAGCCGCGCCGAGCGCATCGCCGAATCCCGGGTGCTGGCCGAGCTGTTCTACGAGTTCGACACCCTGCCCAAGGTGCTGGTCGGCCGCATCAATGGTGCGGCCACCGGCGGTGGCTTCGGCATGACCTGCATCTGCGACGTGACCGTGGCCTCGAGCGCAGCGCGCTTCTCGCTCACCGAGGCCAAGCTCGGCCTGCTGCCGGCCAACATCGGCCCCTATGTGGCGCGCCGTCTGGGGCTGGCGCGGGCGCGCCGCTATGGCCTGACGGCGAAGTTCATCGACGCGGCGCAGGCCGAGCGCATCGGCCTCGTGGACCGGGTCGTCGAGTCCGACGAGCTGGACAGCGCGGTGGAAGAAGAACTGGCGCTGATCCTGGCCCTTCCGGCCGCCTCGATCGCCTCGACCAAGAAGCTGTTCAACGACGTCATCGGCCGCCCGCCCCGCGACTGCATGGACTACACCGCAGCCGCGCTGGCCGACGCCTGGGAGACCGAGAACGCCAGCGAAGGCATCGCCGCCTTCCTGGGCAAGCGCTCGCCGTCCTGGAAGGTCAAGCGCGGCTGAAGCGCCCGCCGCCAAACCTCTGCAACCACCAAGACGATCCCATGACGAACTTCGAAACCATCCGGCTCGACATCGATGCCGCCGGCGTCGCGCGCCTCACGCTGGCCCGCGCCGACGTCCACAACGCGCTGAACCCCACCATGTTCAACGAGATCGGGCAGGCGCTCGACCTCATCGAGGCCGACCCCGCCGTGCGGGTAGTGGTGCTCAGCGGCGACGGCGAGAACTTCTGCGCCGGCGGCGACTTCCGCTGGCAGCAGAGCCAGGGCGACCAGGACCGTGCCAGCCGCATCCGCAGCGGCGTGCCGCTGGCCCGGATCCTGGCGCGACTCGACACTTTCGGACGCCCCATCATCGGCCGCATCAACGGCTCGGCCTACGGCGGCGGCGTGGGCCTGATCGCCATCTGCGACGTCGCCGTCGCGGTGGACAGCGCGCGCATCTCGCTCAGCGAGGTTCGCCTGGGTCTGGTGCCGGCGACCATCTCGCCCTATGTCGCGGCCAAGCTGGGGCCGAGCTACGCGCGGCGCGTGTTCCTCAACGGCAAGATCATGACGGCCGCCGAGGCGCAACGCTACGGCCTGGTGCACGAAGTGGTCACCGAGGCCGAACTCGAAAAGGCCGTGAATGCCGAGATCGACCTGGCGCTGGCCTGCGCGCCAGGCGCGGTGCAGATGACCAAGAAGCTGGTGCAGTTCGTCCTGGCCCACGACCCTGCGGACAACCTGATCTACACGGTCGACCGCCTGGCCGACTTCTGGGAGACCGAAGAAGCGCGCGAAGGCCTGAAGAGCTTCTTCGAGAAGCGCGCGCCGGCCTGGCGCCGCAAACACGTACCCGCAGCCTGAATCACCCCTCTGACGACAGAAAGAAATGACCATGAACGACGCAGACACCGTGATCTACGAGGTGCGCGACGGCATCGCCACCGTCAAGATCAACCGCCCCGAAATCCGCAACGCGCTGTCGCCCGCGGCGGCGAACCGCCTGCACGACTGCTGGGGCGAGGTCGACGCCGACAAGAACGTGCGCGTGGCCATCCTCACCTCGGCCGATTGCGGCACCTTCTGCGCCGGGCTGGATCTGCGCGAAGCCGCGCGCGTGAAGAAGGAGGAGGGCGTCGACATCCTGACCAAGATGAAGGACCCTTTCCACGGCCGCCAGCGGCGCGTGGCCAAGCCCATCATCGCGGCCATGACCGGGCACCTGATCGCCGGCGGCATGATGCTGAGCCTGAACTCTGACCTGCGCGTGGGCCTGAAGGGCACGCAGGTGGGCATCACCGAAACGCGCATCGCCGGGCGCGGCAGCCCGTGGGCCATTCCGCTGCTGTGGATGCTGCCGCAGCCGCTGCTGATGGAGATGGTGCTGACCGGCGAGCTGTATCCCATCGACACCTTCCATCAGCTCGGTTTCATCAACTACCTCGAGGACACGCCCGACGCCGTGCGCGACCGTGCCCAGTCGCTGGCAGAACGCATCCGCGACAACGCACCGCTGTCGGTGATGGCGGGCAAGGAGTCGATCATGACGGCGATGAGCGCCGGCTGCGAAGCCGGCATGGCGATGGCGCAGAACATCTACCGCGCCGCCTACGCCAGCGAAGACGCGCAGGAAGGCCCGCGCGCCTTTGCCGAGAAGCGCAAACCGGTATGGAAGGGGCGTTGAGGCGCCGTGCGCTGAAGTGCCGAGCCCGTCGATGAGCCAGGCCGAACTGCCGCTCGGCGTGCAGGTCCTAGAGCGCGGCTGGTTGTCCAGCAACAGCGTGCTGTTTCTCGGTGCGCAGTCCACGGCCCTGGTCGACAGCGGCTACTGCGCGCACGCCGATCAGACACTGGCACTGGTGGCGGCGGCCCTGCGCGGGCGCCCGCTCGACCGCCTCGTCAACACCCATCTGCACAGCGACCACTGCGGCGGCAACGCCGCGCTGCAAGGCCGCTGGCCGGCGCTGCAGACGCTGATTCCGCCTGGTCTGGCGCCGCAGGTGGCGCAGTGGGATCCGGTGGCCCTGGGCTACGAGCCCAGCGGCCAGCGCTGCCCCCGCTTCCGGCACGACGGCCTGGTGCTGCCAGGCACCGAAATCGACCTTGCCGACACGGCATGGCAGGTCCATGCCGCGCCGGGCCACGACCCCGACTCGGTGATCCTGTTCGAGCCCGCCTCGCGCACCCTGATCTCGGCCGACGCCCTGTGGGAAAACGGCTTCGGCGTGGTGTTCCCGGAACTGGACCAGCGCGACGCTTTCGACGAGGTCGGCGCCACCCTCGACCTGATCGAGCGGCTCGGCCCGCGCCGGGTCATCCCTGGTCATGGCCCGGTGTTCCGTTACGGCGCCGAGGTGCTGGGGCGGGCACGCAGCCGCCTGGAGGCCTTTGCGCGCAACCCGGCCCGCCACGCCCACCACGCCGCCAAGGTGCTGCTCAAGTTCAAGCTGCTGGAATGCCGGCAGATGTTGTTTGTCGACTATGTCCAGTGGGCCGCCGGCACGCCGCATTTCCAGGGCATCCAACGCCGATTCGCGCCTGCGCTGGAGATCGGCGACTGGATTGATCAGTTGACGCAGGAGCTGGTGCGTTCGCAGGTGCTGCGACGGGTGGGCGAGTCGATTCACGATGCTTGAAGAGCCGGGCCGTCGGTGCCCGGCGAGGACGGCGGAGCCGACAGCGGATTTTTCGGCCGTCCCACCCTGCGGCACGCGGACCGACCCATAGCACGCCGAGCACTCACCCCCTCTATACTTTGACGCGCGCAGCCGCGGTGGCTGGCGGTGCTTGGCAAGCGAGGCGGCCGATGGAGATCGAGGTCGAGGACCGGGGCGGGGTGGTGCTGGTCACGATCAATAGGCCCGAGGCAGCGAACGCGCTGACGCCTTCGGCGCGCGACGCGCTCGAAGCGGCCTTGCTGGCCTTCGACGCCGACCCCGCAGCCCGCGTGGCGGTGCTCACCGGCGCCTGCGACAAATCCTTCTGCGCCGGCAGCGACCTGAAGGCCGGCGTGCCCACGCAGGCCGTGCCGGCGGGGATGTTCGACCCTGCCGACCGGCCGCTGATGCGCGACCTGAACCTGTCCAAGCCGCTGATCGCCGCCATCAACGGCCATGCACTGGGCGGCGGGCTCGAACTGGCGCTGATCGCCGACATCCGCATCGCCGCCAGCCACGCCACCCTGGGCCTGACCGAGGCCGGTATCGGCAGCATGCCCGGCAGCGGCGGCACGCAACGCCTGCCGCGCCTGATCGGCAGCGGCCACGCGATGCTGATGGCGCTGGCCGGCGAACGCATCGCTGCCGACGAGGCGCTGCAATGGGGCCTGGTGTCGCGCGTGCTGCCGTCGGCGCAACTGCTGCCGGCTGCGCTGGCACTGGCCGAACGCGTGGCCGCGAATGCGCCGCTGGCGGTGCGCGCCATCCGCCGCGCCATCCGCGAAGGCAGCGAGATGCCGCTGCCGCAGGGCCTGCTGTTCGAGCGCACGCTGTTCAATGCCTTGCGCAACACGGCCGATCGGGCCGAAGGCCGGGCTGCATTCCGCGAGCGCCGGCCACCGGTGTTCAAGGGCCAATGATGGCCGGCACCGACACGCCCAGCGCTGCGCTGCGCGACCGCCTGGCCATCGCCGGCGTCGGCGCCACGCCGCAGGGCAAGCTCGACGACCGCACGCCGCTGGACCTGGGCATCGAGGCCTTTCGCCTTGCGCTGGACGACGCCGGCCTGCGCAAGGGCGACATCGACGGCCTGCTGACGATGCCCGGAACCACCTCGCCCGAAGCCAGCCTGCATTACCTGCGCTTCGGCGAGGCGGTCGGCATCGACCCGCGCTACACCGGCTCGATGACGATGGGCGGCGGCACCGCCGGTGCACTGGTGCAGATGGCGGCGCTGGCCATCAACGCCGGCCTGGCCAGCGCAGTGGCCTGCGTCTTCGGCGACACCGCCAAGACCGGTGGCTCGCGCTTCAACCGCGCCAGCGGCGGCGAGATGCCGTGGAGCCTGTGGGGCATGATGGGCGCGGCCGCCAACAGCGCGCTGGCCGCCGACCGGCACATGCACCGCTACGGCACCACCAGTCGCCAGTTGGCCGAGGTGGCCGTGGCCTGCCGCCACCATGCCTCGCTGAACCCGCAGGCGGTGATGCGCGAGCCGATCACGGTCGACGACCACCAGGCTTCGCGCTGGATCGTGCGCCCGCTGCGCCTGCTCGACTGCTGCCTGATCTCCGACGGCGGCGTCTGCGTCATCGTCACCTCGGCCGAGCGCGCACGCGAGCTGAAGCAGCCGCCGGTGCTGATCTCGGGCCTGGGCCAGGCCTACACCACGCGCAACCTCGAGCGCGAGGATTGGTGGAGCGTGCCGCACCAGCGCGACGCACTGCGCGATGCCTTCCGCATGGCCGGCGTCACGCCGCAGGACATTGACGTGGCCCAGCTCTACGACAACTTCACGATCTCGGTGCTGCTGTGGCTGGAACATGCCGGCTTCTGCGCCGAAGGCGAGGGCGGCAGCTTCGTCGAGGGCGGCCGCATCCGCCTGGGCGGTGCGCTGCCGGTCAACACCGCCGGCGGCAACCTGTCGGAGAGCTACATGGAAGGCTGGCTGCACATCGTCGAGGGCGTGCGCCAGATGCGTGGTGCCTGCGGCCCGCGCCAGGTGACCGACGCCGAACTGTGCCTGGTCACCGGCCGCGGCATGGCGCTGAACTGCGCCAACGCGATGATCCTGAGGCGGGGGTGAGGGCATGAATACAGCCATGACCTTGCCACGCCGCCCGCAGCCCGAGATCAGCGCGCTGACCCGGCCGTTCTGGGCCGCCGCAGCCACGGGCGCGCTGGTCGTGCAGCGCTGCCTGGCCTGCGCACACCTGCGTTTTCCGCCCGGCCCGGTGTGCACGCAGTGCCTGGACGAGCGCAGCGAATGGACGCCGCTGTCGGGCCGCGGCAGCGTCTTGTCGCACCTGGTCTTCCACCAGGGCTACGACGCGATCTGGCGCCAGACGCTGCCCTACAGCGTGGTGATGCTGCAGCTCGACGAAGGCCCGCGCATGTTCTCCGACATCGACGACCCGCAGCGCCGCTGGATCGACGCCGACCTGGTGGGCCGCCGCGTCGAGGTCTGGTTCGACCCGCTGGCCGCAGGCATCGCGGTGCCGCGATTTCGGGTCGTCGGGTGAGCGCGTCGGTCGCACCCGCGGCCGGGGCTGCGTTGGCGGGCTTGCGTGTGCTCGAACTCGGCAGCCGACTCGCGGTGGGCGCGTGTGGCCGCCTGCTCGCTGACCTGGGCGCCAGCGTGTTCATGGTCGAACCGCGCCTTCCGGCCGGACGGCACAAGTGGCAGGACCGCGCCCTGGCCGCCGCCGGCAAGCGCAGCGTGCTGTGCGACCCCGCGCGCAGCGACGATGTGGCCCTGGTCGCGGCGCTGGTGCGGTGTTGCGACGTGGTGCTGCTGAGCAGCGACATCGAAGCCTGGCCGCCCGCGCTGGCGCAGGCTGTGCGTGCCTGCCCTATCGTCTGCGACATCAGCGCCTTCGGCGCCACCGGCCCGCTGGCCGGCCAGGCCGCCGACGACGCGACGATCCAGGCCCTGACCGGGCTGATGGACACCACCGGCCCGGTCGACGGTGCGGCGCTGCCCATCGGCGTGCCCATCGTCGAGTTGTCAGCCGGCATGTGGGCGGCCAGTGCGGTGGTCATCGCTGCGCAGGTGTTGGCGCGTGACGGCGTTGGCCAAGCCATCGACATGGCGCTGTTCGACACCGCGATCAATGCGCTGACCACCTTCCTGCCCGGGCACTTCTCCGGCAAGGGCGCCAGCCGGCTGGGCAATGGCCACTCGATGGGCGTGCCGTGGAACGCCTACAGGGCCTCCGACGGCTGGGTGCTGATCTGCTCGGCCACCGACCCCCACTGGCGCAAGATTGCCGAGCAGATCGACCCGGCGCTGGCACGCGAACCGCGCTACGCGGCGCTGACGGCGCGCGTCGAATTGCGCGCCGAGGTCGATGCCCTGGTGAGCGCCTGGGTCCGGCTGCAGAAGGTCGAACCCCTGGTGGCGGCGCTGTCGGCGGTCGGCGTGGCCTGCAGTGCCATCGTGCCCATCGCCCTCCTGGCCGATGAGCCGAACCTGGCGCTGCGCCGCGCCATTGCCACGGTGCTTGAACCGTTGTCCGGGCACACCGCGAAGGTGCCGGGCGTGTTGATCCGCTTCGACGCCGACGAGCCGCCGCCGCCCGCGGTTGCCGCGCCCGACGACGGGCGTTCCGAAGCCGCCGCCCTGACGCCGCGCCTGCGGCGCGCGGCCGGGGCCGCACGGGCGCCGTACGCGGGCCTGCGCGTGCTCGAGATCGGCCAGTTCACCACCGCGCCGCTGGTGGCCCGCCACCTGGCGAGTTTTGGCGCCGACGTCATCAAGATCGAGCCGGACGGGGGCGACAGCGCCCGCGGCTGGGCACCGCACCGCGACGGCACGAGCCACTTCTTCGTCATGAGCAACGGCGAGAAGCGCAGCCTGGCGCTGGACCTGCGCGACGCCGCCGGCCGCGAGCGTTTCGCCGCGCTGGTGGCTGGCGCCGACGTGCTGGTCGAGAACATGAAGCCCGGCTCGCTGGAGCGCTTGGGCTTCGATGCCGAACGCCTGCACGCGATCAACCCGCGCCTGATCTATTGCGCCATTTCGGGCTTCGGCCTGCGCAGCGTCTATGCCGGCCGGCCGGCCTTCGATACCGTGGCGCAGGCGATGTCGGGCCTGATGGACGCGACACATTGCGCGGGCGTGCCGATGAAGTCGGGCATCTCCGCAGCCGACATCGGCGGCGGCCAGATGGGGCTGCTGGCCATCGTCGCCGCGCTGCTCCGGCGCGAACGCAGCGGGCGCGGCGCGGCGGTGGAGATCGCGATGCAGGATGTCGGCGCCTGGCTCACGCAGACGCGCTGGAACCGGCCGGCGCAAACTGCGCGTCCCGGCGTGGCGGTGGCGAGCGTGGCCCAGGCCGCCTGCCACCCGCAAACGCTGGCCCGCGAGCTGATCGTGCGCCGCCGCGACGCCGCCGGCACCGAGTGGGAATTGCTGGCTTCGCCGCTGCGCCTGCAGGCCACGCCACCCAGCGTCGGCATGCCGCTCGGACCGCCCCACCATGGCACGATGGCCTGGAAGGACGCCACACCCTTCGCCACGCAAGGAGCAAACCGATGACCCCTGCACTGCTCAGTGCGCTGCGGCTGCGCGAACTCGAATTGCCCAACCGCATCGTCGTGTCACCGATGTGCCAGTACAGCGCGGTCGACGGCTGCGCCACCGACTGGCATCTGGTGCACCTCGGCCAGTACGCGGTGTCGGGCGCCGGGCTGGTGATCCTGGAGGCCACGCATGTCGAACGCCGCGGCCGCATCACCCACGGTTGCCTGGGGCTGTACTCCGACGAGAACGAGGCGGCTCTGGTGCGTGTGGTCGACTTCTTCCGCCGTCACGGCAACGCCCGGCTGGGCATCCAGATTTCGCACTCGGGCCGCAAGGGCTCGGCACGCCGGCCCTGGGAAGGCCGTGGCGAAGCGCTGACGGCGGGCGAAGACGCCTGGCGCACGGTGAGTGCGTCCGATCTGCCCTTCGACGAGGGCTGGCCGCAGCCCGCGGTGCTCGATGGCGACGGCATGGCTGCGGTGCGCGAGGCCTTCAAACAATCGACACGGCGCGCGGCGCGCCTGGGCTTCGACCTGGTGGAAATACACATCGCCCATGGCTACCTGCTGCATGGTTTCCTGTCGCCGCTGTGCAACCGCCGCGGCGATGCCTACGGCGGCAGCCTCGAAAACCGGATGCGTTTCCCGCTCGAGGTCTTCGACGCAATGCGCGCCGAATGGCCGCAGCACAGGCCGATGGGCGTGCGCATCTCGGCCACCGACTGGGTCGAGGGCGGCTGGACGCTCGAAGACGCCTGCGAGTTCGCTCGCCGGCTGAAGGCGCGCGGCTGCGACTTCATCACCGCATCCAGCGGCGGCACGTCGCCCAAGCAGAAGATCACGCTCGGCGAGGGCTTTCAACTGCCGCTGGCCGCCGCGGTGCGCCAGGCCGCCGACCTGCCGGTGATGGGCGTGGGCATGCTGTTCGACCCGGCCCATGCCAACCGCGCCATCGCCGAGGGCCAGTGTGACCTGGCTGCCATCGCGCGCGGCATGCTGCACGACCCGCACTGGGCCTGGCGAGCCGCCGCCGCGCTGGGTGGCGAGGTGAGCCATCCGCCGCAATACATCCGCGGCTACCTTTCGTCGTGGCTGCGCGAGCAGCGCGCGGGCCATGGCGGCGCATAGTCCACTCACCTCACCGACACAGGCTCCGCGATGAACGGCACCACCCGCTACCCCCATGTCTTCGCCCCGCTCGACCTCGGCTTCACGCGGCTGAAGAACCGCATCCTGATGGGCTCGATGCACACCGGGCTGGAAGAAGCGCCTGACGGATTCCCGCGCATGGCCGAGTACTTTTCAGAGCGCGCCCGCGGCGGCGTCGGCATGATCATCACCGGCGGCTTTCCGCCCAATGACGAAGGCGGCGCGGGCGGCCAACTGGCCACTGCGGCCGATGCCCAGCAGCACCGGCTCATCACCCAGGCCGTGCATGCGGCCGACCCCGACGTGAAGATCTGCCTGCAGATCCTGCACACCGGCGCGCTGGCGCCGACGCCGGATTGCGTCGCGCCCTCGGCCGTCAAGTCGCGCATCGGCCGCTACACGCCCAAGGCGCTGGACGAGGCCGGCATCGAGAAGCAGCTCGCCGATTTCGCCAACTGCGCCGCGCTGGCGCAGGCCGCCGGCTACGACGGCGTGGAAATCATCGGCTCGGCCGGCTACCTGCTCAGTGCCTTCATGGTGCAAAAGACCAACCTGCGCACCGACCAATGGGGCGGGCCCTGGGAAAACCGCATGCGTTTCGCGGTCGAGGTGGTGCGCCGGGTGCGCGCCGCGGTGGGCGAGCGCTTCATCGTGATCTTCCGTGTGCCGGCGATGGACATGCTCGACGGCGGGCTGGCCTGGGACGAGATCACCTCGCTCGCGCAGGGCCTGCAAGCAGCGGGCGTCAGCATCATCAGCACCCATTTCTGCTGGCACGAGGCGCCGGTGCCGACCATCGCCACGATGGTGCCGCGGGCGGCGTTCTCGCAGGTCACGGGCCGGCTGCGCAAGGCCGTCAGCGTGCCCGTCATCACCAGCAACCGCATCAACATGCCCGATGTGGCCGAAAGCGTGCTGGCGCGCGGTGACGCCGATCTGGTGTCGATGGCGAGGCCGATGCTGGCCGACTCGCAGTTCGTGCTGAAGGCCGCGCAGGGCCGCGAGGACGAGATCAACACCTGCATCGCCTGCAACCAGGCCTGCCTGGACCACTACTTCGACGGCCGCCAGCAGGTGACTTGCCTGGTCAACCCGCGCGCCTGCTACGAGACGCTGCTGCACTACCGGCCGGTGGCGGCGGCCAAGCGCATCGCGGTGATCGGTGCCGGGCCAGCCGGCCTGGCCGCCGCCACCGTGGCGGCCGAACGCGGCCACCGCGTGACGCTGTTCGAGGCCGGCGCCGAGATCGGCGGCCAGTTCAACCTGGCCCGGCGCATCCCGGGCAAGGAAGAGTTCCACGAGACCCTGCGCTACTACCGCCGCATGATCGACAAGCTCGGCATCGCGCTGCGCCTGAACACCGCCGCCGATGCCGCGCTGCTTGCCGCCGAGGGCTTCGACGAGGTGGTGGTGGCCACCGGCATCGAGCCGCGCCTGCCCGACATTGCCGGCATCGAGCACCCCAAGGTGCTGTCGTACATCGACGTGATCCTGGGCCGCAAGGCGGTCGGCCGGCGGGTGGCGATCATCGGCGCCGGCGGCATCGGCTTCGACGTCGCCGCACTGGTGTCGCAGGCCGGCCCCTCGGCCGCGCTCGACATCGCGGTGTTCGCGCGCGAATGGGGCATCGACTTCGAGAACCACCCGCGAGGCGGCGTCACCGGCGTGCTGCCGCAGGTGGAAAAGTCCGAGCGCACGGTGACGCTGTTGCAGCGCAAGGCCGACGCCCTGGGCAAGAACCTGGGCCGCACCACCGGCTGGGCGCACCGCATGACGCTGGCCCGCCGCGGTGTGCAGATGGTCGGCGGCGTCGAGTACCTGCGCATCGACCACGCCGGCCTGCACACGCGCGTCAACGGCGAGCCGCGGCTGTTCGAGGCCGACAGCGTCATCGTCTGCGCCGGGCAGTTGCCGCTGCGCGGCGTCTACGACGCGCTGTTGGCCAGCGGCCTGAAAGCGCATCTGATCGGCGGCGCCTTCGAGGCGGTCGAACTCGATGCCAAGCGTGCCATCGACCAAGCCAGCCGCTTGGCAGCCGGGCTCTGAAAGGTGCCGGCCGCCACCATTGCCGACGCCACCGAGCCCCGGCTGCGCCACAGCCTGGCCAACGGCGTCAGCCACGCCCACTTCGAGTGGCGGCCCGAACGGCGCGGCCAGGCGCCGACCCTGTGCATGGTGCACGCCACCGGCTTCCACGGCCGCGTCTGGGACCAGGTCATCCACCACCTGCCCGGCCGCCACGTCTTTGCGATCGAACAACGCGGCCATGGCCGCAGCCAGACGGTCGATTTCAATGGCTGGGCCGACTTCGGGCACGACCTGGCCGCACTGGCGGTGGCGCTCGATCTCCAGGGCACCGTGGGCATCGGGCACAGCATGGGCGCGCATGCACTCGTGCAGGCCGCCGCCTACCAGCCCGGCCGCTTCTCGCAACTGGTGCTGCTCGACCCGACGATCTTTGCGCCGGCCGACTACCACAAGCCGCCGCCCCCGCCCGGCACGCTGCACCCGGCGGCCACCCGCAAGAACCACTTCGCGTCCGCGCAAGCCATGTTCGAGCGCTTCGCCGCCCGTGCCCCGTACAACGTATTCCAGCGCCAGGCCCTGCTGGACTATTGCCGGCACGGCCTGCGCCCGGTCGATGGCGGCGGCAGCGGCTTCCAACTCGCCTGCGAACCCACCTTCGAGGGCAAGATCTACCCGTTGGCGCAGCAGAACCCGGGCATCTTCGCCAGCATCCGCGCGCTGCACATTCCCGTGCTCGTGCTGCGGGCGCGGCCTGGCGACCCGGCGATCCTGCCCTGGGACCCGCTGGGCTCGCCGACCTGGCCGGGCCTGGCGCATGAGTTCCACCACGGGCGCGACCTGCCGCTGCTGGACAAGACCCACATGCTGCCGATGGAAGACCCGGCGCTGGTGGCGCGGATCATCAATGAAGCGATGGGCGCCGTGCCGGACAGCCTGCGAGGCACAGGGTGTTCAAGGTGATCGCGAAGATCGTGCGCGCTGTGATTCCGGCGGTTCGCGATCAGGCGCGCCGGCTGCTGCGGCATCCGGCACCGCATGGCGAAGCGATGCCCGTCGCACCCTGGCGAAGGCTCTGGGCCGGCCTGGCTCCGAACACGCGCGGCGCATGCTGGATATTGGTCGGCGCACTGAGCTTCGTGCTGATGCTTGCGGTCAGCAAGAGCATGGGCAAGCGCTACGACCCCTTGCAGATGACTTTTTTCCGCTGTGCGATCAGCCTCGCCTTCGTGTTCCCGATTGCGATCGCCGGCGGCTTGGCCAACCTGCGCACCCGGCACCTGAAGATGCACGTCGTGCGCGCCCTGTTCGGCCTGTCGGCCTGGCTCGCCGCGTTCTACGCGGTCTCGCGACTGCCGCTCGCCGACTTCACGACGATGAGCTTCTCGATGCCACTGTTCATCACCCTGCTCGCGGTGCCGGTACTGGGCGAGCGTGGCTCATGGCAACGCTGGCTGGCGACCCTTGTCGGCTTCGTCGGGGTCGTCGTCACGGCGCGCCCGGGGGGCGAATTCCAGCTGGCAACACTGGTGGCACTGGCCAGCGCATTTGCCGGTGCCTGCGTACTGCTGGTCGTCAAGAAGACGCCTATGAGCGAAGCGCCGGCTTCGATGCTGTTCTACTCGAACTTGATTCTGACCGTCGTGATGTTGTTGCCGGCACTGGCGGTATGGCGCAGTCCCGACCTCTTCGATCTGCTGATGCTGGCGTTGATCGGGTTCTTCGGCATCGTGGCGCAGGTGAGCTACATCTTCGGCATGCGTAAAGGCGATGCTTCCGCGCTTGCCCCGTTCGACTACGTGCGGCTGATCTATGCGGGCCTGATCGGGTTCGTGCTGTTCGCGGAGGTGCCCGACCTCTGGTCCGTGCTGGGCGCGGCGTGCATCATCGGCAGCACGTTCTATATCGGCCGTCACGAAGACCAGCTGGCCAGAGAGGTTTCTGTTCGGTGATGCGCCCGGGGCGCTCCGCGCTTCGCTGGCGCCGACGGGCCCAAGCCTCAATCACGAAAGCCGGAACCCTTCGTCGCCCATTTCGGCCACGCCGGCCAAGCGCTGGCGGTAGCGCGAGTGCGCAGCCTGTAGATCAGGTAGCGGATCTTGTCGTAGCGGCTGCCCACCGGATCAGATGCCCAGATAGGCACGCCGCACCTCGTCGCTGCGCGCCAGCGCAGCGGCTTTGCCCGACATAACGACCTTGCCGCGCTCGACGATGAAGGCTTCGTCTGCCAGGAGATACGTGCGCTCTCGTGGCACAGGCCCGCCGTCCCATGCCGGTTCATGCGGCGCCGAGCAGGCCGGCCAGGATGCTGGTGTCGGCGGCGCTGTCCAACGCCGCAAAGGCCGCGCGCAGCGCCTGCGCGCGGCCGCTGCCGAACACGGGTGCCACCAGGCCGTCGAACTTGTGCGCCAGCGCTTCGTCGCTGATCGGATTCGCCGGCGAGCCGTAGCCGTCGTCGACCAGGCGCTCGTGCACCTGGCCATCGCCGGCGGTGAGGCGCAGGCGGGCCAGGCGCGCGGCCGGGTACTGCTTGTCGAGTGCGGCGTCCACGCGCACCGAGACCCGGCCGCAGAGCGCGAGCACCTGCGGCTCGGCGCGTGCGGCGTCGCCGAAGTCGGCCAGGTCGGCATGGCCGCGCACCAGCGCCACGGCCAGTGCGAAGGGGTAGCTCATCTGCGCCGACAGCATGTCGCCCCAGCCGGTGTGCGCGTGTTCGGCGCCGACGGCATAGGTGTCGACCTCGATGCGTATCACGTCGGCGGCACGCAGCCCGGTGGCGCGCTGGATGTCGAACAGGCCGTCCAGCGCCGGGTGCAGGTGCCGGCAGCAGGCCCAGGGCTTGATGTAGCAGCGGGTGACGGCCGGCTCGGCTTGTTCTGCCGGCTGCAACAGGCGCGACGTGGCCGGGTCGCCAAAGGCCTGCACGAAGCCGTCACGGCTTTCCAGCACCCCCGTCGGCCCGCGCAGGCCGTGCTCGGCCATCAGCGCGGCGAGCAGGCCTTCGCGGGCGGCATGGCCGGCATGCAGGCGCTTGACGTCGCCGCCGCTGTGCAAGAAGGCGAACAGCCCGGCCGAACTGCTGGCGGCCAGGCCGAGCGCCTGTTCGATCGTCGCCGCATCGAAGCCGTAGAGCGTGCCGACGGCGCCGGCCACCGCCAGCGGGCCGACCACCGCGGTGTTGTGAAAACCGCGCCGGCGCGAGGCCGGGTGGATGCCGACGGCGAGCCGCGCCGCCAGCTCGTAGCCCACCGCCACTGCGCTGACCAGGCGCTCGCCGCGCACCGGCCGCAACTGCATCGCTGCCAGCAGGCCCGGCACGACGGTGGTGCCCGGATGCACCGAGCCCTGGGTGTAGCCGTCGTCCAGCTCCAGGCCATGTGCGGCGGTGCCCATCAGGTAGGCGGCGCTGAGCGCGTCCCACCCGCGCGCCAGGCCCGGCACGGCCACCGGGCCGGGCGCGACCAGCCCCGCATGCACTTCGGCGGCCAAACGCGCCGGCGGCTGGGCCATGCCGGCGATCACCGCGCCGGTGGTGTCCATCAAGTGGCGGCGCGCGGCGTGGCGCACGGCGGGCTGGGCCAGCGCCGCGAAGTCGCCTGCAGCCAGCGCGGCAAGCTGCGCCGTGATCGGGAATGAGCTCATGCGGCCACCCCTGTCGTCTTGAGCACCAGCAAGCCATCCAGCGCAACCACGCCTTCTCCGTCGCGTCGCACCAGCAGCGGGTTGATCTCGGCCTCGGCCACCGGTGCGCCGTCGAGGCAGGCCAGCAGCGACAGCGCGCGCACGGCGCGCACCAGCGCAGCGCGGTCGCCGCTCGGGCCGCCGCGCCAACCGGCCAGCAGCGCCAGGCCGCGCACGCCGTCGACCATGCGCGCGGCCTCGGCCAGCGACACCGGTGCCGGCCGCACCACCACGTCGCGGTAGATCTCGGCCTGCACGCCGCCCATGCCGACCATCACCGTGGGCCCCACCTGCGGGTCGTGCCTGAAGCCGACGATGGCTTCGACCACGCCGCGCTCCATGCGCTGCACCAGCGCGCCGGCGATGCGCGCCGCAGGCGCATGGCGCCGCGCCGCGGCGATGACTTCGGCCACCGCGGCGCGCAGTTCGGCTTCGCTGGCACAGCCGAGCTTCACGGCGCCGATGTCGCTCTTGTGCGGCAGGTCGGGCGACAGCACTTTCACCGCCGCCGGCAGCGCCAGCACCGCGCTGGCCTGCGCGTCGGCCAGCACCTGCCAGTCGCCCTGCGCGATGCCCAGCGCGGCGAACACGGCGCGTGCCTGCGCTTCGTCGCAGGTGCCGCTGCCGCAGGCTTGCAGCCGCAGCGCGGCGGCGGCGAGGGCGGCAATCTCAGCGCCCTCGGGTGAGGCGGGCGGTTGCGGTTCACGCCAGCGCGCCAGCGCGCGCAAGGCGTCGGCGCAGGACTCGGGGGTGCGGAAGGCCGGCACGCCGGCCTGCTCGAACAGCTGCAGCGCCTCGTCGGCCTGCGGCGTGGCGAAGGCCAGCAGCGACTTGCCCTGCCGTTGCGCACCGGCGATCGGCTCCACCGCAAGCTGCGGATGGAACTGCGCCGACGAGCCGGCGATGGCCAGCACGGTGTCGCAGTGGTCCGACGAGAGGTAGGCATCCAGCACCGAGCGGTAGATGCCCCGCTTCGTGCCGGCCATCGTCAGGTCGGTGACGGCGCCCGAGCCGATGCGCACGCCCTGGGCCGCGAAGCTGTCGATCAACGCTTGCGGCGGGCCGACCAGTTCGACCGCGCTGCTGTCGATGCGGTCGACCACCATCGCGGCGCCGCCGCCGGTGGTCGTCACCACCGCCACGCGCCGGCCGGCGGGCGGGCGCGCCTGGCGCAGCGCCGGCACGATCTCGAGCAGGGTCTCGAAGTGGTCGACGCGCACGATGCCGTTGGTGTCGAGCCAGGCGTTCATCGCCTCGGCATTGCCCATCAGCGCGCCGGTGTGCGTGACCGCGAGTTCGCGCCCGACCTCGGAGCGGCCCAGAACATAGGCCACCACCGGCTTGCCGGCTGCAGCGGCGCGCCGGCTGGCTTGGGCCAGCCGGGGTGCATCGCGCAGGGTTTCGAGGAACAGCAGGATGGCGTCGGTCTGCGGGTCGTCGGCCAGCCAGTCGGCGACGTCGCCTGCCGACAGGTCGCATTCGTTGCCGATCGAGACCAGCGCCGAAAAACCGATGCCGCGCGCCTGCCCGCGCGACAGGATGGCGCCGATCAGGCTGCCGCTTTGCGACACCAGGCCCACGCGCCCCGGCAGCAGCGCAGGCAGGTCCAGCACGGCGTTGACCGACAGCGCGACGCCGCGCCCGGGGATGACGGTACCCACCGAGTTGGGGCCGATCACGCGCGCGCCGCCGGCGCGTGCGATGTCGGCGATGCGCTGCTGCATCGCCAGGCCTGCGGCGCCGGTCTCGGCGAAGCCGTCGCTGTAGATGCTGATCAGCGGCACGCCCTTAGCGACGCAGGCGGCCACCGCAGATTCGACATCGGCCGCCGGCACCATCACGAACGCATGGTCGACGGTGCCCGGCGCATCGGCCAGGCTGGGCCAGGCGCGCTCGCCGAAGAGTTCGCCGCGCGAGGCATTGACCAGCACCACGCGCCCGGCGTAACCATGCTGGCGCAGGTAGCGTTGCGGGCGCGCGGTGTTCTTGCCGGCTTCACCCGAGGCACCGATGATGGCCACGCAGCCCGGCGCCAGCAGCGCCTGCGCGGCGCGTTGGTGAGCGGCGATGTCGGCGGGCATCCGATTCAGTCGCCCGCCCGCTGCGGGAAGCTGCGGCCGAACACGCCTTCGGCGATGCGGTTCTTCATGATCTCGATCGAGCCGCCGGCGATCATCCAGCCGCGCGTGCGGCGGAAGCAGTACTCGACCAGCGAATCGTCGCTGTAGCCGGCGCCGCCCATGACCTGCATCGCTTCGGACGCACAGTCGAAGCCCACCTGGTTGCACCAGGCCTTGGCGATGGCGGTCTCGTCGGCCGACGGCAGGCCCGCATCCGCCCCGGCGGCCGCGCGGTACAGCAGCAGTTGCGCTGCATCGAGCTTGATCTTCATGTCGGCGAACTTCCACTGCAGGCCCTGGAATTCGCACAGCAGGCGGCCGAACTGGCGCCGCGTCTGCGCATGCTCGCGCGCCACCTCGAACGCGTAGCGGCCCAGCGCCAGCGAACGCGCGGTGTTGCCGATGCGTTCGACATTGAAGCCGGCGATCTGCTTCTTGAAGCCGCCCGGGCCGAGCAGCACGTTGCCGGGCGCGACGTAGACGTTGTCGAAGAACATCGGCACCCACTCTTCGCCCGACAGGAACTTGGACGGCTTGCCGTAGCTGAAGCCCGGCGTGTCGCGCTCGATGATCACCGAGCCGATGCCGCCCATGCCGGGGCCGAAGCGCACATAGGCCAGCAGCATGTCGGCATGGCGGCCGTGGGTGGTGAAGATCTTGCTGCCGTTGATGCGAAAGCCCTCGCCGTCGGGCGTGGCGCTGGTGCGCAATTCGGTCACCGCGCTGCCGGCGTCGGGCTCGGTCATGCCCACCGCGATCAGGCGCGATGGTTCGAGCAGCGGGCGCAGCAGCCGCTCGCGCTGCTCGGGCGACGCGAACTGCGCCAGCACGCGGATCGCGCCGAAGTTGCCGGCCTGCACCACGTCGGCCGAGCGCGGGCACACCGAGGCGATGGTCTCGATGGCCAGCACCGCGTCCATCAGCGTGCCGCCCTGGCCGCCGTGCTCTTCGGGGATGGTGATGCCCAGCAGCCCCTGCGCGGCCATCAGCCGCGCCACGTCCCACGGGTAGCCCGGGTCGTGGGCACGGGCGCGCGCGCCGTCACGCAGGTGCTTCTCGGCAAAGGCCCGCACGGCGTCGCAGAAGGCGCGCTGTTCTTCGGTCAGCTTGAAATTCATCGTGTCCTCATCGCGTTGGCGCAGCCGCCTGCCACAGCGCGGCCAGGGCGCCGGGGCGTTCGAATTCACGCAGCGCTCCGAACAGGTCGGCGGCACGCTGCGCGCCGAGCACGGCTTCGGTCAGCGGCATGAACTTGGCGCGCAGGTCGTCCCAGCTCATGGGGTTGTCGGGGTTGCCGCGCGCCAGCGCGATGCGGGTCTCGGCCTGCGTGCCGTCGGCGAAGTCGAGTCGCATGCGCGCGGCGGTCTCGGCGATCATCGCATCGGCCTGCAGCACCACCTTGGCGGTCAGTGCGCGCAGGGGCGCGTCGGCGATGCGCGCGGCGGAAAAGTCGCCCTGCGTCGCCGCATGGCCGCTGAGTGCCAGCGCGCAGCAGTAGGCGGTGCTGAACTTGCCTTCCAGCGGCGTCGTCGGCGCCGGCTTGCCGGCCAGGTGGATGGCCAGCGGGTTGACGAAGGCGGTGACGCGGGCAATCTCGCGGCCGGCCACTTGCGCCGCCAGCGCGCGCCCGGCGTCGATGCTGGCATGCGTGAGCAGGCAGCAGGCGTAGGGCTTGAAGGTGTTGCGCAGCACTTCCCAGCCGGCGTCGAAGTCGGCCGCGGGCAGGGCGTGCGAGCCGTCCTGCACCAGCGCGCGCGCCATGCCGCCGTCGGGTTCGATGAGATCCAGCGCCGGCACGAAGCCGTTGGCCGCCAGCTCGGCCGACAGCACGCCGTTGAAGGCCGCCTTGCCGGCGTGGAAGGGCTTGGCCATGGTGCCGAAAGACCCCGTCAGGCCGCTGACCTGCGTGGCCGCGGCGCCGAGCGCACGGCCGGTGGCGTCGGCGTCCAGCCCCATCGCGGCAGCGGCACCGGCCGCCGCCGCCAGCGCGCCGAAGATGCCGGTGGCGTGCCAGCCCGCATGGTCGACCGCGACGCCGTAGCCCTGGCCGCCGATGCGCGCACCGACCTCGAACGCGGCGACGAAGCAGGCAAGCAGGGCGCGTTCGTCCAGGCCCTGCGCCGTGCCGGCGGCGAGCACGGCGGCCCACGACGGCGCGCTCAGGTGGGCGACCGAGCCGACGTGGGTGTCGTCGAAGTCCAGGCAATGCGCCAGCGTGCCGTTGGCCAGGGCCGCCGCGCCCGGCGTCGTCGGCGTGCCGAACAGCACCGGCGCCGCGCCGCGCGCCTGCCATCCGGCGACGGTGGCGCGCACGGCGCGCGCCGCCGCTTCGTCGCGCGCGCCGATGGCCACGCCGGCCCAGTCGGCCAGGCACTTCTTGGCCGCGTCGAGAACGTCGGGCGGGAGTTCGCGATGCCGCAGTTGCGAGGCAAAGCGCGCCGCGCGATCCAGGTTCGTGTGTCTCACAGGGTTCATGGCTCGCCCTTCGTCGTGGGTGGCGACAGGCCCAGCTCGGCCAGTACCTCGGCAGTGTGCTCGCCGAGCAGCGGCGGCGGCCGGTGCCGTGCGGCGGCCAGCCCGGAGCGCGCCAGCGGGTTGCCCAGGCGCGTGACGCGGCCGTCGTGCGGATCGTCCTCCTGGTAGACCATGCCGCGCGCCCGGGCATGGTCGCTGGCCAGGGCTTCGTCAGGGCTGGCGACCACGCGCACCGGCACGTCGCGGGCCTGCATCGCACGGTCGATCTCTGCCGCACTGTGGCGCTTGCAGTAGTCGCTGATCGCGGCGCGGTAGTGCGCGGCGCGCTCGCCGTGGTCGGAGTGGCGGTGCTCGGGGCGCTCGTCGTCGAACACCAGGTCGGCGCGGCCGATGGCATCGCAGAAGCGTGCCCACAGGCGCTTTTCGAGCAGGCTGACGGCAACGTGGCGGCCGTCGGCGGTGGGGTAGATCGCGTAGCGCGGGTTGCCGCCCCAGACCTCCATCATCGGCGTGCCCGACTGGCCGTTGGCACGCGCCAGCGCGCCGGTCAGCGCGATGTCGCCCATGGCCAGCAGGCCATCGAACATCGCGATGTCGAGGTACGCGCCTTCACCGCTGCTGCGCCTGCGGTGCAGCGCGCTGAGGATGCCGATGAGCGCGAAAGTGCCGCCCGCGTAGTCGGCGGCCTGGAAGGCCGGCATCGCGCCCGCCGGGCCGACGCCGAGCACGCCGCTGCCGGCCTGCACCACCAGGTCGTGGCCCGGGGACTCGGCCAGCGGCCCGTTCTGGCCGAAGCCGCTGATCGAGCAGTACACCAGGTCGGGCTTAAGCACGCGCGCGGTCGCGTAGTCGATGCCCAGGCGCTGCGCCACGCCGACGGCGAAGGACTCGACCAGGATGTCGGCGCGCGCGATCAGGCGCCGCGCCGCCTCGGCGCCGTCGGGGCTGCGCAGGTCGAGCACGACGCTGCGCTTGCCGCGGTTGACGCCGGCGAAGTAGGCGCTGTGGGCCTGCTGGCGCGGTGGGTTGTGGCGGCTCGGGTCGCCTTCGGGTGACTCGACCTTGATGACCTCGGCGCCCAGGTCGGCCAGCATCTGCGTGCACCACGGGCCGGGCAGCAGGCGCGAGAAATCGACGACGCGCAGACCGTCGAGTGCGGGGGCTTGCTTCATGTCGGGTTTGGCCGCAGTCATTTGCCGCTGAACTTGGCCTTGCGCTTGCCCAGGAAGGCGCCGATGCCTTCCTTGCGGTCGGCGGTCTGGTAGATGGTGGAGACGAGGAAGGTCTCGAACTCCAGCGCCGAAGCCAGGTCCATCTGCATGCCGCGGTGCACGCTGCGCTTGATCCAGGCCAGCGACAGCGGCGCGCGGTCTTCGTAGACCGCCACCATCTTCTTGGCTTCGGCCAGGGCCTGGCCTTTGGGCGCGAGACGGTTGATGAGGCCGATGCGATGGGCCTCCACGGCGTCGACCGGGTCGCCGGCGAACATGATCTCCAGCGCCTTGGCCTGCCCGACGATGCGCGGCAGCCGCTGCGTGCCGCCGGCGCCGGCCACGGTGCCGATCTTCGAGCTGGTGACGGCATAGCTCGAGCCTTCGGCACCGACGCGGATGTCGCAGGCCAGCGCCAGTTCGCAGCCGCCGGTCATGCAGAAGCCTTCGATGGCCGCGAGCACGGGCTTGGACAGCGTTTCCAGCGTGTCGCACAGGCGGTGCCAGCGCTTGAAGTAGGCCACGCCTTCGGCCGGGCCGGCGATCGCCAGCGCGTCGTTCAGGTCGGCACCGGCGGAGAAGAATTCGGTGTTGCCGGTGATGATCATGGCCCGCACCAGCGGGTCGGCCTCGGCCTGCTGGGCGGCCAGGATCAACTCGTCCTGCACCTGGGTGCTGATGGCATTGCGCACCTTCGGCCGGTTGAATGTGACCACCAGGGCCGCACCGTCGCGCTCGACAAGGATGTGCTCGTAGTTCATGGCTGCTCCGTTGGCGCCGCGGCGGGCGCGTGAAAATCGATCAACAGCCGGACGATGTCGTCCGGGCGTTCGTAGGGTACCCAGTGGCTGCCGCCGGGCACGAATTCGAGGCGGGCATCGGGGCGGGCCTGGCGTACCCGCTCGGCGCGGGCAGCGGGTGAAGGGTGGGCCATCGGGTCCGACGCGCCCCAGATCACCTGCACCGGGCAGGCCAGGGCGGCGAGGTCGGGCGCCAGGCATTCGCGGTGGCTCACGCGCAGGCTGTTGAAGCGCGTGTGAGCGACGTTCCAGAGCTGCTGGTCGATGGCGTCGTCGTCGATCGACGACGCATCTGCCAGCATCATCGCCTGCAGGTTGTGGCGTGCCACTTCGCGCCGCGCGGCGGGGCTGCCGTCGGTGTCCTTGAAGGTGCGCATCGGGATGTCGCGCCCGATCGGCTTGCCGAAGCCGCCCGGGCCGATCAGCGTGAGCCGCTGCACGCGCGCGCCCCAGACACGCGCCACGCCCGCTGCAAGCGCGCCGCCGAACGAGAAGCCGACCAGGTGCACGCCGGCCGCGGGCACCAGGCGGGAGAGGCTCGCTGCGGCCAGCGCGACATAGTCGTCACCGCTCAGGCCAGAGGGAACGTCGGGCGATTCGCCGTAGCCGGGCAGGTCGGGGGCGTGCACGCTGAAATGCCGCGCCAGTGCGGAGGTGACGCGCACCCAGTGGCGGTGCGAGCCGGTGCCGCCGTGCAGCAGCAGCATGGGCGGTCCGTCACCCGCCGCGTGGTCGGTCAGCGTCAGGGCTCGGGGCTGGGTGTCACCGGATGTCATCTCGTCGCGGGTCACGGCTTGCGCATCTTGCAGCCGGCTCACTCGACGCGGATGCCCAGGGTCTTGATCACAGGCCCCCACTGCGCGAGTTCAGCGGCGAGACTGCGCGCCGCCTCCTCGGGGCCGGTAAAGTTGACGTCGAGCCCGGCGCCGCTGAGACGCTCGATGACGTCGGGGACTGCCAGGACCTTCTTGGCTTCCGCGGCCAGACGCTGCTGAATGGCCACCGGCAGGCCCGCCGGCGCGACGAATCCGATCCACAGGATGACTTCGTGGCCTGGCAGGCTCTCAGCCACCGTCGGCGTGTCGGGCAGCAGGCGTTGGCGCTTGGCGCCGGTGGTGGCCAGCGCGCGGATCTTGCCCGAGGCGATCAACGGCATTGCTGCGGCGGGCGTGGTGATGCTGAAACCGACATCGCCGCTGAGCAGGCCCGACATCGCGGGTCCGCCGCCGCGGTAGGGCACATGGAGCAAGGTCAGCTTGGCCTGGCTGGCCAGCAGTTCGCCTGCCAGATGTGGACCGCTGCCGACGCCTGCGCTGCCGTAGCTGATCGATCCGGGCTTGAGGCGCGCCGCGGCGAGTATCTCGTCGAAGGAACGGTAGGGGCTGTCGGCGCGGACCAGGTACAGATAGGGGGTATCGACCAGCCGCGCGACCGGTGTGAAGTCGCGCACCGGGTCATAGCCCACATCCTTGTGGATCAGCGCGCCGGCCACCAGGTTGGAGTCCGAACCGAGGCCAATGGTGTAGCCGTCGGCCGGCTGCTTGGCCAGGCGGACCAGGCCCAGCGTGGTGCCGGCGCCGGGGATGTTTTCCACCACCACGGCCTGGCCGAGTTGTTCGGCCAGCTTGGTGGCGATCAAGCGGGCGGTGAAGTCGAACGATGCACCGGGTGCGGACGGAACGATGAGGCGGATGGGCTTGCTCGGCCAGCGGTCCTGGGCCGCAGCTCCGCTCGCCAGCGAGAGAGCCATACCGAGGGCTGCCAAGGCGGGCAGCAGCTTTGTGCGGGTAATCGACATGGTGACTCGTCTCCTCGAGGCTGTCGCGGCAGCACCGCTACGGGGTCATCGACGCCGGCGCGCGCTGGGCCGGTGCTTGTCGTGTCCTCCGGTGTTCCGTTGCATGGAACCGCTCCCACTGCTCGGGACACAACGCCGGCAAAGGTACTGGACGCACCGAAATCTGTCCATTAGAATCTTCCGGAGGTTCCATCTAGTGGAACAGCGTGCTGCTGTGCAGCACAGCCGGCCGACCAGGCCATGATTGAACCAGGAGACGACGTGAGCTACGAAGACATCGTTTACGCCGCCGCCGGCGGCATCGCCACGATCACGATCAACCGCCCCGAGGTGCGCAACTCGGTGCGCCCGAAGACCTACGAGGAACTGACGCACGCGATGCACCAGGCCGCGGGAGACCCCGAGATCGGTGTGGTCGTGATGACCGGCGCCGGCGACAAGGCCTTCTGCTCCGGCGGCGACGTGCGCGACCAGCAGAAGCGCGTGCCCGATGTCGGCCGCGTGCACATGCGCAGGCTGTTCGCGCTGTCGTCGGCGATGCGCATGATGGACAAGCCCATCATCGCCAAGGTGCGCGGCTTCTGCGTCGGCGGCGGCAACGAGATCAACCTGTTCTGCGACCTCAGCATCGCCAGCGAGGACGCCAAGTTCGGCCAGGTCGGCCCGCGCGTGGGCAGCGTGCCGATCTGGGGCGCCTGCCAGTTGCTGGCGCGTTACGTCGGCGAGCGCAAGGCGCGCGAGATGCTCTACACCTGCCGGCTTTACCCGGCCGCGGAGGCGCTGGCGATGGGCCTGATCAACCAGGTCGTGAAGGCCGAGGATCTGGACGCCACGGTCGACGGCATCTGCCAGGAGATCCTCGACAAGAGCCCGCAGAGCATCCGCATCGCCAAGGTCGCGCTCAACGCCGGCTCGGACCAGGAGTTCTACAGCTCCTACTTCCCGACCGCCGAACTGCTGGCCTCGATCTACGGCAATGCCGAGAACATGGAAGGCGTGCGCGCCTTCCTGGAAAAGCGCCCGCCGAACTACCGCCAGTACCGCGCCAAGCGCACCGACTGAGGAGACTGCTGTGGACTACGGATTGCGCGACCGGGCGGTGCTGATCACCGGTGGCGCCCGCGGCATCGGCTTCGCGGCGGCGCAGATGTTCGCTGCCGAGGGTGCGCGGGTGGCCCTGGTCGACATCGACCAGGCGGCGGCCGAGGCCTCGGCCGCGCGGCTGGTACAGGGCGGCGCCCAGGCGATCGGGCTTGGTGTCGACATCCGGTCCGCCGAGCAATGCACGGCGATGCTGCAGCGCGCCGAAGGCGCGCTCGGCCCGCTCGGCGTGCTGGTCAACAGCGCCGCTGTGCTCGACGACAAGACCTTTCTCGAATCCTCGCCGGCCGACTGGAAGCGCATGGTCGACGTCTGCCTGTTCGGCGCGATGAACGTGCTGCACACCGCCTTGCCCGGCATGGTCGAGCGCCGCTTCGGGCGCGTCGTGTGCATGGCGTCCGATTCGTTCCGGCTCGGCCAGGCGCGGCTGTCGTACTACGCCGCGGCGAAGGCCGGCGTGGTGGCCCTGGTCAAGTCGGTGGCGCAGGAGGTCGGCGGCGCCGGCGTCACGCTCAACATCGTCTCGCCCGGCGCCACCAACACCGAACTGCGCCAGACCCGCGAGGCCGGCATGCGCGCCAGCATGGGCGAAGAAAAGTATGCCCGCCGCGTCAAGTCGGTGCTCAAGATGTACCCGACCGGCCGCATCGGCGAGCCGGCCGACGCCGCCAGCGCCATCCTCTACCTGAGCAGCGCCTCCGCGGGCTGGATCACGGGGCAGGTGCTCAGTGTCAACGGCGGCTTCACGATGGCCTGAAAGAGATCGATCGCATGGAATTCGCCCTGACCCAAGACCAGCAGATGATGCGCGAGGCCGCGCGGGCCCTGCACGAGCGCGAGATCGCGCCGGTGCTGGCGGCGCACGACGCCGATGCCTCGTTGCCGAAAGCGGCGATGCTGAAGATCTTCGCCGCGCTGGCCAAGCTGGGCATCACCGCGCCGCGCCTGCCCGAGCGCGATGGCGGCGGCGGCCTGTCGATGCTGGCCTACGGGCTGATGTTCGAGCAGTTGCCGCCGGTCGTGTCGATCGCGCTGATGTCGCACGAATGCACCATCGCGCGCATCTGGGCCGAGACCACGGCTGAGAACCGCCAGCGTTTCCTGCCCGACCTGCTGGCCGGGCGCAAGATCTGCTGCACCGGCACCACCGAACCCGATGTCGGCTCCGATCCGCGCAGCGTCAAGACGCGCGTCGTGCGCGATGGCGACGAGCTCGTCATCACCGGCCGCAAGATGTGGATCACCAACGTGACCATCTGCGACCTGATCAACGTCTCGTGCGACGAAGGCCCCGATGCGCGCGGCCTGGCCACGCTGCGCCGCCTGGTCGTCGAACGCGACAAGACGCCCTTCGAGACGCGTGAGATCCGCACCCTGGGCCTGCGCCAGGGCCACCTGGGCGAGGCCCTGTTCGACGCTGCGCGCGTGCCGCTGGACAACGCCCTGGGCAACTCCGGCGACGCCGCGCGCATGCTCACGCTGACCTGGAACGGCAACCGCCCGCTGGTGGGCCTGGCCGCCGTGCATCTGGCCCAGCGCGCGCTCGACCTGGCGCGCGACTACGCGGGCCTGCGCGTGCAGTTCGGCACCAAGATCGGCGGCCACCAGTTGATCCAGAAGAACCTGGCCGACATCGAGACCGCGGTCATGACCAGCCGCCTGCTGTGCTACTACGCCCTGGACGCGATCGACCGCGGTGACCGCGCCAACGGCAGCTCGGCGATGGCCAAGCGCTATGCCACGAGTGCCTGCGAACAGGCCATCTCCTTGGCCATGCACACCCACGGCGCGATGGGCATCAGCGAAGAGCTGGGCCTCGAGCGCCTGTACCGCGACATCCGCATGCTGCCCATCCCCGACGGCACGAACGAGATCCTGACGCTGATCCAGGGCCGCGAGTTGACCGGCATCGACGCCTTCCGCGCCTGAGCCGCTGCCCCGCCCCCGCCACCGCCATGGACCGAGCCCCCGTGCTGCAAGGTCTGGTGGTCGCCGAACGCGGCGGCCGCCTGGCAGCTGCCGTCGGCGCCGGTCTGCTGGGCCAGTTGGGCGCCAGCGTGCTGCGGCTGGAGGATGGCGCCGGGCGTCCCGCGTCCGACCCGCCGTCGTGGCACCTGCACCCCTTGGCGCTGGCAGGCAAGCAGCGCGTGCAGGCCGGCAGCGCTGCCGAGCGCGACGCCGCCTGGCAGGCGCTGTCGGCGCGGGCCCATGTGGCCTTCGTGTCCACGCCCGGCGGCGCCGCACCGGCTTCGGCTGCCGCGCTGACGGTGTCGCTGACAGCCTTTGGCGCCGGTGAAGCCGCCAGCGCCGCACCAGAGCTGGCGCTGCAGGCGGCCGCTGGCGCGATGGACACCACCGGCCCTGCGGGCGGAGCACCGTGTGTCACGCGCGCGCCGCTGCTCGAACTGCTCGGCGGCCTCAATGCAGCGACGTCGGTGCTGGCGGCGCTGCGCGTCGGCAGCCGCGATGCCACGCTCGACCTGGGCCTGTTCGACAGCGCCTTGGCCTTGGCCGGCACCTTCCACACCCAGGCGCTCGCCAACCCCGCGCGCCAGTTCAGAAACGGTTCGCGGCACACGCTGTGCGCACCGTGGAACGTGTACCGCACGCGCGACGGCTGGGTCACCTTGTGCGTCGCCTCCGACGAGCAATGGCGCCGCGCTGCCACCGTCATCGGCCGGCCCGACCTGGCCGCCGACCCGGCGCTGGCCACGTCGCCGCTGCGCGTGGCGGCGATGGCGCGCGTCGATGCCGCGGTCACCGGCTGGACCGGCCAGCGCAGCGTCGAAGAAGCCGTGCAACAACTCGGCGCGGCCCGCCTGCCGGTATCGGCGGTGCGCACGCCGGGGCCGGCGGCGGCCAGCGCGACCGTCAAGGTGCACGACGCAGCGGGTGCGGCCTGCGAGGTGCCGCTGGCGCCCGTGTGGTTGTCCGCGACGCCGCTGCACCAGCCCTTGCACATCGGCGCCGTGACGCCGCTGCGCCCGAACGAAACGCAAGTCAGCCCACCGGCCTGGCCAGCGGCGACCTCGGGCGCGCCGATGCGCGGTCTGCGGGTGGTCGAAATCGGCGCCTACACCGCCGGCCCGCTGGCCGCGCGCTACCTGGCTGACATGGGTGCCGAGGTGATCAAGGTCGAGCCGCCCGGCGGCGAAGAGTCGCGACAGTGGCAGCCGCGCGTCGGCCATGCCAGCGCCTATTTCGCCAACTACAACTGTGGCAAGCGCAGCGTGGAGATCGACCTCGGCAGCGCCGAGGGCGTGGCCCGCCTGCGCGAGCTGATCGCCGCGGCCGACGTGGTGGTGCAGACCATGATGCCGGGCGCGCTGCGCCGCCGCGGCATCGACCTCGAGGCCTTGGCCGGCGCGCACCCGCGGCTCATCGTCTGCAGCATTTCAGGCTATGGCCGCAACGGGCCACCGGCGCCGGCGCTGGACACCGTGATCCAGGCCGCCAGTGGCCTGATGGGCCTGGTCGATGGACCGACCGACGACGGCCCGCTGAAGACCGGCTACTCCTACGCCGACCTCGGCGCGGCCCATGTGGCGGCCTTCGGCATCGTCGCCGCGGTTCTCGAGCGTGATCGCAGTGGCCGTGGCCAGGTGATCGATGTCGCCATGCAGGATGCGCTGGTCTGGCTGACCCAGCTCGGCTGGCCCGGTGCCGGCTGCCCGCCGTACCGGGTGAGCGGCAGCGCGGCGGCCTGGGCGCTCGGCGTCGTCGATGAGCCCGCCGTGCCGGTGCAGGGCGTGGCGGGCGCCCTGCAAGGCGCCGTGGCGCGTCGGCGCAGGCTGCTGCGCGAGGTGCAGACAGGCGCCGTCGGCCTGGCCTGGCAGGTGCTCGCCGCTCCCTACCGCTGGAGCGCCGATGTGCCGGCGCTGGGCCATGGCGTTGCGCTGCCGGGTGCCGACAACGCGAGCGTCTTTGCCGCACGGCAACCGGCAGCGGCAGGCAGCTGAAATGGCGCGCGCACTGCTCCGGGCCCTGTCGATCCTCGAGTGCTTCTCGCTCGAGACGCCGGCCTTGGCCTTGCAGGAGATCTACCGCACGGTCAAGCTGCCCAAGTCGACCACCTTTCGCCTGGTGGTCACGCTGCAGGAAGCCGGCTACCTGTTGCAGCGCAGCGACCAGCGCTACACCCTGTCGTACAAATTGCTGTTGCTGGGCAGCGTGGTGCGCGAAACGCAGGACGTGCGCGAGATCACCCGCCCGCTGATCGAAGAGCTGGCGCGCACCACCGGCGAGACGGTGACGCTGAGCACGCGCAGCGGCGATGAGCGCATCGTGCTCGATGTCGCGCAGAGCAAGTCCACGCTGCGCAGCATCGTGCTGCCCGGTGACCGCCTGCCGCTGCTGTACGGCGCCTCGGGCAAGATGTTCCTGTCGCAGCTCGACGATACGGCGGTCGAGCGGATGCGCCTGGCGCAGCAGCTGCCCAAGCGGCGCGTCACGCGCAAGGCGCTGTTCGATGCACTGGCCGAGATTCGCGAGCAGGGCTACGCGCGCACGCAGGACGACCGCGTGGCCGGTGTGATCGCGTTGTCGGCGCCGGTGCGCGACGCGTCGGGTGAAATGTGCTACTCGGTGACGGTCACCGGGCCATCGAGCCGCATCGAGGGCCGCGAGCAGGCGCTGATCGACCCGCTGATGCGCGTCGCCAAGCGCATTTCCACCTTGCTCGGCCACTCGCCTTCGAGTCGCCCGGTCAAGTAGGCCGGCATGCACACCGATCAGGCTCTGACGGGCGTCTTGGTCGTCGACCTGACGACGGATTTCGGCTACGCATCGAAGCTCTATGCCGACCTCGGCGCCACCGTGATCCTGGTCGAACCACCCGGCGGCAGCCCGGCGCGGCTGCGCCCGCCGCTGGCACACGGGGACAGCCTGTGGTTCGCCTACCGCAACAGCGGCAAGCGCAGCATCGTGCTCGATCCAGATGCCGACGCCGACCGGCAGTGCCTTCAACGCCTGCTCGCCGCCGCCGACATCGTGTTCGACGACCGGCCTCAGGCCTACTGGCGCGAGCGCGGGCTCGACTGGGCCCGCCTGCATGCTGCGGCGCCTGGGCTGGTGTGGTGCTCGATCACGCCGTTCGGGCAGACCGGCCCGGCCGTCGGCGCCGCGGGTTGCGACCTGATCGCCATGGCCAGCGGCGGCATGGCCTGGCTCACCGGTTATGAAGACAGCGGCCCGCTGGTGGGCGACTGCGGCCTGGCCACCACGTCGGCCGCGCAATACGCGGCCGTCACCGCCCTGATCGCATGGATCGGCCGCAACAATACCGGCGGCGGCCAGTGGGTCGATGTCTCGATGCAGGAAGTGATGGCGCTGGGCACCGAGACGGCGCCGCAGTTCCTGGCCATGAAGGGCGTGACGCGACGCCGCCGCGGCGAGCAGGTGCGTCAGGCCGGCATCGGCGTCTATCCCTGCGCCGATGGCCATGTGTTCCTCTATGCCGCCGACTCGGGTGTGGGCCGTGGCTGGAAGCTGCTGGCGCAGTGGCTGGCCGAGGCGGGCGTTGCCGGAGCCGAGGAATTGCTCGATCCGCGCTGGCAGGACAGCGGCTACAACACGCAGGCCGTCGCGTGCGCCCGCTTTGCCGCGCTGTGGGCCGAATTCGCGCGGGAGCGCAAAAAGCAGGCGCTGTTCGAGGACGGCCAGGCGCGGCGCATCGCGATTTCGCCGCTGAACAGCGCGCTCGATGCCGTCGCCGATCCGCACCTGCGGGCGCGTGCCTTCTTCGATTCGCGCGCTTGGCCCGGCGCGCCATACGGCCTGTCGGCCACGCCCTGGCAGGCGCCGGCTGCGACCCCTGCATTGAACGCCGACGCGGCGTGGGTGTGGCGCGAGATCGAGCGCCAGCGCGAGGCGCCTGCGGGGCTGCCGCGCGCCGATGGCGGCAGCGCCGCGCTGCCGCTGGCGGGCCTGCGGGTGGTCGACCTCACCTGGGTCGGTGCGGGGCCGTTCGCCACCAAGCTGCTGGCCGACTTCGGCGCCGAAGTCTGGAAGATCGAATCGCGGGAGCGGCCCGACCAGTTGCGCCGCGCCGAGCCGGTGGCGGCTGCGGGCGGCCTCGACGCCAGTGGCTATTTCGCCAACCGCAACACCAACAAAAAGAGCGTCACGCTGAACCTGAAGCAGCCGCGGGACCTGGCCTGCGTCAAGGCCATGTTGCAGGGTGCCGACCTGCTAGCCAATTCCTTCACGCCCGGTGCGATGGACCGCCTGGGCCTGTCGTGGCGCGAGGCGGCCGCGATCAATTCGCGGCTGGTCTATCTGGGCATGCCCTTCGCGGGCGACGACGGACCTTACCGAGACTACCTGGGTTACGGCATCAACATCGCCACCACGGTGGGCATGTTCGGCCGGCACGGGCTGCCAGGCCACCTGCCGGTGGGCACCGGCACCAACTTCCCCGACCACCTGCCCAACCCGCTGCATGCCTGCTTTGCCGTGCTCGCCGCGCTGGTGTGGCGGCAGCGTTCCGGGCGCGGCCAGCACATCGCGGTGGCGCAGATCGAATCGACGCTGGCGGCCTGCCCGGACGGGGTGCTCGAGGTCGCAGCGACTGGCCAGGAGTCGCCGCCGCCGGCGTATGTGGAGCCGTGGCGCGCGCCGCACGGCATCTACCGCTGTGCCGGCGACGACCGCTGGTGCGCGCTGTCGGTGGCCGGCGATGCGGCGTTCCTGCGCCTGGCCGCACTGCTCGGCCAGCCTGCGCTGGCACCGGCGGTGCGCTTCGAGCGGCGTACCGAAATCGAGGCGCTCGTGCGCGCTTGGATGGCCGGCCGCAGCGCGGAGCAGGCCGTCGCTGCCTTGCGCGCCACCGGCGCTGCGGCGGCGGTGGTTGCGACGCCCGACGACCTGTTGCACCACGACGCGCAGCTCGCCGCGCGTGGTTTCTGGCAGACACTGGACCACCCGGTCATGGGCTGCGTCGTCTACCACGGCGTGGCCGCCGCCTTCTCGCAGACCCCGACGCGCTACCGCAGCGGCGCACCGCTGCTGGGCCAGCACAACGACGCGCTGGCGCGCTGGATGCCGGCGGCGCCGATCAAGGAATAGGCATGGACTTCGAGTTGCCCGATCATGTGCGCCAGGTGGCCGACACGGTGCGACGTTTCGTGCGCGAAGAGTTGCTGCCGCTCGAACGCATGGTGATCCGGCGCGAGGCCGAACGCGGCCTGACCGACACGCCGATCCTGCCGCCGGAAGTCTCCGCCGCGCTCGACGAGAAGGCGCGCGCGCTGGGGCTGTGGGGCATCGACGTGCCGGCCGTGTACGGCGGCCAGGATCTCGGTGCGCTGGTCAAGTGCGTGGTCACCGAAGAGCTCAAGTACTCGATCGTGCCCTTCGTGCTGCGGCCTGACAGCCCGAACCTGCATTACCTGCAGCAATGCGCCAGCGGGCCGCAGATCGAGCGCTATCTGCTCCCCTATGCGGCGGGAAGCAAGCGCTCCTGCCTGGCGCTGACCGAGGCCGGCGCGGGCTCCGACGCCGGCGCGATCACGATGCGTGCGGTGCGGCGCGGCGACCAGTGGGTGCTCAACGGCAGCAAGGTCTTCATCTCCAACGCCCGGTCATCCGACTTCATCATCACGATGGCGGTGGCCGAGGCCGAAGGCGGCGAACGCCTGGGCATCAGCGCCTTCCTGGTGGATGCCGACACACCGGGCCTGACGATCCCCAGTTCCTACCCAACCATCGGTGACTACCACCCCTACGAGGTCCATTACGACAATGTGACGGTGGGCAACGATCAGGTGTTGGGCGAGTTGGGCAAGGCCTTCGGCCCGCTGCAGCGGCGCCTGGGCATCCGGCGCGCGGAGATCGGCGCCCGCTGTGTCGGCCTGGCGCAGCGCTGCCTGGACATGATGATCGAGCAGGCCAAGCTGCGTCATACCTTCGGTGCGCCGCTGGCCGACCGCCAGGCGGTGCAATGGTGGATTGCCGACACCTGGCAGGACATCGAAGCCGTGCGCACGCTGACCTACCGGCTTGCCACTCGCATCGAGCGCGGCGACGACATCAAGCGCGAAGCCTCGATGGTCAAGGTCATGGCCACCGAGATGATTTCGCGCGTGGTCGACCGCGCGATCCAGCTTTTCGGCGGCATGGGGGTGAGCAAAGAGTTGCCGCTGGAGTACATGTACCGCATGGTGCGCGTGTACCGCATCGTCGAAGGTCCGAGCGAAATCCACCGCTCGATCATCGCGCGCGACTTGCTCGGCCGCGGCAGCCGGCAGCATTGAAGTGAACGCTTTCCTCGCAGGGCCTTGTCGAGGCCGGTCCGAACTGCTGCACTCCGACGCAGACACCGTGATCTACGAGGTGGGCGACGGCATTGCCACCGTCAAGATCAACCGCCCCGAAATCCGCAATGCGCTGTCGCCCGCGGCAGCCAACCGCCTGCACGACTGCTGGGGCGAGGTCGACGCCGACAAGAGCGTGCGTGTGGCCATCCTCACCTCGGCCGACTGCGGCACCTTCTGCGCCGGGCTGGACCTGCGCGAAGCGGCGTGCGTCAAGAAGGAAGAGGGTGTCGACATCCTGAGCAAGATGAAGGACCCTTTCCACGGCCGCCAGCGCCGCGTCGCCAAGCCCATCATCGCGGCGATGACCGGGCACCTGATCGCCGGCGGCATGATGCTGAGAAGGTCCGCGCGCCTTTGCCGAGAAGCGCAAACCGGTGTGGACGGGGCGCTGAGGCGCGGCGCCCTGAAGTGCCGAGCTCATCGATGAGCCAGGCTGAACTGCCGCCCGGCGTGCAGGTACTCGAGCGCGGCTGGTTGTCCAGCAACAGCGTTGCGCGCACGCCGAACAGACACTGGCACTGGTGGCGGCGGCCCTGCGCGGGTACCCGCTCGACTGCCTCGTCAACACCCATCTGCACAGTGAACACTGCGGCGGCAACGCCCCGCTGCAAGGCCGCTGGCCCTCGATGCGCACCCTATCCCCGCCGGGCTTAGCGGATGCGGTGGGGGCCTGGGATCCGGCGACCCTGGGCTACCACCCCACGGGCCGCGCTGTCCGCGCTTTCGCCACGATGCGGTGGTCTTGCCGGGCACCGAGACCGAGCTCGGCGGTCTCCCCTGGCAGGTCCACGCCGCGCCGGGCCACGACCCCGATTCGGTGATTCTTTTCGAGCCAGGATCGCGCGTACTGATCTCGGCCGACGCGCTGTTGGGAGAGCGGCTTCGGCGTGGTGTTCCCCGAACTCGAAGGTGACGCCGCCCTTGCCGCGGTCGGCAGCACTTTCGACCTGATCGAGAAGCTCGGCCCGCGCTGGGTCAACCCCAATCTGCCGGTCGAGCAGACGCTGGACGACGGCAGCTACCTCAGCACCTTGCGGCCCGCGCGAGTGAGCGTGGCCCAGACGCTGGCCCGTGCGATCACGGTGCGGGTGATCGACTACACACCCAGGTCTCTGAGCGCGCGATGCTGGTGGAGGCGCTGGACAAGCTCTCCCCTGGCGACGTTCTGGTGCTCGACCGAGGCTACCCGGCGGCCTGGCTGGTGGCGTTGGGTCGCGTCCCAGCGCGTGGTGTAAGTCCACAGCCCAGAAGAGCTGAGGTGCACGCTACTCAGCGAGCCACTGCGGACAGCCGAGTGGGAACAGTATCGCTGAGGGATTGCAGGCCCTCAAGTTGCATGTAGCGCCGGTTCAGACTCCACTCGTCGTTCTGCTCGAGCATCATGGCGCCGACCAGCCTGGTGATCGAAGCGTCGTTCGGGAAGATACCCACGACGCGGGTGCGCCGCTTGATCTCCGCGTTCAGCCGCTCCAGCGGGTTGGTGCTGTAGATCTGCGTCCAGTGCGCTCGCGGGAAGGTCATGAACGCCAGCACATCGTTCTCGGCCTCGTCCATCAACGCACCGAGTTTGGGGAACTTGCCGCGCAACTGATCGGCCACCGATCGCCACTGCGCCCGCGCCGTATCGGCCGACTCCTGCACGAACACCGTGCCGATGGCCGCGCTGACCATGCGCCGCTGGGTCTTGCCGGCGTGCGCCAGGGCGTTGCGCATGAAGTGCACCCGGCACCGCTGCCAGGTGGCCTTGAGGACCTTGCTGGCGGCCGCCTTGATGCCCTCGTGGCTGTCGCTGATGACGAGCTTGACGCCGCGCAGCCCGCGCCGGTTCAGGCTGCGCAGGAACTCTGTCCAGAAGGGTTCAGCCTCCGAGGCGCCGACCTTCAGGCCCAGCACCTCGAGCTGGCCCTCGGTGTTGACGCCTACAGCCACTATCACCGCCACGCTCACGATGCGCCCGGCCTCGCGTGTCTTCACGTACGTGGCGTCGATCCACAGGTAAGGCCAGTCGCCCTCGATCTGGCGGTTCAGGAAGGCGCCCACGCGCTCGTCGAGTTCGCCGCACAGTCGGCTGACCTGGCTCTTGGACACGCCGCTCATGCCCAGGGCCTTGACCAACTCGTCCACCGAGCGGGTCGACACGCCCTGGATGTAGGCTTCCTGGATGACCGCGGTGAGTGCCTTCTCGGCCGTGCGCCGTGGCTCCAGGAATTCGGGGAAGTAGCTGCCCTGGCGCAGCTTGGGGATCTTCAGCTCGACACTGCCGGCGCGCGTATCCCAGGTGCGGTCGCGGTACCCGTTGCGGCTGTTCAGCCGATCAGGGGTCTTCTCGTCGTAGCCGGCGCCACAGCGCCCGTCGACATCGAGCTCCATCAAGCGTTGGGCCATGAACTGCACCATCTGGCGCAGCACGTCGATGTCGGCTCCCTTCTCGGCGAGTTCGGCCAGTGCCATAGTCGGAGTACGTCAAGAACCAAGAGAAAGAGGACCAAAGGTTGGACCAACTCGGTCTGTGGAGATAAGCCGCCACCGGAAGGTGGCCCATGAAATGAGGGGCCGCGTTAGCGTCCCCTTCCAGCCGCTTCGAGCGGCTCACATCACGAAAGCCCCCGGCTTTGCCGGGGGATGGTTACCGCTTGACAGAAATACAAGTCCATGTCCCGCATTTACCTATGAACTTCAGTTTAGCCCTTCGACCACTGCCGGGCGATGAAGCTGCAGGTGGCCAGCAGCAGCTGCGCATGCTCCATCACATTGGCTTCCAGGCGGTGCCGCGGCCCCGCGATCGCGACGGCGAGGGTTTCGGAATGGACCGAGAGGAAAGCCGACACCGCCCACACGTCCGGCACGTTCTCGCCGCGCGTGAGAAAGTAGCCCCGCCGCCGACTCTCCAGGATGTCGGCGATGAGGACTTCCTTGTCTGTCAGCGTGGCGCCGGTCACGACCGTGAGCGACTGGCCCGCGACCAGCGCGCGCAGCTCGGCCTCCTTCAGGCTGCCAATCAAGGCCTTGCCGATCGCGCTGGAATGCAGCGGCTTGAACTCGCCCGGTCGGGCCGAATAGCGGATGGGGTGGGCACTCTCCACCACCTGCAGGTAGATCACGGCATTGCCTTGCCGCTTGCCGAGGATCACGGTCTCCCGCGAGGCGTCGCACAACCGCTCGAGCATCGGCATCAGACGTTCGACGAAGGGGTCCTTCTCATGGATCGATCGGGCCAGGTCGAAGAAGCGCCGCGTGGGGTACAGGGCTCGCGGGCGTGTCAGTGAATACAGGTAGCCGCGGGCCGTGAGCGTCCCGACGATCGCATGGCAGCTGCTCTTCGGGGTGTCCGTCAGCTCCGCCAGGTCGGTGAGCGACAGCGGCTTCCGGGCTTTTTCGAAGGCTTCGAAGATGTCGAGCACGCGCTCGACGGCAGTGACGGCGACCATGCTCAAAGGCAGCGGAAATTCAGCGCGTTGAACAAAACTCCTCCGAGACGCATGTTGTCGAGCAATCAGGTGACGTTTGTTCAACATCACGAACAAGCGTCCTTTGCAGCGAACTTCTTTGAATCTAGCATGCACCCGATGCAATCACCTAACGCCGAACCCGCCACGCCCAACGTGCGCGTGCACGAGCCGCAACCGGGTGCGGTCTGGCTCACCATCGACCGCGCGCAGAAACACAACGCCCTCGCCCGCCCCGTGCTCGCCGAACTCGCCGACGCTGTACGCGCGGCCGGCGAGCGGGACGACGTGCGCTACATCGTCCTCACGGGCGCCGGAGAGAAATACTTCGCGGCCGGCGGCGACCTCCGCGACCTCGCCAGCGTCCGCGACGAAGCCGCCGTGATGTCCATGATGGAAGAGGCGGGCGCTGCGCTCGATGCCATCCGCCAATGCCCCGTGCCCGTGGTCGCCTTCCTGAACGGCGACGCAATCGGTGGCGGCGCCGAGCTGGCCCTGGCGTGCGACATGCGACTGCAGGCTTCGCACGCACGCATCGGCTACATCCAGGCCAAGCTGGCGATCACTTCCGCCTGGGGCGGCGGGCCGGACCTGTTCCAGCTGATCGGCCCCGCGCATGCGATGCGCATGATGAGCCGGTGCGAGTTGGTGGCAGCCGGGCAGGCGCTTGCCTGGGGCTTGGCCGACGCCATTATTTCCGACGGGCCGCAAGGCGCCGACTTCGCCGCATTCACCAAGCCGCTAGAAGCCTGCGCCCCGCAGGTGATGCGCGGCATCAAGGCCCAGGCGATCGCCGCGCGGCAAAGCCTTGGCTGGAAGGCGCACCGCGCCGTCGAACAGCAACACCTGGTCCGCACGTGGTTGCATGACGACCACTGGGCGGCTTCCGAAAAGCTCCTGCCCAAAGGCTGACGATGAACGCGAGAGACTCTGCCTCCCGGACCCCCCTGGCCGACCCCGAGCTGGGCCCCATCAGCCGCAGCGGCATTCCCGTGCCCAAAGCCGTCGAAGCGAGCGCGGTCGATCCGGCGCGCATCGGCGAGCCCGGCGAATACCCGTTCACGCGCGGCATCTTCTCGGACGGCTATCAGGGGCGCCTTTGGACCATCCGCCAGTACTCGGGCTTCGGGACCGCCGAGGAATCCAATGAGCGCTACAAGTTCCTGCTGGACCAGGGCCAGACTGGCCTGTCGGTCGCGCTGGACCTGCCAACGCAATGCGGCTTCGATCCCACACACGCGATGGCCAGACCGGAGATTGGCAAGGTCGGCGTTTCGTTGTCGAACCTGAGCGAAGCTGAGATCCTGTTCAAGGACCTCGACCTGTCGAAGATATCCACGTCGTTCACCATCAACGGCACTGCGGCCATCATCTATGCGATGTACTTGGCGGTCGCGGACAAGCAGGGCGTGCCGCGCAGCAAGCTGACCGGCACCATCCAGAACGACATCCTGAAGGAATACGTGGCGCGCGGCACCTGGATCTTTCCCGTGCGACCGTCGATGCGCCTCATCGCGGACTCGATCCTGTACTCGAACGAAGTCACGCCGCGCTTCAACCCCATCTCGATCGCGGGTGCGCACGTTCGCGACGCCGGCGCGACTGCAGCCGAGGAGATGGCGTATACGCTGGCCAACGGCCTCGCTTACGTGGACGAGTTGCAGCGCCGCGGCGGCGACGTGGAGAAGTTCGCCAAACGCCTGTCGTTCTTCTTCTACGTGCACATGGACTTCTTCGATGAAATCGCGAAGTTCCGCGCCGGCCGGCGCCTGTGGGCCAAGCTGATGAAGGACCGCTACGGCGTGAAGGACCCGAAGGCGCAGCACTTCCGCTTCGGCGTGGTGTGTGGCGGCTCGTCGCTGGTTGCACCGCAGCCTTACAACAACGCGGTGCGCGTGGCGGTGGAGACAATGGCGGCCGTCTTCGGCGGCGCCCAGTCCATCTTCACCTGCGCCTTCGACGAAGCCTTCCAGATTCCGACAGAGTTCTCCGCGGAACTGGCGGTGCGCACGCAGCAGATGATCGCGTATGAAAGCGGCATCGCGCGCACGGTCGATCCGCTGGGTGGAAGCTATTTCCTGGAGCAGCACACCGATCGCATGGAGGAAATGATCACGAAGATCATGGGCGAGATCGACGCCTATGGCGGCGTGATCCCGGCCATCGAGGACGGCTGGATGCAGCTGCGCCTGGCCGAGCGCGGCCTGGAGCGCAAGCTGGACACCGACTCTGGCAAGAACGTGATCGTGGGCCAGAACCACTTCAAGAAGGAGAACGAGAAGATCGGCGTAGGCGATGTGTTCAAGCTTGACCCGACGGTCGCCAAGCGCGCACTCGAGAAGTTTCAATGCACGCTGGACACACGCAACAATTCGCAGGTTGACGCGTCGCTGGCTAAGGTTTCCGCCGCTGCGGCCAACGACAGCGAAAACGTCATGCCCTACCTGGTGGACTGCTGCCACGCGTATGCGACCGTCGGCGAGATGGTGGCGTGCCTGAAGAGGGAATGGGGCGAATTCAAGGAACCGGTGAATCTATGAACGTCGCCGCACCGCCCCAAGACGCGAATGCCCACTCTTGGGGGAAACGCATTGCACGAAGTGAAAAGCGTAGGGAAACATGACTGACGTGAACGAAGAAGCACGCCCGCTCGCGGGCAAGCGCATCCTGGTCGGCAAGCCCGGCCTGGACGGCCACGACATCGGCGCGAAGATCATCGCCCTCACGCTGCGTGACGCGGGCGCTGAGGTGATCTACACCGGACTGCGCCGCAGCCCGGGCCAGATCGCCCAGGTGGCGGTCGACGAAGGCGTCGACGCGGTGGGCCTATCCATCCTCTCCGGCAGCCACAAGGAGCTCGTGGCGGACGTGATGGTGGAGTTGCGCAAGCTCGACGTCAGCGGGATCAAGGTGTTCGTCGGCGGGACCATTCCAGGCGAGGACCACGCGATGCTTCAGGAACTCGGTGTGGCCGCCATTTTCACCGCCGACATGCCGCTGGACGCGGTGGTCTCGCAACTGGCGGCGCAGCTGCGATGAGCGCGCCCCTGGCCGGCATCCGCGTGATCGAGGTCGGCCACATGCTGGCCGGGCCCTATTGCGGCCTGCTCCTGGCCGACATGGGTGCCGAAGTCATCAAGATCGAGCCGCCCGAAGGCGACATCGGGCGCAAGGTCAGCCCGCACTTCATCGGGCCGCACAACGCGTACTTCGCCAGCCTGAACCGCAACAAGAAGAGCGTGGTGCTGGACCTCGCGAGCCCGGAAGGCCGCGCGGAACTCGAATCCATCGCGGCGAGGTCGCACGCGCTCATCACTAACCTGCGCCCCGCCGCCATCAAGAAGCTGCGACTCACCTACGAAGACATGAAGCGTTGCAACCCGAAGATGGTGTGCGTGGCGCTCACGGGCTACGGTCTCGAAGGCCCATACTCCGACAGCCCGGCCTACGACTACGTCATCCAGGCGTTGACCGGCGTGATGTCGCTCACCGGAGACCCTTCGGCGCCGCCGACCAAGACCGGTTACTCCGCCGTCGACAACTCCGCCGGCATCATGGCCGCGCTGGGCCTCTTGGCGAAGGTCGTGGAGGGCCTGGGCGGCCAGGTGGACGTTGCCATGTACGACGTGATGATGTCACAGCTGAACTATCTGGCCGGCGCGTCGCTGAACGCGGGCGAGGTGATGGAGCGGCTCGCCAATTCCTCGCACCCCTACATGGTGCCGGCGCAGATCTTCCCTACTAGCGACGGCTGGCTCACCCTCTTCATCTCGCACGACAAGTTCTGGCAGAAGTTCTGCGCGAAGATCGGCAAGCCGGAGTGGGCTATCGACCCGGCATTCGCCACCATGGCGAGCCGGCGCGACAATCGGGCGCAGGTGCTCGCCGCGATCGGCGAAGTCCTTCGACAGGCGAGCGCCGCCGACTGGGTGCGCCGGCTGGGGCCCCTGGGCATCGTCGTCGCCGAAGTCGGGACGATGGGACAGGCGCTGGAAAGCGGCCAAGCCCGCGCGCGCGGCCTGATTGTGCCGCTGGGCGATGGCAAGCAGAACCTGCGCGCCGTCGGCAGCCCGCTCAAGTTCGACGGGTTCGCGCCGGTCTACGGCATGCCGCCGCTGCTGGACGAGCACCATCAAGAGGTGTTAGGCAAGGCCGTCGCATGACGAAACCTCCGCTGGACAGGCATGCGCTCGGCCGCCGGCTGTCGAAGCTGGCGAATGCGAGCGCCTCGGACCTGCTGCGCCTGCAGCCGGTCGCGACCGGCGCCCCGCCCGCGCGGCGCATCGGCCTCACCGGCGCTCCCGGCGCGGGCAAGAGCACGCTGGCCGGCCACCTGGCCCTGCACCGAGGCCGCGACCGTCGCCTGGGCGTGCTCGCGGTCGACCCAAGCAGCCCTCGCACCGGCGGCGCCATTCTGGGCGACCGCATCCGCATGGACGATCTCGTGGGCAGTTCGGAGGTGTACATCCGCTCGATCGGCTCTCGCTCCGCATGCGACGGCCTCTCGGACAATCTACCCGAGATGCTGGACACGATGGACCAGTTCGGCTTCGAAGAAGTGCTGCTGGAAACCGTCGGCGTGGGCCAGGCCGAGTACGCCGCGCGCGCGCAGGTCGACACGCTCGTTCTGGTGCTGCTGCCTGAGAGCGGTGACATCGTGCAGGCCATGAAGGCCGGCATCATGGAGATGGCGGACCTCTTCGTCGTGAACAAGGCTGATCTGCCGGGCGCACAGAAGATGGCGACAGACATCAAGCGAATCAGCGCGCTGGCACGCCACGCCGAAGGCGCCTGGTGCCCGCTGGTGCTCCTGGCTTCCTCTGCCCAGCCGGAAACGATCGCGGCGCTTTCGAACGGCATCGACGAACACCAGGCGTGGCTGGCGACAAGCCGCGGAGGCGACAACCTGTTGCTGGCCCGTGCCCGCTACCGCCTGCGCCGCCTGATCGAGCGGCGCGCCGCCGAGGCGGTGGCGGCACTGGACACCCAGGCGCTACAGGCGCCCCTGCAGCAACAACTGGACCAGGCGCTTCAAAGAATCCGCAATCCTGGATAGATCGGCACCCCAAGGAGACATCGATGGTCAAGAAGATCCGCCCCTGGACCACCCTCGCCGGCTGCGCCCTCATCGCCTTCGCGGCGCAGGCCCAGGTCTTCCCCGATCGGCTCGTGAAGATCCTGGTGCCGCAGACTCCGGGCGGTGCCTCCGACGCATTGGCCCGCATCGTGGCGCAGGAGCTGAACAGGAAGTGGGGCCAGTCCGTCGTGGTGGAAAACCGCGCGGGTGCCGGCGGCAACGTCGGCATGGAGGTGGTCGCCAATTCGCCGGCCGATGGCTACACGCTGCTCATGAGCTACGTGGGGACGCACGCGATTAACGGCGCGCTGTATAAGAAGTTGGCCTTCGACCCGGAGAAGGACTTTGTGCCCGTCGCGACGCTGGCGACGCTGCCCTTCGTCGTCGTCGCCAAATCCGACGCGCCTTTCAGGACGATCCCCGATCTCGTCTCCGCCGCGAAGAAGGGATCGCTGACGTATGGCTCGGCGGGCAACGGATCGGTCAATCACTTGCTGGGTGAGATGTTCAACTCCGCAGCCGGCGTGAAGCTCACGCATGTGCCTTATCGCGGCGCGGCACCGGCGATGCAGGACCTGATGGGTGGGCATATCCATCTGGTGTTCACGAGTCTGCCCTCAGTGTCGGGGTCGATCCGGCAGGGTACGCTGCACCCGATTGCCGTCACGAGCGCCAAGCGCGCGGCTTCGTTCGCGAACATCCCGACCGTGGCTGAAGCGGGCTTCAAGGACTTCGACGTGAACCCGTGGTTCGGCCTGTTCGCGCCGGCCAAGGTTCCGGCGGCCGTGATTGCAAAGATCAATGCCGACGTGAACGAAGTGCTGAAGGCCAAGGAAGTGGTGGACAAGTTCGCCGCGCAGGGTGCGGAGCCCTATCTCACGACACCGCAGCAGTTCGCGGCGGTGCTCCAGGCGGACATCGCCAAGTGGGGCCAAGTAGTGAAGGCCTCGGGCGCCAGCGTTGACTGAAGAAGGAATCGCGTATGTCTCAATGTTGAGTTGCAATAGGTTGTTCCCGCCAAGGCGGGAAGCCGGAGGCCTGTAGCCGAGGGCCGAATGTGGCCCTCGGGCGTTGTAGTAGGCCAGGAACGATGGCAGCAACGCAGTGCGCTCGGCGCTTGTGCTCCAGATGCGATCGTGGGCCCATTCGCGCAGGCAAGTCTGGATGAACCGTTCGGCCTTTCCATTGGTCTGCGGTCGGTAGGGCCTGGTGAACGTGTGCTTGATGCCCAAGGTGGTTCAATCGGAGCGATCCCGCAGTGGAAGAAGCACTGTACGAGTCGGTGTCGATGCGCGAGTTCGCAGGCATCGACCTTGGGCACGAGCCGGCGCCTGATGAGACCACCATTTGCAAGTTCCGCACGGCGGCGGCAGGTGTTGGCGCAAGGCGCTGTAGCCGATCAGCCCAGGCGAAAGCCCGCGTAGCCCTGCTGCGCCACCTCGGCCAAGCGCTGGCGGAAGCGCGGCGCGCCGCCGTTGTAGATCATGTAGCGGATCTTGTCGTGCCCTTCGACATTGGAGTTGTAGCCCGTGAACCAGGACTTGGCCTTGCGCAGAAGCAGGCCCTGGTACATGTCCTTGACATGCGCGGTCCACTCCGCCTGGGCTCCGGTCGTGGGCTCGATGCGGAGGATGCCGTGTTGCAAGGCGTGCTCGAGCAGCCCGCTAGTCCAGTCCACCACAGTCTCGATGCCCCGGGGGAAGTTGGTCGACAGCGACGCGCTCTGCGGACCTGCCAGCATGAACATGTTCGGGAAGCCGGCCACCTGCAGTCCCAAGTAGGTGATTGGGCCGTCGCGCCAGCTGTCGCGCAGGCGCTGGCCATCGGTGCCGACGATGTCGATCCCGTCAAAGGCGCCGGTGACCGCGTCGAACCCCGTCGCGTAGACGATGAGGTCGAACTCGTGGTCGCGCTCGCTGGTGCGGATGCCGGTGGGTGTGATGCGCTCGATCGGCGTCTCGCCGATGCTCACCAGGTGCACGTTGGCGCGGTTGTAGGCCTCGTAGTAGCGCGTCTCCATCGGCACGCGCTGCACGCCGAAGCCGTGGTCCTTGGGGATCAGCTTCTCGGCCAGCACCGGGTCCTTGACGCGCTCGCGAATCTTGTCTGCCACGAAGGCCGAGAACTCGGCGTTGGCGGCCTCGTCCATCAGCACGTCGCGGAAGTTGCCCAGCCAGATGGCAAAACCGGGGGTGGCGTAGAGCCGCTCCCAGAAGGCCAGCCGTTCCTCGCGCGGCACCTCGGCCACACGGCGCCGGTCCGGTCCGTGGATGAAGCCGCCCGGCGTGTTGTCGCACTTCCTGAAAATCTCGGCGTAGTCGGCCCGGATCGAGGCCATTTCCGCCGCGGAGATCGGGGCGTTGTGCAGCGGTGCACACCAGTTGGGCCGGCGTTGGAAGACGGTCAGCTGGCCCACCTTGTCGGCGATGGCACTGATCAACTGCACGCCGGTGGCCCCGGTGCCGATCACGGCCACCCGCTTGCCGGCCAGTTCCACCGGCTCCTTGGGCCAGTGGTAGGTGTGGAAAGAAGGACCGCGGAAGCTGTCCATGCCGGCCAGGCGCGGCATCGTCGGTGCCGACAGCAGGCCGATGGCCGTGAGCAGGAAGCGGCAAGTCAGCGTGCGGCCGTCGGCCAGTTCGAGCGTCCAGATGTGCTGCTCGTCGTCCCAGACGGCGCGCTTGAGGTTGCAGCCGAACTGGACGTGCTTGCGCAGCTCGAACTTGTCGACCACGTGGTTCACATAGCGCAGGTTTTCGGGCTGCGGCGAGAAGTGCTCGGTCCAGTCCCATTCGGCCAGCAGTTCCTTCGAGAACGAGTAGCCGTAGGTGTAGCTCTCAGAATCGAAACGGCAGCCGGGGTAGCGGTTCCAGTACCACGTGCCACCGACGTCGTCGCCGCGCTCCAGCACTGTCACGTCGGCGCCCATGCCCAGCAGCTTGTGCAGCTGGTACAGGCCGCACATGCCGGCGCCGATGATCACAAAGTGGCGGTCGGGGGTCCGCGCCCGGGGCTCTGCTTTCACCAAGACTCGTCTCCATATGCTTCACGCTGCGCCGAACACCGCCAGCACCGCAGCGGTACTGGCGACAGTCTGCGGTGGTGATACAACCAAACGTTTGTTCGATATGATGCCAGAAGGCCCACCTCTGCGGGCTCGCAGGTTCATCCTTTCAACCATCGAGCGAAGGCCTCCACATGTGCAGCAGCATCGAGTCCTTGTTCCAGAACAATCGCGCCTGGTCGGCCCGCTGCGTGGCGGAGGATCCAGGCTTCTTCCGGCGACTGGCGCAACAGCAAGCGCCGCGCTATCTGTGGATTGGCTGCTCCGACAGCCGCGTTCCGGCCAACGAGATCCTTGGACTGCGACCGGGCGAGGTATTTGTGCATCGCAACGTCGGCAACTTGGTCGTCCACTCCGACCTCAACTGTCTTACCGCGCTCCAGTACGCCGTCGAGGTCTTGAAGGTCGAGCATGTGCTCGTGGTCGGGCACTACGGCTGCGGTGGGGTGCAGGCGGTGGTCGAACAGCGCCGCACTGGCTTGGCCGAGAACTGGCTTCGGCACCTGGAGGACGTCGCACGCAAACATGCCGATCGACTTGACGACATCGGCGATCTCGGCAACCGGGCTTCACGCCTGTGCGAGCTCAACGTGATTGAACAGGTCAGCAACGTGAGCCGCACGACAACGGTGAGACGGGCCTGGGAACGCGGCCAGCGCGTCGAAGTGCATGGGCTGGTCTACGGCCTTGGCGACGGGCTGCTGCGGCGCGTGGGTGCCAGCGTGGGCGGCCTCGAGGCGCGCGATTCCGGCTACGTCGAAGCGTTGTCCGCGCTCGGCGTGCCCTGAGCGCGCACGTCGGGATCAGTTGTTCAGGCGGCGATCCTGGCCTGCAACTCGGTCACCGCCTCCGGGTTGACCAGCGACGACAGATCGCCTGGACTTTCACCCTTGTAGACCGCACGCACCACGCGGCGCATGATCTTCATGTTGCGCGTCTTCGGCAGGTCGCTCACCAGCAGCACCTGGCGCGGACGGTACGACGTGCCCATGCCCTTCACCACCGCGGTGGACAGTTCCTGTTCCAACGCTGCGTCCGCCGTCACGCCGGGCATGGCGACGCAGACGCAGACGATGGCCGAGCCCTTGAGCTCGTCGGGCACGCCGATCACGGCAGCCTCCGACACCTTGCCGGTGCCGGTGAGCAGGGTTTCGATTTCTGACGGCCCGGTGCGCTTGCCGGATATCTTGATGGTGTCGTCGCTGCGGCCCAGGATGTAGATCAGGCCCTCGGCATCGCGCATCGCGAAGTCGCCATGCACCCAGATGCCCGGCAAGGTGCGCCAGTAGCTGTCGAGGTAGCGCTCGTCGTCGCGCCAGAGGCTCTTGGTGAAGCCGATGTTGGGGTTGCGCAGCACCAGTTCACCGACCTGGCCGGCCGCGACCGGCCTGCCGGCGTCATCGACGATATCGGCGCCGACGCCCAGCCCGCCCATGCCGAACGAGCCCGGCCGCAGCGGATGGAGCACGGTGCCGGTGAAGTTGCAGCCGCCGACTTCGGTGCCGCCGACGATGTTCAGGAAAGGCAACTTCTTCTTGCACACACGCTCAAAGAACCAGCGCCAGGGCGCTTCGGTCCAGGCTTCGCCGCCGGAGACCGTGACGCGCAGCGCCGACAGGTCGAAACCCTCGACCTCGGCGTCGCCGTAGCGCATCAGGCCGCGGATGAGCGTTGGCGCCACGCCCAGGTAGGTGACCTTGTGGTCCTGCAGCAGGCGCCAGAAGCGGCCGGTGTCGGGAAAGTCGGGTGTGCCTTCGGCGACGAGCAGGCTGCCGCCGAAATAGCTCGGGATGCAGGCGCACATGGCGCCGACCATCCAGCCCATGTCGCTCATGAAGAAGAAGCGGTCGCTGGCCTTGAAGTCGGCGCAGATGTGCATGTCGCGCGTGACCATCGAGCCCAGGAAGCCCACATGGGTCCACACCGCGCCCTTGGGCTTGCCGGTGGTGCCCGAGGTGTAGAGCAGCACGGCTGGGTCGTCGGCGGCCATCTCGGCTGTTGCCAGCTCGGCCGGCTGGCGCGCCACGGCGGCGGCCCAGTCCTGGTCGCGCCCGGCGGTCATGGGACAGGCGGGCAGGGCGTCGCCCAGGTGCCGCAGCACCAGCACATTCCGCACGCTGGGTACCGACACCAGCGCCTCGTCGAGCACCGACTTCATCGCGCCCGGCGTGCCGCGGCGCCATGTGCCGTCGACCGTGAGCACGACCTTGGCCTCGCCGTCGTTCAGGCGCGAGGCGATGGGCTGCGGACCGAAGCCCGAGAACAGCGGCATGACGACGGCGCCGATCTTCATCACCGCGAAGAAGGCGATGAAGGTCTCGGGCAGGTTGGGCATGTACAGGCCGACGCGGTCACCGCGCTGCACACCCAGGGCCTGCAAGGCGCCGGCCAGGCGGCCGACCTCGGCGTCGAAGTCGCGGTAGCTCAGGCTGCGCTGGGCGCGCCGGTCTTCGCCCTCCCAGACCAGAAACGGGCGCTCCCAGGCCGGCGTACCGCGATGGCGGTCGATGCAGTTGAGCACGACGTTGGTCGTGCCCCCGACGCACCAGCGGGCCCATTCGATGCCGCGCGAGGTGTCCAGCATCTGCTGCGGTGGCTTGTAGAAGCGGAAGTCGCAGAACTCGAACACCTGCTGCATCAGCCAGGCCGGGTCGGCATCGGCGCGCCGGGACAGCGCCGCCAGGTCGGGCTCGCCGGTCTTGCGGATGAAGGCGGTGAGGTTGGAGTTCGCAACGATCTCGGGTGTAGGCACCCAAGCGAACGGCCGTTTGGTAGGATTCATGGTTCGAGATTAGCCCAAGCCTTGGGCGTCGTCCAGTGCTGGCAGCCCGACCGGCATGGCGGTCGATGCCCCACAGCCCCACACTGAAAAGAGTCCGCTCATGCATGTCGACGAAGCCATCCGCAGCCGCAAGTCGGTCCGGCGGTTTCTGCCCACGCCGGTGCCTGCCGCAGTGGTCAGCCACATCCTGGAGGTGGCTGCACGGGCCCCCAGCGGTAACAACGTGCAGCCTTGGCGCGTGTACGTGCTGGCGGGCGAGGCGCGCGACCGCCTGTGTGCCGACATCGTCAAGGCGGCCCAGGAAGACCCCGACCGCTACCAGCCCGAGTACGCCTACTACCCGACGAGCTGGTTCGAACCCTACCTGGACCGCCGTCGCCGCTGTGGCTTTGGCCTGTACGCCACGCTGGGCATCGCGCGCGACGACCAGGTCGCGCGCGAACGGCAGATGCTGCGCAACTACAGCTTCTTCGACGCCCCGGTCGGGCTTCTTGTCACGCTGGACAGGCGACTGAACACTGGCAGCTTCATGGACGTAGGAATGTTCATCCAGAACGTGATGGTGGCGGCGCGAGCCCAGGGCCTGCACACCTGCGCCCAGGCCGCTTTCGCCCGGTTCCACAAGGTCACGCGCCAGCACCTGCCGATGGGCGACAACGAGATCCTGCTGTGCGGCATCGCACTCGGGCACGAGGACCTGCAGGCGCCGGAGAACGCCTTCATCACCGAGCGCGCGGCGCTCGCGGACTTCGTCAGCTTTCACGGCATGCAAGCGTGCCCTGACAGCCCGGCACGTTGACCACGCCCGCAGGGGCCGCCCAGGTGAAGTCACCGCGCAAGACACTCCTCATCGTTTACCACACGCACACCGGCGGCACGCTGCAGATGGCACGCGCCGCCGCAGACGGTGCCGCCCGCGAGCCGGCGATCGACGTGCGCCTGCTGCATGCGGCGCAGGCCGGGCCTGGCGACGTGCTGGCCGCCGACGGCATGATCTTCGCCACCCCTGAAAACCTGGCCGCCATGTCCGGCCTGCTGAAGGACTTTTTCGACCGCAGCTACTACGCCGTGCTCGACCGCATCAACGGCCGGCCCTACACCTGCCTGGTCTGCGCCGGCAGCGACGGCAGCAACGCCGCGCGCCAGATCGAACGCATCTGCGCCGGCTGGCGGCTGCGGCTCATCGCCGACGCGCTGATCGTCTGCACCCGCGCCCAGACGCCGGAGGACATCCTGCGCGACAAACGCATCGATCCGCCGGATCTGGAGCGTTGCACGGACTTGGGTGCTGCCTTTGGGGCCGGCCTGGCCATGGGCATCTACTGACGCCGGCAGGCTCGGCCCGCCGATCAATCTGTCTAATGGTTGGCAGTTTGAACGCCTGATCGAGTCAATGGGTGGCCATCACGGTCGATATGGTCAGGGCGGCACACGGATCGGAAGTCGGTTCGCGCCAAACCCCGCCGCACCCCCATCAAAGGAGCATTTCTCATGATCCAACTCAATCGACGCCACTTGGTGTTGGCAGCCCTGCTGGCGACGTCGCTGACTGTGAACGCTGCCGATCGGGCCACCAAGGACGAGGCCAAGGCGATGGCCAAGAAGGCCGCCACGCTCTTCAAGGAAAAGGGCAAGGACGCGTTTGCGGTGCTCAACGACAAGCAGGGGCCCTTCGTGGACCGAGACCTGTATGTGGCCGTCCTCGACGCCAGCGGCAACGTGTTGGCTCATGGCGCCAACGAAAAACTCGTCGGCAAGTCGCTGGCCCAATTGAAGGACGCCGACGGCAAAGCCTTCGTGCAGGAAATCATGGGTCACGTGACGGCGAACAAGCCCGGCTGGGTGGACTACCGCTGGGTCAACCCTGTCAGCAAGGAGATCGAGGCCAAGTCGTCCTTTGTCGAAGTTCAGGGTGGCTACGGTTTCATGGTGGGTGCCTACAGCAAGTAAGTTTGCTGGAAACGTGCACGACAACATCGGAGACAGTGGCATGAAGATCTTTGCAGGAATGAGTGTCGCGCAGCGACTGGCAGTCGGATTCGGTCTGGTGGCTGCCTTGCTGGCAACCGTATGCGCCGTCGGCATCGGCAACGCCTGGCAGTCGCAGCGGCTGATCGAAGAGGCTCTCGGTCCGGCGCAGGTGCGGTTCAATGCTTCGGCCGAACTTCTCAGCCAGGTCCAGCGGCAGGATGTCGCCATCCGCAACATCGGCCTGTTCTCGGATCCCGAGGCCATGCAGCGGCAGGCGGCATTGATCAAGACACTTGACGCTCAAGTCCTGGGTACTCTGCAGCAATTGGCCGCCTCCGCCGTCGACCCACAGGACCGCAGCGACATCGAGACGGTCCAGACCATTGCCAAGCAGACTGCACCTCACTATGCGAAGGCCATCGCCTTGGCACTGGCATTTCAGCCCGAGGATGCCGTCAAGGTGCTGACCTCGGACATCGAAGCCCCATCGGCTCAGCGAGCGTCGGTTCTGACGCGCTTCGCCGAGCGACAACGCGTTCATGTCCTGGAGGCGGCCGCGAGCATTGCAGCTTCGGGACGGACGGCGGGCCGCTTGATCGCCGTGAGCGGCGTCGTCGGGCTCATCGTGGCGGCCATATGTGGCTGGCTGGTGACACGTTCGGTGACCGTGCCCCTGGTGGCGGCCGTGCGTCTGGCAGACCGTGTCGCGGCGGGGGACCTGAGTCGAGATGGCTTGCGTCAAAGCGAGCAAATCGCCCACCGGTCCGACGAGATCGGCCGCTTGCTGGCCTCTCTCGATAGGATGAGCGACGGCCTGCGCGGCAGCATCGGGACGATCCGAGAATCATCTGGCTCGATCCTGGTGGCCTCCAGCGAAATCGCTGCCGGCAACCAGGATCTGTCGACCCGCACTGAACAACAAGCAGCGTCGCTGCAGCACACGGTGTCGACACTGCAAGAGCTGTCGGCCAGTGTCAACCAGAACGCCGCCTCTTCGCGCGAGGCGGCCGGCGTGGCGGAACAGGCAACCGCCGCAGCGGCAGACGGAGGGCGGCGGCTGCAGAGGATGGTGGCGACGATGGCGGAGATCACGGCATCGTCTCGCAAGATGGCGGACATCGTCGGCGTCATCGACGGCATCGCCTTTCAGACCAACATTCTGGCGCTCAACGCCAGCGTCGAGGCCGCACGCGCCGGCGAGCAGGGGCGCGGCTTCTCGGTCGTGGCCTCCGAGGTGCGATCACTGGCGCAGCGTTCGACCGTTGCGGCAGCCGAGATCAAGGCGCTGATCACCACCAATGTGGGGGCCGTCACTTCGGGTGCGCAGGTCGCCGACGAAACCCAGGGCGCCATGTCGGCCATCGTCAAGTCCAGCCAGCGCCTGTCGGTACTGCTGGGCGAGATCAGCGCATCGACGCAACAGCAGGCCAGCGGTGTGCACGAAGCCAGCGAGGCCGCATCGATGATCGACGAGGCCGTACAACGCAATGCAGCGCTGGTGGAACAGTCTGCTGCCGCGGCCGAGAGCCTGCGCGAGCAGACCCATAGCCTCAATCAGGTGGTGGCGATGTTCAGGCTTGACCGGGAACCACAAGCGGCCTGAACTGCGCGGTCGAGCTACAGCCGGAAGATGCCGTAGTGCGGCTCGCCGATCGGCGCGTGTGACGCCGCCGACAGCGCCATGCCCAGCGCGTTGCGTGTGTCGGTCGGCGCCAGCAAGCCGTCGTCCCACAGGCGTGAGGTGGCGAAGTAGGCGTTGGATTCGCGCTCGGCCTTCTCGTAGACGCGCTCGCGCAGCACCTTGATGGCGGCGTCGTCGGGCGGGTGGCCGTTGCGCCGCAACTGGGCGATCTTGACGTCGGCCAGGGTGTTGGCGGCCTGCTCGGGGCCCATCACGCCCATGTGGATGTTGGGCCAGGCCCAGATGAAGCGCGGGTCCCAGGCGCGGCCGCACATGCCGTAGTAGCCCGCGCCGAACGCGGCGCTGGTGATGACGGTGAACTTTGGCACCTCGCTGCCGGCCTGCGCCATCAGCATCTTGGCGCCGTCCTTGGTAATGCCTTCCATCTCGTAGCTGCGGCCGATCATGTAGCCCGTGGTGTTCTGCAGGAACACCAGCGGCGTACGGTTCTGGTTGCACAGCGCGATGAAGTGTGCCGCCTTCTTGGAGCTGTCCGAGAACAGCACGCCGTTGTTGGCCAGGATGCCGATGCGGTAGCCCCAGAGGTAGGCGTAACCGCAGACCAGCGTGGTGCCGTAGGCAGGCTGGTACTCGTGGAAGCGGCTGCCGTCGACCATGCGTGCAATCAGCTCGCGGTGGTCGAACTGCACCTTGTGGTCGGGGCTGACGATGCCGTGCATCTCGCCGGGGTCGTAGTAGGGCGGCTCGGGCTCGAGCTCGGGCAGGAAGCTGCGCGTGGCCGGCTTGAGCTGGGCCACGAGCTCGCGGCAGATCTCGATCGCGTGGGCCTCGCTGTCGGCGGGGTAGTCCACCGTGCCCGAGATCTGCGTGTGCAGATCGGCGCCGCCGATCTCGTCGGCGGTGTGTTCCTCGCCGGTGGCCGCCTTGACCAGCGGCGGGCCGCCGAGGAACACGCCGCCGGCGCCGCGCACGATGATGCTGTAGTCGCACAGCGCCGGTATGTAGGCGCCGCCGGCGGTGCAGTGGCCGAAGACCATCGCGATCTGCGGCACGTTGGCCTTGGACAGCAGGCACTGGTTGCGGAAGACGCGCCCGCCTTCGATGTAGACGCCCGACAGCTCTTCGAGGAAGGCCCCGGCGCTGTCGCACAGGTGCAGCACCGGCAGGCGGTTCTCCAGCGCCATGTCGAGCAGTCTCGTGATCTTGCGCGGCGTCAGCGTGTACCAGGCACCGCCCTTGATGCCGGAGTTGTCGCAGTGGATCAGCACCTCGCGCCCGCTGACCACGCCCAGGCCGGTGATGACGTTGGCACCCGGCACCTCGTCGTCGTATTGGCCGCAGGCGGCCAGTGACGAGAATTCGAGGAAGGGCGTGCCAGGGTCGAGCAGCAGGTCGAGCCGTTCGCGCGGCAGCAGCTTGTTCTGCGAACGCAGGCGCTTCAGATCGCGCGGCGGGCAGAGGTGGCGCGCGCGTTCCTGGCGGGCGCGGAAGTCGTCGACGATGGCGCTGATGGCGACATGGTTGCGCCGGTAGGCCTCGGACGACGTGTCGATGCGGGATTCGATGCGCTTCATGGGTGTCGGCGGCGGGCGGGCTCAGGCGTCTTCCAGGGTGATCAGCGCGGCCTTCAGCGCGAAGCTGGTCCCGGCGGCGTGGTGCACGGTCTTCACGCGCGCGTCGCGCGGTGCGACGAGCGTGGTCTCGAGCTTCATGCTCTCGATGACCATCAAGGCCTGGCCGGCGTGCACGGGGTCGCCCGCGGCCACATGCACGGCGATGACCACGCCGGGCATGGGAGCGCTCAGCAGGTTGGAAGCGCGGCCGGCCGCGCCGCCGGTCGCGTGCGACAGCGTCTGCCGTTCGACCTCGACCGCGCCAAGGCCGTCGGCATGCACGTACACCGCGTCGGCGCCGGCGGCCAGGTGCACGGTGCGGGAGCGGCCGTCGATGCGGATGCGCCAGCGGCCGTCGGGCAGGGCCTCGCGGCTCACGCTCAGGCTGCGCTGGCCGCGGCGCAGTTGCACGCTGCCGTCGTTGCCGCGGGTGGCCACCACATCGTGCGCGGTGCCGTCGATCAGGTAGCGGGCATGCATGGGGCCTCAGTTCCTCCAGGCGCCCATGGCAGCATGCATGGGCGGCACGGCGTGGACGCGCTGCATCAGTTCGCGGTCGGACAGCACGGCAGCGGCCAGCAGCAGGTCGATGTCGTCTTCGCTCGGCGTCACGACCAGCTCGCCCGCGCAGCGCCCCAGCAGGCCGGTGTCGGCCTGGCCAGCGATGAACTCGGGATGCTGGAGCACGCGCGTCAGATAGGTGGCGTTGGTGGTGACACCGAGCAGCACGGTGTCCTGCAGCGCGCGCACCGAGCGCGCGATGGCCTGCGCGCGCGTCGCGCCGTGGCAGATGATTTTGGCGATCATCGGGTCGAAGGCGGCTGTGACCTCGCCGCCCTCGCGCACACCGGCATCGACGCGCACGCCCGGGCCGCCCGGTGGCTTCCAGGTCAGGATGCGGCCTGTTGCGGGACGGAAGTCGTGCGCCGGGTCCTCGGCATACAGCCGGCATTCGATGGCGTGGCCCTGCTGCGCGATGTTGGTCTGCACCAGGCCCAGTGGTTCGCCACGCGCCAGCCGCACCTGTTCGTGCACGAGATCCAGGCCGCACACGGCTTCCGTAACCGGGTGCTCGACCTGCAGCCGCGTGTTCATCTCCAGGAAATAGAACTCGCCACCGGCGCCGTAGATGAACTCGACCGTGCCGGCGCCAAGGTAGCCGCAGGCCCGTGCGATGCCGGCCGCCGATTCGCAGATGTCGCGCCGCTGCTCGGGCGTGAGGCCGGGCGACGGCGTTTCCTCGATGATCTTCTGGAAGCGCCGCTGGACCGAGCACTCGCGTTCCCAGACGTGGACCACCTGGCCGTAAGCGTCGCCGAGCACCTGGACCTCGATGTGGCGCGGGCGCTCGACATAGCGCTCGACGAACAGGCGGCCATCGCCGAAGTAGCGCTCGCCCTCGCGCCGCGCGGTGGCGATCTCGGTCTCGAGCACCGCCAGGTCGCGCACGATGCGCATGCCCTTGCCGCCGCCGCCGGCCGAGGGCTTGATGAGCAGCGGCGTGCCCAGCGCGCGGGCGCGTTCGACGAAGCTCGTCGGGTCGTCGTCCTCGATCACGCTCGGCGCTACCGGGAAGCCGCGCTCGGCGACGAAGCGGCGCGCGCGCACCTTGTCGCCCATCAGCTCGATGGTGTCGGCGCGCGGGCCGATGAAGGCGACGCCGACGGCATCGAGTGCGCGCGCGAACGCAGCGTTCTCCGACAGGAAGCCGTAGCCGGGGTGGACCGCCTGGGCGCCGCAGCGCGTCGCCGCCGCAACGAGCTGCGCGATGTCCAGGTAGGCCGCCACCGGCGTGCTGCCATGCAGCTCGATGGCCGCGTCGGCTTGCAGCACGGCCGGGCTGCCGGCGTCCACCGCGTGGTGGGCGACTGCCACGCGCAGGCCCATCGCCCTGAGCGTGCGCAGGATGCGCAGCGCAATCTCGCCGCGGTTGGCGATGAGGACGGTGTCGAACTGTCGCAGCGGCGGTGCTGCAGGCGCCTGGGTGCCCGCCACGTTCAGTCGATGATCGGAAGCGGTTCCGATGCGCGGTCGAACTTGGAGGCCTTGGCATCCGACTTCAGGATCAGCACGCTGCTCGGCGAGTGGCGCACCGTGGGCGAGAAGCTGATCGGCGAGGCCAGACCGTCGGTGCCGAAGTCCTTGGTCGTCTCGAGCTTTTCCACCACACAGGCCCGCGTCAGCGCCTTGCCGCAGCGGCGGATGGCGTCTTCCATCAGCAGCGCGCCAACGTAGGCGGTGATCGAGTAGCGGTTCAGCATCTTGAGCTCGTCGGTCGAGAGATGCTTCTGCGCCAGCCCCATGAACTTGGCCATGCCGGGCACGGCCAGGTCGGTCAGCGGCGGCACGTAGTCGGCGACGAAGTAGCCGTCGCCGGCCGCACCGGCGAGGGCCTGCACCGGTGTGAGATGCGCCGAGTGCACCGCCAGGATGGTCAGTGGCATCTGGTTCTTGGCCGCTTCCTTCATCAGCATCGAATGCTCGGCGACGACGCCGCCAGACGCCAGGAAGGTGGCGCCGGCTTGCTTCATGCTCAGCATCTCGGCCGAGAAGTCCTTGGTGCCACGCTTGAAGGCAATCTCGGAGACGCTCTTCAGACCCAGCGCCTTGACTGCCTTCTGGTAGCCGCAACGCACGTCGGTGCCGAATTCGTCATCCTGGTAGGCGATGGCGAACTTCTCCGCCTGCAGCTTGCGCGACTTCACCAGGTGGATCATGGCCGTGCCCAGTTCCTGGCAGTAGGTCGGGCCGACGATGAACACCGTCTTGTTTGGCGGGTTGAAGTGCGAGGCGGCAACGGCCATCGCGTTGATGGTCGGGATCTTCTGCTCGTTGATGTAGGGCAGCATGGCCTGCAGCATCGCTGAGCCCGAGGTGCCGATCAGGCCGAAGACGTTTTCCGACTCGTTCAGGCGTTTGACACCCTGCAGCGCGCGCTGCGGCACGTAGCCGTCGTCGTCGAGCCGGATCTCGACCTTGCGCCCGTTGATGCCGCCGCGGCTGTTGACGTCCTCCTGCCACACCTTGAGCGCGGCCACGTGCGCCTTGCCCAGCAGGCTGGGCGGGCCGCTGACCGGCGTCACCGAGCCGAGCACGATCTGGTTGTCTGTGACGCCGGGCTCGGCGATCGCGATGCCCTGCACCAGGGTGAGGGCGCAGGCCGCGGCTGCGGCGCGGGCTGTTTGCAGCGTGGAGTTGTTCATGGGGCGCAAGGAGGGGAGGTTGAGTCGTGTGGGGCGGCTTGCGCTCACTTGCCGTCGAGGAACTCCGACGCCCGTTCGAACTTGCCCGTGGCGGTGTCGGCCTTGATCAGGATCGGCCGCGTGCCGCTCTGGCGGATGTTGGGGCCGAAGCTCAGCGGGGCCATGATGCCGTCGCTGCTGAAGTTCTTGGTCTGTTCCAGCTTCTGCACCAGGCAGGCACGGGTCAGGTTGCGCCCGCACGCCTTCAGCGCCGACTCCAGCAACTGGGCGCCGACCATCGCGGTCAGCGAATAGCGGTTCATCGCCTTCACCTCGTCCGCGCTCAGGTACTTGTAGGCCAGCGCGTTGAGCCGGCCGATGCCCTGGGTCTCGGTGTCGGTGATGGGCGGCACGTAGTCGGCGATCAGCAGGCCTTCGGCAGCGCTGCCGGCCAAGGCGAGGACGGGGCCCAGGTGCGACGGGTGCGGCGCCAGCCGGACGACGTTCATGCCGTTCTTCTGGATCTCCTTGAGCATGGTCGCGGTCTCGGTGATGATGCCGCCGGTCAGCACGAAGGTGGCACCGGCGCGTTGCACCGCCAGGACTTCGGCCGAGAGGTCCTTGGCGCCTCGCTTGTAGGCCACCGCGATGGTGCTGTTCAGGCCCAGCGCCTTGAGCGCCGCGTCGTAGCCGCACTTGACGTCGGCGCCGTAGTCGTCGTCCTGGTAGATGATCGCGAACTTGGCGTCCTGCAGCTTGCGCGTCTTGATCAGGTGCTTCATCACCCCGTCGATCTCCTGGCAGTAGGTGGCGCCGATGTTGAAGACGGTCTTGCGCGGCGGCGTGAAGTGCGCACCGGCCACGGCGGCGAAGTTCAGCGCCGGGATCTGGTTCTCTTCGATCGTGGGCATCATCGCCAGCAGATGCGACGAGCCCGAGGTGCCCAGCAAGGCGAACACCTTGTCGACGTCGATCAGCTTCTTCACCGCCTGCACCGAGCGCTGCGGCACGTAGGCGTCTTCCTCGACACGCAGGTCGATCTTGCGGCCATGGATGCCGCCGCGGGCGTTGACGTCCTTCTCCCAGACGCGCATCGCGATCACGGCCGCCTTGCCGATGAGGCTGGGCGGGCCGGTCTGCGGCAGCACCGAGCCGATGACGATACGGTCGTCGAACACACCCGGGTCGGCGGCCACGGCCGACGCCGCGGCGGCCGCGAGCAGGCCGGTGCCGATCAGGGTGCGGATGCAGCGAAGGGTCTGGTGCATGGTGTGTGTCCTCGGGTGGGGCGGGGCGGCGGGTTGCCGGGTCAGAACCTGAAAGGCCAGTGGGTCCAGTAGTGTTTGATGTCGCGCCAGCGGCCGATCAGCCCGTCGGGTTCGAAGCGCAGGAACAGCACGATGGCCAGTCCGTAGACGATGCCCTTGATCTCGAAGAAGGAGGTCGTGGTCGCACCCGAACCGATGGCGCTGAACAGCAGCCCCAGGCCTTCGTTCAGGCCGAAGATGAAGACCGTGCCCAGCAAGGCGCCGGCCACCGAGCCGAGCCCGCCGACGATCAGCATCGACAGCGCTTCGATCGAGATCAGCAGGCTGAAGCTGTCGACGTTGAGGTAGCGCGTGTAGTAGGCCAGCAGGCCCCCGGCGATGCCGGTGTAGAAGGCGCTGACCATGAACGCCAGCAGCTTCCAGCGCACCAGGTCGACGCCCATCGCGCGCGCGGCGATGTCGTGTTCGCGGATCGCCATGAAAGCCCGGCCGACGCGGCTGCGCAACAGGTTCAGCGTCACCAGCACCGCCACCACCAACACGGCCAGGACCACGAAGTAGTAGCCGCGCTCGGCCGCCAGCGTGGTGCCGAACAGGGCTGGCTGCGGCACCGACAGCCCCTCGGAGCCGCCCGTCAGGCCGCCGCCGTTGAGGATCAGGTGGTTGATGATGACCGCGAAGGCCATGGTCGTGATCGCCAAGTACAGGCCCTTCAGGCGCAGCGATGGCACGCCGACCACCAGCCCGGCGGCGGCCGCGCACACACCGCCGGCCAGCAGGCACAGCGGCATCGGCCAGCCCAGCTTGCCGGCCACGATGCCGGTGGCGTAAGCGCCGACGGCCAGGAAGCCGGAGTGCCCGAGCGAGATCAGCCCGGTGCTGCCGGTGAGCAGGTTCAGGCCGAGCACGCCGACGGCCGTGATCATCAGCAGCAGCACCAGCGAGATGTAGTACTTGCTCAGCAGCATCGGCACCAGTGCCAGGGCGGCGACGAGCATCAGTGTCCAGACGATGACCGGCACCGAGTCCGTCAACGCCAGGACCTGGCGGTAGTTTTCCTTGAAGTTGCCGCTGCGCATCAGACTCGCTCAATATCGGGTTTTCCGAACAGACCGTAGGGCCTGACCATGAGGACGATCAGGATGAGCAGGAAGCCGGCGATCTCCTTCATGCCGCGGCCGATGTAGCCCTCGGACATGTTTTCGACCACGCCGATCAGGATGCCGCCCAGCGCTGCACCGAACACCGAGTCCAGGCCGCCGAGGATGACGGCCGGGAAGCTGCGCAGGCCGACCAGCCACATGCCCGGCTCGAGGTCGTAGATGACCCCCACCAGAACCCCGGCGATGGCGGCCAGGCCGGCGGACAGCGCCCATGACAGCGCGAAGATGCGCTTGACGTTGATGCCCATCAGCAAGGCCACGGTCTGCAGATTGGCGGTGGCACGCATCGCGATGCCCACCCGCGAGTAGCGGAAGAAGGCCCACAGCCCGGTCACCACCACGGCCATGATGCCCAGTGCGTGGAGCTGTGCCGGATAGACACCCGCCGGCCCGATCCGGATTGGCGCGGTCGACAGCCCGGTGGCCAGCGGCATCGGGTCCGCGCCCCAGATCAGCACCACCACCGAGCGGATGATGACGGCCAGCCCGATCGTCACCATCACGGTCGAGAACACCGGCTGGCCCAGCATCGGGCGGATCAGCAGCACCTCGACCAGCAGGCCCAAGATGACCGAGACGACGACGGACGCCATCAGCAGCGGCCAGAAGCCGAGCTTGAAGGTGCCCGCCAGAGTGAAGGCGATGTAGGCCACCAGCATCATCAGCTCGCCCTGGGCGAAGTTCACTACGCCGGTGGCGCGGTAGATCATGGCGAAGCCCATGCCGATGAAGCCGTAGACCAGGCCCGCGGCGATGCCCGAGACGAGCAACTGGATGAAGTAGTCCATCAGGCGGTGCCTCCACCGTAGATCAGCTCGATCTCGCGTGCGAACTTGTTGCCGATGATGCTGCGGCGCACCTTCTGCGTGGCCGTCAGTTCGCCGTCGTCGTGGTCGAGTTCCTTCTCGAGGATGACGAACTTGCGGATGTTCTCGACGCGCGCGAACAGCTTGTTCACGCGCCGCACTTCCACGTCAACCAGATCGCGCACCTCGGGCAGCTGTGACAGGCTGCGGTAGGTGGTGTAGGCCAGGCGACGTTCCTGGGCCCACTTGCCGACGGTTTCGTAGTCGATCTGCACCAGCGCCGACAGGAAATGGCGACCGTCGCCGAGCACGATGGCTTCGCGCACGTAGATGCTGTCCTTGAGCGCGTTCTCAATTTCCGAGGGCGAGATGTTCTTGCCGCCGCTGGTGATGATGATGGCCTTCTTGCGGTCGACGATCATCAGCTCGCCGTTGGGCGCCAGCGCCACGACGTCGCCGGTGTGCAGCCAGCCGTCCTGGACCGTCAGCGCGGTGGCGTTGTTGTCGTGCAAGTAGCCCTTGAACACCGCCGGGTGCTTGACGATCAGTTCGCCGTCTTCGGCGATCTTCCAGTTCAGACCCTCGATCGGCGTGCCGGTAGCGCCCAGCCGCTCGGCCTTCCCGTGCTGGTGGAAGATGACGCCGCCCGACTCGGTCATGCCGTACACCTGGTACACGGGCAAGCCCAGGATGCGGAAGAACTTCAGCACCTCGGGCGAGACACTGGCGCCGCCGCAGAATCCGCAGCGCATGCGGTCCAGGCCGACGAACTTCTGCAGGTTGCGGAACATCAGCAGCCACAGCAGCGCGAACTGCAGCCGGTCGCCCCAGCTGCGATGCCCGCCGCGCTGCTCGGTGCGCTCGAACAGGGCCTTGCCGGCGGCGAAACAGCGCTCGAAGGCCCAGCGCTGCAGCCGCGTGGCGTCCTGCATGCGCATCACGATGCCCTGCTGCAGTTTTTCCCAGATGCGCGGCACGCCAAGGAAGACGGTGGGTGCGATCTCGCGCAGGTTGACAGACACGGTGTCGATCGACTCGGCGTAGTTCACCACGCCGCCGGTCATCATGTGCATGACGGTGGAGAAGGCGCGTTCGGCGACGTGGCACAGGGGCAGGTAACACAGCACCTGCATGTTGTGCTGGTCGAGCCCGAAATGGCTGCGCAGCTTGTCGGTGGTCACGATCAGGTTGCGGTGCGACAGCATCGCGCCCTTGGGCGGCCCGGTGGTGCCCGAGGTGTAGACGAGCATGCAGGTGTCGTCGGGCTGCGTGGCGGCAATGCCGTCGTCGAAGGCGCGCGCCTGTTCCGCGTTGGCCGCGGCGTACTGGTCGCCGAGTTCGAGCACGTCCTCGAAGGACATCAGCATCTCGCGCGGGTACAGCCGCATGCCCTTCATGTCCACGGCGATGATCTTGGTGACGTCGGGCAGGCCGACCTCGTGCTTGGCGATGGCGTCCAGCACCTTGTCTACCTGCTCCTGGTCGCCGCAGACCACGAAGCGGCTGTTCGAGTGGTGGACGATGTACTGCAGCTCGGGCCACGGGTTGGTCGGGTAGATGCCGACCACCACGCCGCCGATGGCCTGCGTGCCCAGGTCGGCGAACATCCACTCGGGCGTGTCTTCGCTGGCGATGGCCAGGCGGTCGCCGCGGCGGAAACCCAGCGTCAACATGCCCAGCGCGAAGCGGCGCGCGGTGTCGTGGTAGTGGCGCCAGCTCATCCGGTTCCAGATGCCCAGATCCTTCTCGCGGAAGGCCAGCGCGTCGGGCGTGGTGCGGGCCCAGTGCTGCAGCAGCTTGGGCAACGTATGGTTGCCGCTGTGCAGGGCTTCGTGCAGGGCTTTGTGCTGGAGATTGCTCATGCTGCCGCCTGTGCGCCGCCCAGGTAAGCGGCGATCACCGCCGGATTGGCGGAGATCTCGGCCGGCGTGCCTTCGCCGATCTTGCGGCCGAAGTTGAGCACGCAGATGCGGTCGGAAATGTCCATCACGATGCCCATGTCGTGTTCGACCATCAGCACGGTGATGCCGAGTTCGTCGCGAATGTCGAGCACGAATCTCGCGATGTCCTCGGTTTCTTCGGTGTTCATGCCCGAGACCATCTCGTCGAGCAGCAGCAGCTTGGGCTCGGTCGCCAGCGCGCGGCCGAGTTCGACGCGCTTTTGCATGCCGTAGGACAGGGCGCCCACCGGCATGTCGCGGATGTCCTCGATCTCGAGGAAGTCGATGATCTCCTCGACCTTGCGCCGATGTTCGAGTTCCTCGCGCCGGGCGCGGCCGAAAAACCAGGCCGCATCGAAGACATTGCTGCGCATGTGGCAGTGGCGGCCGACCAGCAGGTTCTGCACCACGGTCGCATGCTTGAACACGGCCAGGTTCTGGAAGGTGCGGCCGATTCCGATGGCCGACATGCGGTGCGAGGCCGTGCCGGTGATGTCGCGGCCTTCGAAGTGCACCGTGCCGCCACTCGGGCGCACGACGCTGCTGATCATGTTGAAGGTGGTGGTCTTGCCGGCGCCGTTCGGGCCGATCAGCGAATAGATCTCGCCACGCCGCACATGGAAGCTGACGCCGGCCACGGCTTCGACGCCGCCGAAGCGCTTGGACAGGCCTTCGACCTGCAAGAGGATGTCGTTCACGTCAATTGCTCCGGCGCAGGTGGGTCATGACAACCAACGCTTGCGGCGCTTGTAGTGCTTCACGTCGCGCATGTTCTTGCGCGAACCGCCCTCGCCGAAGCCGAGGTAGAACTCGCGCACATCTTCGTTGCGCAGCATCTTGTCGGCCGGGCCGTCAAGGACGACGCGGCCGTTTTCCATGATGTAGCCGTTGTCGGCGATGGACAGCGCCATCTGCGCGTTCTGCTCGACCAGCAGGATGCTCACCCCGTCCTGCCGGCACAGCCGGGTGACGATGGCGAAGATCTCCTCGCAGATCTGCGGCGCCAGCCCGAGCGTGGGTTCGTCGAGCATCAGCAGCTTGGGCGCCGACATCAGTGCGCGGCCGATGGCCACCATCTGCTGTTCGCCGCCGGACAGGTAGCCCGAAACCGTAGTGCGCTTGGGCGTCAGGCGCGGGAACGTGGCGTAGACGCGCTCCAGGCCGAGCTTGGACTCGGCCACCGAGCGCGTGTAGCCGCCCATCAGCAGGTTCTCCTCGACCGTGAGCTGGTCGAACAGCCGCCGGCCCTCGGGCACCATGACGACGCCGGCGCGCACGATGCGGTCGGGCGTCATGCCGGTCAGTGGCTGGCCCTCGAAGGTGATCTGGCCGCCCTTGACCTCTCCGTCTTCGGGGTAGAGCACGCCGCTGATGGCCTTCAGCGTCGTGGACTTGCCGGCGCCGTTGGCACCCAGCAGGGCGACGATCTGTTGCTGGCCCAACGCGAGCGACGCCTCGCGTACGGCTTCGATCGTGTTGTCATAGACGATCTGGACATTGGTCAGGGTCAGCATCAGGATGAGGCGGCTCGGCGGTTCCGGTTGGCGCGCCGCCCTGCGGCGGCATCGAGGGCGCAGCCAAGCTGCTCCACGGTCGCTAATCTAACGGTAGTTAGGCTAGCCCGCTTGCGGGGAAACCCGCCATCCAGCGTGCTGCCGGACGGAGGGGAGGGCCCCGCCGCCGCCGATCGCCCTGGCGTCAGGCCTTGCCAGCGCCGAACTTGCGGAAGTCCGGCTTGCGCTTTTCCAGGAATGCGCGCACGCCTTCCTTGGACTCGTCGGTGTTGTAGTACAGGCTGAGCGCCTGCATGCCGAGGCTGCCGATGCCGCGGATGTTTTCGGTCGAAGCATTGAACGAGCGCTTGGCGATGGCGATGGCCGTCGGGCTCTTCTCGACGATCTCGCGCCCCCACTTGGCAACCTCGGCATCAAGTTGTGCGTGAGGCACGACCACGTTGACCAGCCCCATGGCCAGTGCCTCTTGTGCGCTGTAGCGCCGGCACATGTACCAGATCTCGCGCGCCTTCTTCTCGCCGACGACCTGCGCCAGATAGGCCGTGCCCCAGCCGGGGTCGACCGAGCCGACCTTGGGACCGACCTGGCCGAACACCGCCTTGTCCGAGGCGATCGTCATGTCGCACAGCACCGCGATCACGTTGCCGCCGCCGATGGCGTAACCCTGCACGCGCGCGATCACCGGCTTGGGCACGTCGCGGATCACACTGTGCAGTTCCTCGATCGGCAGGCCCGCGGTGCCGCGACCGTCGTACTGGCCGGAGTGGGCCGACTGGTCGCCGCCGGTGCAGAAAGCGCGATCTCCGGTGCCGCCCAGCACGATCGCCGCGACGTTCTTGTCCCAGCCCGCCTTCATCATGGCGTGCAGCATCTCCTCGACCGTCTGGCCACGGAACGCGTTCATCACGTCGGGCCGGTTGATCGAGATGTAGGCGATCTGGTCGCGCTCCTCGTAGACGATGTCCTGGTAGCTCATGGGCTTGCCTCTCAGCCGATCATGCTGTAGCCGCCGGAGACCGACAGCACCTGCCCGGTCACGTGGCCCGCCTTGCTCGATGCCAGGAAGGCGACGGCGTTGGCGATGTCCTGCGGCCGGCCGACCTTGCGCAAGGGCAGCGACTTGGCGATCTTGTCGAACTGCTCGGGCGTGAACATGCTGTCGGCCTTGCTCCACATGCTGTTGCCGCCGACCTCGTCGGTCGTTGCGGGAATGGTCACGCCGGGGCAGACCACGTTGCAGCGGATCCCGTAGCGGCCGTTCTCCTTGGCGATCGTCTTCATGAAGCTGTTGACCGCCGCCTTCACGCCGCCGTAGACCGCCTCGCGCGGCTCGCCCTGGCGGCTGGCGTCGGAACTGATCGAGACAATGGCGCCGCCGTTCTGCTTGACCATCAGGTCGAGCGCGGTCTTGGTGCAGTTCAGCACGCCGACATAGTTGATGTCGATCACCTTTCGCCAGAAGTCCGGCGTCGTCTGGGTGAAGAACATCAGGTTGTCCCAGCCGACGTTGTTGACCAGCACGTCGACGCGGCCGTGTTTGTCGGTCGCCGCCTTGAACATGGCCTGAACCTGCTCGAGGCTGGTGACGTCGGTCTTGATCACCTGAACCGATGCGGCGCCGAGTTTGGTGGCGAATTCGGCCGTCTTGTCGGCCTGCGCGGTGTCGACATCGCCGATGGTGATGTGCGCGCCTTCGCCGGCGAACGCCAGCACGATGGCGCGGCCGATGTTGGAGCCGCCGCCGGTGACGATGACGGATTTGTCTTTCAGTTCGAGATCCATGGTCTTCCTTGCCTGTGAGAGCGCCTCCTGGGCGCCGGTCCAACAGTATAGCGACCAAACAGGTGTTAGTTTGAGTTGGGGCGTCGTCTACTCGATCTTGATCCCGGCAGCCTTGATGACCTTGCCGTAGCGTTCGATGTCGTTCTTGATCATCGCGCCGAACTGGTCGGGTCCCATGCTCTGAGGATCGATCCCCTGCGCCGTCAAGTTCTCCTTCACATCGGGCAGCGCCAGGATTCTGGCAATCTCGGTCGCCAGCTTGTTGACAATGTCCTTTGGTGTCCCGGCCGGCGTGAGTACCCCGAACCACAACTGGAAGTCGTACTCGGGCAGACCGGCTTCGGCGAACGTGGGCACATCCGGCATGCTGGCCAGGCGCGTCTTGCCAGTCACGGCGATCGCCTTGAGCTTGCCGGCACGGATGTGCGGCAGCGAGGTGATGGGCGTATCGAAATTGAGCTGGATCTGGCCACCGATCAGATCGGTCAGCGCCGGTGCCGTCCCCTTGTAAGGCACATGCTGCATCTTCACGCCGGCCACACTCTTGAACATCTCGCCCGCCAGGTGGGTCGAGCTGCCAGTGCCGACCGCGGCGTAATTCAGCTCGTTGGGCCTGGCCTTGGCCAGGGCGATGAATTCCTTGAGGTTGTTCGCCGGCACCGCTGGATGCAGGACCAGCACCAGTTGAGTGGTGACGAGAGTGGTCACTGGTGCGAAATCCTTGATCGGATCGAACGGCAGCGTTGGCAGCAGGTGCTGCAAGGTGGCCAGGGTCGATGTGTGCAGCGCGATCGTGTAGCCGTCGGGCGCCGACTTCGCCAGCGCGTCGGTGCCGATCACGGTGTTGGCCCCGCCCCGGTTGTCGACCAGCACCTGCTGGCCCCAGCTCTCGGTCATCTTGGCCGCTACCAGCCGTGCCACCTGGCTGGTGCTGCCGCCAGGGGCATACGGCACGATGAAACGAATCGGCTTGGCCGGGTAGGTCTGTGCGGTCTGCGCGTGAACATCGGCCAAGCAGGCCAGTGTGAGCAGCGCAAGCGCCGAGAAGTTGCGTCTGAACATGGTTCCTCCGATGCCGCTATGCCTGGGCAGGCCGCGCGGCCGTATTGCCGGCCGACGCGAGATTGCGTTAGGCCCACCGTCGACTGACAGGTCGCTTGATAGATAGTCTACCTAGCGTACGTTTGGCAAATTAACATCTCGTTCCCGCAAACGCATCGGGAGAAGCCATGAACCGCGACGAGCAGGTGGCGCTGATGCGCCAGGCATTCGCCCACCTCGACGCCGGCACCACCGATCTGGCCGACGCGGTCAGCTTCAACCCGGTGACGGCCTATACCTGCCCGCAGCGCCTGGCGCGCGAGTCGGCGCTGCTGTTCCGCAAGTACCCGCTGTTGATGGGCCTGTCCAACCAGATCCCGCAGCCGGGTGACCACTTCACCGACGACCTCAGCGGCATCCCGATCCTGGTGGTGCGCGGCAAGGACGGCCGGGCGCGGGCCTTCCACAATGTCTGCCGGCACCGTGGTGCACGCCTGGCCGAAGGCTGTGGTCGGCAGAAGAATTTCGTCTGCCCCTACCACGGCTGGACCTACGGCCTGGAGGGCGAGTTGCGTGGCATTCCCGACCAACGCAACTTCCCCGGTGTGGACAAGGCCGCCTACGGCCTGGCGCCGCTGCCGCTGGCCGAACGCCACGGCATGCTGTGGGTGCAGCCCAGCGTCGGCCCGGAGGGCCTGGAGATCGATGCCCAGGGCTTCCTGGGGGAACTCGACGCCGAGTTCGCGTCCTTCGGCCTGGCCGGCTACCACCACTACGAGACGCGACAGATCCAGCGCCAGATGAACTGGAAGCTGGTCATCGACACCTTCCTCGAGAGCTACCACTTCAGCGTGCTGCATCGCGACTCGGTGGCGCCGCTCTTTCACCCCAACCTGTGTCTGTTCAAACCATTCGGCCTGCACCTGCGCGAGGTGCTGCCGCGGCGCAGCCTGGACAGCCAGCGCGGCCTGCCCGAAAGCGAGTGGGACCTGATCGCCCACCACACCATCGTCTACGTGCTGTTCCCGAACACGGTCTTCGTCGTACAGGTCGACCATGTCGAGACCTGGCGTGTCTACCCGACGGCGGGCAAGGTCGACGAGTGCACCATGTACCTCGACTTCCACGTGCCCCATCCGGTCGACTCCGACAGCGCGCGCCGCCACTGGCAGCGCAACATGGATCTGACCATCCGCACCGTCTGCTCGGAAGACTTCCCGGCCAGCGAAGGCATGCAACGCGGCTTTGCTTCCGGGGCCCAGACCCATGCCACCTACGGGCGCAACGAGCCCGCGCTGGCCTACTTTCAGCGTACCGTGGCGCAGGCCGTCGGTGACACCAGCCCACCAGGAGAGACAGCATGAGAATGAAGGAACGAGTCGTCATCGTCACCGGCGCCGCGCGCGGCCTGGGCAGAGGCTTTTCCGAGCGGCTTGCCGCCGAGGGCGCGGCGGTGGTCTGCGGCGACCTGCGGCCGTGCGACGAGACCGTTGCCGCGATCCGCGGCGCAGGCGGTCGCGCCGTGGCGCTGCGTCTGGACGTGACCGACATGGCGTCGTGCCTGGCCTCGGCCGAGACGGCCGTGGCCGAGTTCGGCCGCCTCGACGGCCTGGTCAACAACGCTGCGCTTTACGCCGACATCAAGGGTGCCCGCTTCGACCAGATCGAGGAGAAGCAGTGGGACGCGGTGATGAACGTCAACGTGAAGGGCATCTGGCAGATGTGCAAGGCGGCCGTGCCGCAGATGCGCAAGGCCGGCGGCGGCAGCATCGTCAACATCTCGTCGCTGGCCGCCGTGCACGGCATGGCGTATGCCATCGACTACGGCGTGTCCAAGGCGGCGGTCATCGGCATCACGCGCTGCCTGGCGCGCGAACTGGGGCGCGACTGGATCCGCGTCAATTCAGTGGCGCCCTCGCTGGTGCTGACCGAGGGAACGACGAGCTACTTCGGCGCCAAGCACGAGCAGGTCACCAAGGCCATTGCCGGAAGCCAGGCGCTGCAACGCAACCTCGAGGCCGCTGACCTGGTCGGCACCATTGCCTTCCTGCTGTCGGCCGACAGCCACTTCATGACCGGGCAGACCTTGATGGTCGACGGCGGCACCGAGTTCCTGTAGGCCAAGGCCTGCCGAGGCGCCAGCGCCTCGGCAGGCCGCGTCAGGCGCGCTCGAAGATCGCGGCGATGCCCTGCCCGCCGCCGATGCACATCGTCACCAGCGCGTAGCGCCCCTGGATGCGCTGCAACTCGTACAGCGCCTTGGTGGTGATGATCGCGCCCGTGGCGCCCACCGGATGGCCGAGCGAGATGCCCGAGCCGTTGGGGTTGACCTTGGCGGGGTCGAGTTCGAGGGCGCGCGCCACGGCGCAGGCCTGCGCGGCAAAGGCTTCGTTGGACTCGACCACGTCGAGGTCGTTGACACCGAGGCCGGCGCGTTTGAGGGCCAGGCGCGAGGCCGGTACCGGGCCCAGGCCCATCAGCTTGGGGTCCACGCCGGCGTGGGCGTAAGCCACCAGCCGAGCCAGCGGCTTGAGCCCGCGCGCCTGGACGGCGGCGCCGGTGGCCAGAACCACGGCCGATGCGGCGTCGTTCAAGCCCGAGGCGTTGCCGGCCGTCACCGAACCGTCCTTCTTGAAAGCCGGCTTCATGGCCGCCAACTGCTCCAGGGTGACGTTGCCGCGCACATGCTCGTCAGTGTCGAAGGCCACCGTGCCCTTGCGCGTGGCCATGGTGACGGCGACGATCTGGCTCTTGAACCGGCCTTCGGCGATGGCGTGGGCCGCGCGCTGCTGACTGGCCACCGCCAGCGCGTCCTGCATGTCGCGCGTGATGCCTGCGCTGGCAGCAACGTTCTCGGCCGTGATGCCCATGTGGATGGCATGGAAGGGGTCGTGCAGCACGCCGAGCATGTAGTCGGTCATGGGCGCATCGCCCATGCGTGCCCCCCAGCGCGCGGCAGGCAGCAGGTAGGGCCCGCGGCTCATCGACTCGGCGCCACCTCCGATGGCGATCTCGGCGTCGCCAAGCAGCAGGGTTTGCGCCGCCGAGATGATGGCTTGCAGGCCCGAGCCGCACAGCCGGTTGACGTTGAATGCCGGCGTCTCGTTCGGAATGCCGGCCTCGATGGCGGCCACGCGCGCCAGGTAGGCGTCGCGCGGTTCGGTGGGGATGACGTTGCCCAGCACCACGTGGTCGATGCTGGCGGCGTCGGTGCCGGCGCGGGCGATGGCCTCGCGTACCGCCGTGCTGGCCAGTTGCGACAGCGGCACGTCCTTCAGCGCACCGCCAAAGCTGCCAATGGCGGTCCGCGTTGCGCTGACGACATAGATTTCGGGCTTGTTCATGGAGTTCTCCGGTCGGTACTGTGGGCTTGGCAGCGGACGTGGGCGCCTTCAGGCGGGGCGTGCAGGGGCGGCATCGGCGCCTCGGGCGCTGCCGTGCCCCAGGCCCACGGCTTGCTCGGCCTCGGCAAACAGGCCGCGCAGGGCCTCGTCCGCCGCTTGCGATGCAACCTCGCCGCAATAGGCCCAGTCGGACGCCGGGACGAGCGCACGCACACGCACCGCGGCCAGCAGCCGCAACAAAGCCAGGCGACGGTGCCCCATCGCAACGCTGCGTGCGAGCAAGGCCAGCGCACTGGCCTGTGCTGCCGCCGCAGCCGGCGCGCACGCGTCGGGGCGCGCGCCTACGGCCAGGCTGCGTTTGAGTAGACGGATCGGCGGACGGGCCATCAGTTCAGCAGCGGCGCGAGGCCCGGCCGCTCGCCCGGCGCTGCGACCGGCACCGGCTTGCCGGTGACGTAGACCGTTCCCGACAGGCAGGCGATGTGCGCCTGGTCGCTGGCGCGGCTCACATCGACACGGTACACGCCGACCTTGCGCGAGCGCGACACCTCGGTGGCATGCGCCACCAGCCAGTCGCCCGGCTCGACGCCGGTCGAGATGCTGATGTTGCCGTCGATCAACGCGGCGATCGTGCCGTGCGAATTGCAGGCCAGGCCGAGCGCCATGTCGCCCAGCGAGAAGATGGCGCCGCCGTGGCAGCGGCCGTTGAAGTTCAGATGCTGCGGCCCGACCCGCATGCGCACGGTGGCCGTGCCGCGGGCCGCAGCCACGAGTTCGAACCCCAGATGCCTGCCGTAGCCGTCGGCGGCAATCGAACGTGCGACCAGGTCGCGCGCGGCGCGGTCCTCGGTGGCGGCGTGGCGGCTGCCGCGCTGCGTGCGCTGTTCCAGCCAGTCGACCAGTTCGCGCAAGCCTTCGCCGGTGGTCGCGATGGTGCGCAGAACCGGCGGCTTGGCAGCCGGGCCGCGGCGCAGCGTCAGCATCGACAGCAATTCGTTCTCGGTCCGCTGCGCGTCGGGCAGGTCGGCCTTGCTGACGACGAAGGCGTCGGCGATCTCCAGCACGCCGGCCTTGATGGCCTGGATGTCGTCGCCCAGCCCCGGCGGGCAGACCACCAGGCGTGTGTCGGCGATGCGCGTGACCTCGACCTCGGACTGCCCGGCGCCGACGGTTTCGACGATCACCGTGTGGTAGCCGGCGGCATCGAAGACATCGACGACGTCGGTGGCCGAGCGTGCCAGCCCGCCCAGGTGGCCGCGCGAGGCGAGCGAGCGGATGAACACCCCTTCGTCGGCCTGGTGCTCGCCCATGCGGATGCGGTCGCCGAGCACGGCGCCGCCGGTGAAGGGGCTGGACGGATCGACCGCGACCACCGCCACCGTGTGGCCGCGCACGCGCAACTGCCTGATCAGGCCCGACACCAGCGTGGACTTGCCGCCCCCCGGCGGCCCGGTGACGCCGACAACATGCGCGCGGCCCACGTGCGCGGCCACCCCGGCGCGAACGGTGTGCGCGCTGTCGCTGTCGTTTTCCAGCGCCGTGATGGCGCGCGCCACCGCGCGCCGGTCGCCTGCCAGGATGGCTTCGAGCGGGTTCGTTTCGGCGTTCATCACACGATCGTCAAGGGCCGACCGAAGCCCATTTCACGGCGCAGCGTGGCGCAGATCTCGCCATGCGTGGCGCTGGCTTCGGCTGCGGCGACGACCTGCGCGAACACGTTGTCGCGCTTCGACTGCGCGGCCGCGGCCAGCGCAGCGAGCGCCTTGTCCACCGCGGCGGCGGAGCGTTCGGCCTTGAAGGCCTTGAGCCGGATCAGGTAGGCGTCCATGCGGGCGCGGTCCGGGTAGTCGAGCGCGGGGTAGTCGGCCGCGTCTTCCTCGACGGTGTACTTGTTGACTCCGACCACGGTCTCCGCGCCGGCGTCGACGCGTTTCTGGAAGGCCAGCGCCGAGTCTCCGATCATCTTCTGCACCAGGCCCTTTTCGACCGCCTTGTACATGCCGCCCGCAGCGTCGATCAGGTCAATGATGGCCTCGATCTTCTGCTGCATCGCGTCGGTCAGCGACTCGACGTAATACGAGCCGCCGAGCGGGTCGATGACGTCGGTGAGGTGGGCTTCCTCGCGCAGGATGTTCTGCGTCGCCACGGCGATGCGCGCGGCCTCCGTCGTGGGGGTGGAGAAGACCTCATCGTAGGAATCGGTGTGCAGCGACTGCAGGCCGCCGAAGATGCCGGCCATGGCCTGCGTGGTGACGCGGGCGATGTTGTTCAGCGGCTGCTGGCGCGTCAGGTCCACGCCCGAGGTCTGGCCGTGGAACTTGAAGCGCCACGAGCGCGGGTCCTTGGCGCCGAAGCGTTCGCGGCACAGTTTGGCCCAGACGCGGCGGCCGGCGCGGAACTTGGCGACCTCTTCGAACAGGCTGACCGAGATGTCGAAGAAGAAGGTGAAGCGCGGCAGGAAGCGGTCGGGGTCCATGCCCGCGGCGATGCAGTCTTCGGCGTACTGGATGGCCGAGCACAGCGTGAAGGCCATCGCCTCTGCCGGCGTGGCCCCCGCCTGCTGCATGTGCTGGCCGACGATGGACAGCGGGTTCCAGCCCGGCACCTGTTCGTTGGCGAAGGCGATGTGGTCGACCACGATGCGCCGCGCACCCTGCAGCGCGATGCGGAAGAACATGTGGTTGGCGACGAAGTGCGAGATGCAGTCGCTCTGGTTCGAGGTGCCGGTGATGCGCGTCCAGGGCACGCCGCGCCGCTTGGCCACCGCCAGTTCGAAGGCTAGCAGCGTGAACGGCGTGGGGTCGTTCATGGCCGTGGACAGGTCGCCGATGGGCACGCCGTCGAGCGCGCGGTCCATGTCGCCGACGTGGTTGATCACCGTGCCGCAGGTGCCCAGCAGTTCGGCCGGCACCTCGTCGGCGTCGTAGCCGCGGAAGACCGAGTTGCACGGGATCAGCGACAGCGCCGACGCGCCCAGCGCCAGCATCTCCTTGACGCGGCTGTTGTAGTCCTCGGGCACCCCCAGGCCGATGAGCTGGCGCTGCGACCAGCTGCGCCCCCGGTACATCGTGGGGTAGATGCCGCGGGTGTAGGGGAACTCGCCGGGGAAGCCCAGGCTGTCGGCATAGGCCGCGCCCGACCAGTCGCGCGGCGTGTACAGCGGCTTGATCTCGACGCCGGAGCGATTGCGCAGCGGCTCTGGCTGCCCGGCACCGGCGGCAAATTCCTGCTCCCAGCGGGCCTGGGCCTGCGACAGGTCGGCGCCAGCGATTTGGCGGACGGGCTTGTTCATGCGGAGGCTCCTTGGCGGGCGTGACGCGCGGCGGCCAGCGCGCGCACGGCGGTGACGATGTCGTCGAGCGCGGCGCCGGGGTGGAAGACCTGGGCGACGCCGGCCGCCAGCAGCACCTTCTCGTCCTTGGCGGGCACGATGCCACCGACGATGACCTGGATGTCGGCCAGCCCGGCGGCGCGCAGCGCGTCCATCAGCCGGGGCACGATCAGGTGGTCGGTGGCCAGTGACGAGATGCCGATGACGTCGGCGTCCTCTTCCATCGCCAGCTTGACGACGGTGGGGATCTCCTGCCACGGCGGGGTGTATATGACCTCCATGCCGGCATCGCGCAGGCAGGCGGCGATGACGCGGCTGCCGCGGTCATGGCCGTCGAAGCCGATCTTGGTGACGATGACCTTGGGCGGGTGTTCATGCTGCATGTTGTGCTTCTCTCAGGAGCCCCACGAATTTGCGTGCCAGGCCGCGCGGGGTCTCGCGGCCTTGCGGATCGAACCAGAAGCGCGCCCAGTTGAGCGCGCCGAGCAACATCAATCGCAGCGCGTGCCGGTCGGTGCCTGCGGGCAGGGGCAGGGCGGCCACCAGCTCGCGGAACACCTGCTCGTAACCGGCGCGCAGCGTGCGCAGGCGTTCGGCCACCGGCGGCACGTCCTCGGGCAGCACGCGGATCAACACCTGCGCGTAGTCGCTGCTCTTGAGCACGGTCTGCAGGTGCGCCAGGCAGGCGGCTTCGAGCCGCTCCCAGGGTTCGGCGCCGGGCTTCAGGGCTGCCTGCACGGCGCCCTCGAGCTCGCCGACACCGGCCTCGTAGACGGCAACCAGCAGCTCTTCCTTCGACGCGAAGTGGTAGTAGACCGAGCCAGGCAGCATCTTCACGCCCAGCGCGATGTCGCGCATCGAGGTCGCGGCATAGCCGCGCTGCGCGAACAGGCTCGCGGCCACGTCCAGCAGGCCATGCAGGCGGCTGTCGGAGCGGGGAGTGCGCAGCGGGCGGGAGGACACGATGTGGCGTGATTCGAGCGTCGAACGGGGCCGGCAGGCTCGGCGCGCGCCGCGACTTGCAGGAGCGCCGCCGCGGGAACCGAAAAACAATCGTTCGTTTGGTTTATGATGCGGCACACCAGGGTCGCTGTCAACCAGAGGCGTTGCGCAAGCAGCGGTGCGGCGGGCCGCCGCGGCGCAACGACGGCCCGCAACGAAGGGCCGCCACTTGCGACGCAAGTGGCACGGCATCGTCGCGTACTGCAAGCCCCCCTGATGGCCGACTTCAAGGTGCCGCGCCAGGTGCGAATCGTCGGCGACTTCCCACTCACGTCGACCGGCAAGATCCGGCGGGCCGAGCTCGCCGCAAGTGCCGCCGAGGCGCCCTGATGCGACGCGGCGGCGCGGCCGTTCAAGTGCACGCGTTTGCTAGCATGCCGCAGCGACGCCCCGCCTGCATCCCACCACGCGCGCACCGACCATGAACTACGACACCATCCGACTCGACCACGACAACGGCATCCTGTGGCTGACGCTGAACCGCCCGCAGATGCTGAATGCCTTCACGCTGCAGATGGCCGACGAACTGATCGACGCCTTCGGCCGCGCCAGCGACGACGATGCGGTGCGCGTCGTCATCGTCACCGGCGAGGGCAAGGGCTTCTGCGCCGGCATGGATCTGGGCAAGGAAGGCGACAACCCTTTCGGCTTTGCGCACGACAAGACACCGACGCTGGCCGACATGGACATCTGCCACGACGAGCCGGCCTCTGCCGACGGCGTGCGCGACTCCGGCGGGCGGGTGGCGCTCGCCATCATGGGGTGCAGGAAGCCGGTGATCGCGGCCGTCAACGGGCCGGCGGTCGGCATCGGTGCCACGATGCTGCTGTCGATGGACATCCGGCTGGCCTCGGACCAGGCGCGCTTCGGCTTCATCTTCGGGCGCGTGGGCATCGTGCCCGAGGCCTGCTCGAGCTGGCTGCTGCCGCGCATCGTCGGCGTGTCGCAGGCGCTGGAGTGGTTCTACCGTGCCGATGTGTTCGACGCGCAGGAAGCGCTTCGTGGCGGGCTGCTGCGCGCCGTGGTGCCGGCGGCCGAACTGCGCGCCGAGGCCGAGCGCATGGCGCGCGGCTTCATGGGCGCTCGCTCGGCGGTGTCGGCGGCGCTGACGCGCCAGTTGGTCTACACCGGCCTGGGCACGGCCGACCGCGACCGCGTGCACAAGCTCGAATCGCTGGGCGTCTTCTACACCAGCCAGAAGGACGGCACGGAAGGCGTGGCGGCGTTCCGCGAGCGGCGCGAGCCGAAGTTCATGTCGTCACCGTCGAAGGACATGCCGCCGTTCTATCCCTGGTGACAGCCGAGGAGACATGCCGTGATCACGATCCACCACCACCCCGATTCCACCTTCGCGCGCCGCGTCACGATGGCCTTGATCGAGAAGGACATCCCGCACCAAAAGGTGCTGGTCGACATGGCCGCGCGCGAGCACCGCAGTCCGGCCTACCGGGCGCTGAACCCGTATGGACGGGTGCCGACGCTGGTGCATGACGGCTTCGTCCTCAGCGAGTCGACTGCCATCCTCGACTACCTCGAGGCGTGCTTCCCGGCGCCCGCACTCGTGCCGGCCGATGTGCAGGGCCGCGCGCTGGTGGCGATGCACATGAAGCTGTGCGACCTGCAAATGGCGCGCCAGAGCGGGATCATCATCTTCCCGAAACGCTTCCTGCCGCCGGCGCGCTGGAACAAGGATGCGATGGCGCTCGCCAAGGCCGAGATCGAGGACCACCTGGCGATTCTCGAGACCCAGCTTGCGGGGCGCCCGTACCTGGTGGCCGATGCGTTTTCGCTGGCCGACCTGTGCTACACGCCGTTCCTGCAGTTCCTTGCGCTGCTGGAGATCACGCCGCCGCCGGCCGTGGCCACGTGGGCGGCACGCCTGCTGGAGCGGCCGAGCGCGCGGCAGACGGCGCCGGCGCGCTGAGTCTGCGCGCGCCGCGGCGCTTCAGACCCGCGCCGACGCCAGCACGCCGGCCTGCGTCAGCCGCGCCACGTCGGCGTCACCCAGCCCGAGGTGGCGCTTCAGCACCGCAGCGTTGTGCTCGCCCAGCAGCGGCGCAGGCTTGCCGGTGTGGTGGGCAAAGCCGTGCGCGCGGATCGGCTGGCCGGCGATGGTGACCTCGCCCAGGATGGGGTCGGCCACGGTGCGCACCGTGCCCCGCCCCGCCAGCTGCGGGTGCTTGACGGCCTGCTCGACCGACAGCACCGGCGCGGCGGGCAGCCGAAAGCCCGCGCAGTGCGCGACCACCGCATCGACGCTCTCGAAACCCGCCATCCAGGTCTCGATGATGGCCACCAACTCGGCCAGATGGGCGACGCGGTCCTCGTTGGTCTTGAAGCGTGGGTCGGTCGCCAGTGCCGGATGGCCCATGGCCTCGCACAGCTTGGGCCACATCGGGCCCGGGATGACAAGGTTGACGTAGCCGTCGCGCGCCTTGTAGTAGCCCACCGGCGCGTAGGCGGTCGACTGCGAGCCGCTGCGGTGCGGCTTGATGCTGCCGCCGCTGAGCGTGTGCATCTCGACGTTGGCCTCGTGGCTGCGGAACAGGAAGTCGAGCAGCGACACCTCCACGCGCGTGCCCTGGCCGCCGCGTTCACGGTGGTACAGCGCGGCGCAGACGGCGGCCAGCGCGCTCATGCCGGTGCCCAGGTCGCCGACCGCCACGCCGATCAGCGCCGGCGCGCTGTCGGCATCGCCGGCCATGCTGGCCACGCCCGAATAGGCCTGGCCGGTGAAGTCGAAGCCCGGCATCTTCGCCAGCGGCCCGTCCTGCCCCAAGGCCGACACCGAGGCCATCACCAGGCGTGGGTTCAGCGCGTGCACCGCGTCCCAGCCGAAGCCGAGTTTCTCGATCACGCCGGGCGAGAAGTTCTCGACCAGCACATCGGCGCGCTGCAGCAGGCGGTTCACCAGTGCCTTGCCTTCAGCGTGGCGCAGGTCCACGCACAGGCTTTCCTTGGCGGTGTTCTGCTGCACGAAGTAGCCGCTGCGCCCGTCGCGCTGCAGCGGCAGGTAGCGGCCCGGGTCGCCCGTGGGCGCCGATTCGACCTTGATGACCTCGGCGCCCAGCTCGGCCATGGCCTGGCTGACCGAGGGGCCGGCGAGAAACTGGGTGAAGTCGACGACGACGACACCGCTGAGCAAGTGTTCGGGTGGCATGAAGATTCCGCAGGTTCAGCCGAGGTGGCGGCCGAAGAAGCGCAGCGTGCGGTCCCAGGCGATTTGGGCCCAGGCGGCGTCGTACTGGGTGATGGGGATGCGGCCGCGCCCGACCGCCGTCTCGTTGGCGAAGGCGTGGTGGGCCAGGTAGCGGTGGCCGGTGTAGTCGAGCTTCGCGGCGCGGAACTTCTCCTCCAGCACATCGACCGTGGCGATCGCGAACGCGGCGTCCTGCGTCGCCCAGTGCCCCATCAGCGGCACGCGGATCTTGCCGGCATCAAGGTGCTCGGGCGAAGGGAAGCCGTACCACGCGACGCCGGCATCGACCTCGGGCACGTTGGCCAGCGCCATCAGGGTCAGCACGCCGCCCATGCAGAAGCCCGTGACACCCACCTTCGGGCAGCGCGCCTTCAGGAATTGCACCGCGCCACGCACGTCCTGAGTGGCGGCTTCGCCGAACTTCAGGCTGCTCATCAGGTGGTGCGCTTCTTCGGCCTCGACCGTGGACTTGCCGCGGTACAGGTCGGGCACCAGCGCGACATACCCCGCCGCAGCCAGGCGGTCGGCGACACCGCGGATCTGATCGTTCAGGCCCCACCATTCCTGGATCACGACCACGCCCGGGCCGCTGCCGCCCTCGGGTTCGGCCAGGCAGGCGTTGACGGCTTGCCCATCGGGGCGGGGGTAGGAAATCATCGTTGCCATGTGCAGTCTCCGATCGAATGGGTGAAAAAAAGGCGGTGCGGCCCGGCACCTGGCCGGCTCATCCAGTCGCGGGCCGCGGCGAGCGCAGCAGGGCCAGGCCGCACAACAGGGCCGGCGCTGCCACGGCCACGAAGGCCGCGCCATAACTCATGCCCGACTGCAGCATGAACGAAAACGCCGGCGGCCCGGCCAGCACGCCGGCGAAGGTGACGAACAGCGCCGCGGCGGTGGCCGCGCTGACGGCACCGACCGGCGCGCGCCGTGCCACCTCCGCCAGGTACACGCCGTTCCAGCCGATGGCGCTGGCGCCGAACACGGCATACAGCAGCAGCAGCAGCAGCGTGGGCCAGTGGCCGGCAAAGGCGGAAGCGATGGCGCAGGCGCCCATCGTGCAGCCCATCGCGCCCATCACCACGCGTGGCCGGCCGCTGCGGTCGGCCAGCGCACCTGACAGCAGGCGCCCGGCGATGCCTGCGCCCTGGGTGACGGCCAGGGTCAGCCCGGCCTGCACCAGGTCGTAGCCCTGCTGCGCGGTGAGGTAGGCGACGAGGTAGGTGCCCAGGCACAGCTGCAGCGCGGCGAAGAAGAACGAGCTCAGCGCCAGCGGCCGGCCGGCGCGGTCGGCCAGCGCCACGCGGGCGGGTTCCGCCAGGCTGGCCAGGCCGACCCGCGTTCCCGGCAGGCGATCGACGTCGAAGCCGGCACGCAGCGGCTGCAGTGCGGCGGCCAGCAGCACACAGGCCCCGGCGACGCACAGCGCGGCCACGCGCCATCCGCCCCACAGCACCAGGGGCGGCAACAGCGCGCCGGCCAGCACACCGCCCAGCGGCACGCCGGTCTGCTTGAGCGAGAAGATCTTCGACAGGTGGCGCGGCGGCGAGACGCGGTTGAGCAGGTGCGAGCTGGCCGGATTCAGCGGCCCGTAGCCCGCGCCCATCAGCACCGCGCCGGCGGCCACGCCAGCCACCTGCCCGGTGGCGAGCAGGGCCACCCCGGCGCCGGCGCTGAGCAGGCACAGCTGGGCCAGGCGCAGCGCACCCCAGCGCCGCACCAGGGCGCCGCTGGCCAGGCCGCTGGCCATGCCGCTGGCGTAGATGATGGCCACGAACATCCCGACCCACGCCACGGGCGCGCCGATCTCGGCGGCAGCCGCCGGCGCCAGCACCGGCAGCGTGACCGTGGCCATCGACAGCAGCGCCTGGGCCGCGAGCATCGCGGCCACCGGCATCAGCACCCCGCGCCATTCAGACATGCCGGGTTCTGCGGTGCGTCAAGCCGGGTGCCGCTGGATGAGCTGGCGCGCGATGATCATGCGCTGCATCTCGTTGGTGCCTTCGCCGATCAGCAGCAGCGGCGCGTCGCGGTAGTAGCGCTCGACGTCGAACTCGGGCGAGTAGCCGTAGGCGCCGTGGATGCGCATGCACTCCAGCGCGTTGTCCATCGCCGCCTCGGTCGCGAAGTACTTGGCCATGCCGGCTTCCATGTCGCAGCGCTCGCCGCGGTCGTAGGCGCGCGCCGCGGCCTCGACCAGCAGCCGCGCGGCCTCGACCCGGGTGCCCATCTCGCCGAGCTTGAGCTGAATGGCCTGGTGTTCGCAGATCGGTTTGCCGAAGGTCTTGCGCTGCTGCGAATAGGCCACGGCATCGTGAAGCGAAGCCGTGGCCACGCCCAGGCCGCGCGCCGCCACGTTGATGCGGCCCAGTTCCAGCCCCGACAGCACCTGCTGCAGGCCGCGCCCTTCGACGCCGCCGATCAGCCGGTCGGCCGGCACGCGGTAGTTGTCGAACTGCAACTCGCAGGTGTCGATGCCGCGGTAGCCCAGCTTCTTCAGCTTGCGCGTGACGATGAAGCCGGGGCCCTTTTCGGCGATGAACAGGCTCATGCCCTTGTGCCGCGGCTCGGCCTGCGGGTCGGTCTTGACCAGCAGCGCCAGGCAGCCGCCGTGCAGGCTGTTGGTGATCCAGGTCTTGCTGCCGTTGATGACGTAGTGCTCGCCGTCGCGCACGGCGCGCGTGCGGATGGCCTGCAGGTCGGTGCCGGCGTCGGCCTCGGTCAGGCCGATGCCGCCGCGCAGCGCGCCGCTGGCAAAGCGCGGCAGCAGGTCGCGCTTCTGTGCGTCGGTGCCGCTGCGCATCACGGCCGAGGCCATGATCAGGTGCGAGTTGATGATGCCCGAGATCGACATCCACACCGCGGCCATGCGCGCCACGATGGCGGCATAGGTGGCCGTGGACAGGCCCAGGCCGCCGTACTCCGCGGGGATGATGGCGCCGAACAGGCCCATCGCCTTCATCTGCTCGACGATCTCGGCCGGGTACTCGTCGGCCTGCTCCAGGCGCTTGACGTGCGGCCGCACCTCGGTCTTCAGGAAGCGGTCGATGGCGTCGAGGATCAGGGCTTCTTGTTCGGGGTCGGTGGTCATGGGGCGTTGGATCAAAGGGTTTCAGCCGCGTGCGGCCAGGCCGCGCTGGACATCGACCGCGGCGCTGTCGCGGCCGATCGCCAGCACCAGGTCACGCACCTGGGTGGCGCGGGCGGTGGAGGTGACGAGCTGCATGTTCTCGAAGAACTTGCGCTCGACATCGGCGTTGCTGATCGGCCGCTCGGCAGCGCCGCGGTTGATGTGCTCGCGGTGCCGCAGTTCGCGCCCGTCGTTCAGCGTCACCACCACTTCGCCCGAGTAGTAGGTGGGGAAGGGCGAATCGGGGTCGACCTCGTACTCGACCTTGGCGGCCAGCGCCAGCACCTGTTCGTCGCGCAGCGCGGCGTCGTCGAGTTCGGCCAGGCCGAAGCTGCCCTTGGCCAGCGCGGTGGCCACGGTGTAGGGAATGCTGAACTGCGCGTCGTAGCTGTTCTGCGGGCGCTTCTTGGTCGCCACCGGTTCGCACACGGTCTTCACCACTTCCGCCGGCACCAGCGCGCGCACCGACGCGATGTCGGCCACGCGCAGGCTGTGGCGATCGCGCAGGATCGCCGCCGCGTCGGCGCAGGCATGCGTGAAGTGGCAGGCCGGCAGCGGCTTTACCGTGACCTTGTCCAGTTCCCAGACCTCGCCCAGGCCGGCCGTGGCCAGGCCCAGGTCGCAGTCCTTGGCCAGCGGGCCGAGGTAGCTGTTGAAGACGCCGAAGCGGCCTTCGTAGGTGGCGCGCGGGCCCTTGAAGCCGTTGCGCGCCAGCGTCGCCGCCGTGAAGCCTGCGACCGCGGCCCAGCCCGGGTGCATGCGCTTGGTCCAGGCGCCGTCCTGCAGGAATTCCATGCTGCCCGAGCCGACCGACAGTGCGATGCCCTGGGCCATGGCCAGCTGCGCGGCATTCAGGCCGAACAGGCGGCCGGCCACCAGCGTGCAGGCAAAGGCGCCGATCAGGCCGGTGGGGTGAAAACCCACCTGGTGGAAGCCGCCTTTGGCCACCGATGCCAGGCGCGTGCCGACCTCCATGCCGGCGACGTAGGCGGTGAGCAGGGCCTCGCCGTCGAGCCCGGCCTGCGCGGCGCTGCCCAGCGCGCAGGGGAAGGTGCTGGCGGTGGCATGGATCACGCCGGCCGCGTGCGTGTCGTCGTAGTCCAGGCCATGGATCAGGATGCCGTTCATCAGCATCGCGTCGCGCATCGAGAGCTTGTTCGCCAGGCCGATCACCGGCGTGTTGCCAGCGCCGGCCGAGAGTTCGGTCATCGCCGACAGCGAGCGGTGCGCGAAGTCGTAGTGGGTCGAGGCGTGCGCGATGCCGACCGCGTCCAGGATCAGGTGGCGGGCCCGTTCGAGCACGGCCGCCGGAATCTGCTGCGGCGTCAGGTCGGCGACGAACGCGGCCAGCGTTTCGGCGATGCTCGGTGCGGTGGCGTTGGAGGAGGGCGTCATGGGTGGCCTTTGGCAGTCAGCGGATCAATGCGAGGGAGATCGAGGGGATGTACGAGATCAGCATCAGCGCCAGCATCCGCACGCCGTAGAACGGTGCCACGCCGCGCACCACCTCGTGCACTGGCAGCTTCCAGTGCGGCAGGACCGGCAGCGAGCGGCGAGGGCGCCACGCCCACCAGCGTCTCGCCCGCGCAATCGATCGCGACCACCTTGGTGCAGGTGCTGCCGAAGTCGACCGCCAGGGTGATGGACATGCCGCGCGCTCTGGAGGGGCCGGCGCCGGGCCGATCAATCGAGCTTGACGCCCGCCTTGCGCACCACCACGCCGTAGCGTTCCTGGTCGGTTTTCAGCGTCTGCCCGAATTCCTCCGGCGTGCTGGCCACCACCTCGAAACCGATTTCGAGCAGGCGGGCCGTCATCGCCGGTTCGCGCACGATGGCGACGATCTCGCGGTTGAGCTTGTCGATGATCGCTTTGGGTGTGCCGGCCGGCGCCAGAAAACCGACCCAGACCGAGAAGTCGAGGTTCGGGACGCCGAGTTCGGCGAAGGTCGGCATGTCGGGCAGCGCCGCCGAGCGCTGCGCTGCGGCCAGCGCGATCGGCCGCAGGGTGCCTGCGCGCACGTGCGCGCGCGCCAGCGGCACGTCGGCGATCGACACCGGCACCTGGCCGGCCACGACGTCGGCGATCGCCGGCGCGCTGCCGCGGTAGGGCACATGCACCATGTCGATGCCGGTCGCGGTCTTGATCGATTCGCCGCCCAGGTGCCCGGCACCGCCGTTGCCCGAGGTGGCGAAGCTCAGCGCGCCCGGCTTGGCGCGCGCCAGCGCCAGGAACTCAGACAGGTTCTTGGCCGGCACCGAGGGATGCACGAACAGGCCCATCGCGATCGAGGCGGCGTGCACGACCGGAACGAAGTCCTTGATCGGGTCGTACGGCAGCTTGGCGTACACATGCCCGTTGATGACATGCCCCGAGTTCACCAGCAGCAGCGTGTAGCCGTCGGCCGGCGCCCGCGCCACCAGCGCGGCGCCGATGCTGCCGGTGCTGCCCGGCTTGTTCTCGACCACGGTCGGCTGTCCCCAGCGCTCTTGCAGGCGGCGGGCGATGTCGCGGGTCAGCACGTCGGTGCTGCCGCCTGCCGGGATCGGTGCGATGAAGCGGATGGGCCTGTTCGGGTAGTCGTTCGCGGACTGCGCCGTCGCCGCCTGCGGCCCCAGCGCGATCAGCAGCGCGGCGAGCGCGAGTTTCAGCGTGTGGGTCATGGTTGCTCCTGTGAAAGATGTTCAGCGCTCAAGCAATTCGGCGGCGGGCCATCAAGGGACGACTCACTCGACCCGCAAACCGAGTGACTTGATCAGCGGCCCCCACAACGCCAGTTCGGCCGTGATGGTGCGCGTGACCTCGTCGGGGTGACCGAAGCTGACGTCCAGGCCCAGGGCTGCCAGGCGGTCGCCTGTTCCGGGTGCAGCCAGCGCCTTTTCGACCTCTGCGGTCAGTCGCGTCTGCAGCGCCCTGGGCAGGCCAGCAGGCGCCACGACACCCATCCAGCCGCTGAACTCGTAACCGGGGACCGCTTCGGCGACGGTCGGCAGGTCCGGGAACTTGGGATGTCGTCCCCGGCCCGTCGTGCCCAGGGCCCGCAGCTTGCCCGCTTGCAGCAGCGGGGTCGAGGTGTTGGGCGCGTCGAACATGAACTGCAGCCCGCCGCCGAGCAGTTCGTTCATTGCCAGGGCGCTGCCGCGGTAGGGGACGTGGGTCATCGACACGCCCGCCTTCATGGCCAGCAGCTCACCCGAGAGGTGGTTGGATGAACTGATGCCCGCCGAGCCGTAGGTCAACGCGCCGGGTGTGGCCTTCGCCGCAGCCAGCAGGTCGGCCAGCGTGCGATAGGGGCTGTTGGCATTGACGACGAGCAGGTTGACGTAGTTGCACAGCCGGGCGATCGGCGCCAGGTCGCGCAGCGGGTCGTAGCCGACGTTCTTGTAGAGCTGCGGCCCGATGGCCATCGAGCCGGTATGGGCGAAGCCGATGGCATAGCCGTCGGCGGGCATCTTGGCCAAGCGGCCCACTCCGAGCGTGCTGCCTGCACCAGGCACGTTTTCCATCACCACCGGTTGCCCGAGTTGCTCCTGCAGCCGTGTGCCGACCAGGCGGCTGACGATGTCGGCCGGGCCGCCGGGGGCGAAGGGAACGACGAAGCGCAGCGACTTGCTCGGGTAGATGTCCTGGGCCGAGGCGCCGCGCCAGGTCAACGCCGTCGAACCCGCCACGGTGAGGGCGTGCAGGAGCTGTCTGCGACTGAGTGACATGGTGATCTCCTGCAGGTTCTTCTCGGGGTCCGCGCGGCGGCACCATGGCGGCCGTGCGTCGATGGTCTCAGTACGAGCGCGGAAGCCCCATCACATGTTCGGCGATGTAGTTCAGCACCATCTCGCGGTTCAGCGGTGCCGTGCGCAACAGACGCACCAGGCCATACAGGTCGTAGATGCCGTATTCCTTGGTGAAACCGTTGCCGCCGTGCGTCTGGATGGCGGCATCAACGGCGTGGATTCCGGCCTCGGCACCGGCGTACTTCGCGATGTTGGCGAACTCGCCCGCCGGCTGGCCCTGGTCGAAGGCCCATGCCGCCTTCAGCGCCATCAGCGAGGCCATCTCGATCTCGCTGCGGGCGATCGCCAGCGGATGCTGCACACCCTGGTAGGCGCCGATCGGTGTCTTGTTGAACACCTTGCGCTCGTTGGCGTAGGCCACCGCCTTCTTCAGCGCGAAGCGGCCGATGCCGGTGCACATGCCCGACAGGATGATGCGTTCCGGGTTGAGCGTGTCGAACAGGATGCCGAAGCCCTTGTCCACCTCGCCCAGCACGTCGTCCTCGGTCAGCGGCACGTCGTCGAAGAACACCTGCCACTGCGTTTCAGGCACCGGGAAGGCGACCGGGATCAGCGTCATGCTGATGCCCTTCTTCTTCATGTCGACCATGAAGATGGTGAAGCCGTCGGTCTTCTTCTTCACGTCCGAGCGCGGCGTGGTGCGTGTGACGACCATCGCGTAGTCGGCGCGGTTGGCGTCGGTGATGAAGACCTTCTGGCCGGTGAGGCGGAAGCCGCCCTTGCCGTCCGTTTTCGCGATGCTGGTGATCTCCATCGAGTTCGAACCGGCGTTGGGCTCGGTGATGGCGAAGCAGAACTTGATGTCGCCGGCGCATCCGCCCGGCAGCAGGCGGCGCTTCATGGTCTCGCTGGCGTGCTTGGCCAGCAGGCCCATGGTCATGGTGGGGCCGACCACCAGGTTCAGCAGCGGGATGCCGTTGTTGGCCAGCCCCTCCATGAACAGCAGCATCTCGGTCATGCCCTGGCCGGCACCGCCGTAGGCCTCGGGCACCATGATGCCGAGGAAACCGTCGTCGGTGATCTGCTGGTACAGCTCGGCCGGCGGTTCGCTCTTCTCGGCGTAGGCCTTCCAGTACTTGTGGTCGAAGCGCTGCGACACACGGTCGCCGTACTCGTAGACCATGCGTTGTTCCTGGGTGAGAGCGAAATCCATGCGTGACTCCTGTGACGTGATGCTGTGCTGCGGTGGGCTCAGACCTTGGCCGACGGGAAGTTCGCGGCGCGCTTTTCGCGCACTGCGGCCACGCCTTCCTTCACGTCGTCGCCGAAGAAGCACAGCATCTCCATGGCCAGCGAGCTCTCGAAGATCGGGCGCGCCATGTTCATCCACCCGTTGAGCGAGCGCTTCGTGAAGCGGATCGCCTGCTGGCTGCCCGAGGCCAGCTTGTTGGCCACTTCCATGGCCTTGTCCATCAGCTGCGCGCGCGGCACGCACAGGCTCACCAGGCCGATGCGCTCGGCTTCCTTGCCGGACACGAACTCGGCCGTCATCAGGTAGTACTTGGCCTTGGCCATGCCGCACAGCAGCGGCCAGCAGATCGCGGCATGGTCACCGGCGGCCACGCCGAGCTTGACGTGACCATCGGTGATCTTGGCCTCTTCGGCGATGATGCTGATGTCGGCCATCATGGCCACGGCCAGGCCGGCGCCGACTGCGACGCCGTTGATCGCCGAGATCACCGGCTTGTCGCAGGCCATCACGTTGTAGACGATGTCCGAGGCCTCGTTCATCACGTTGCCGATGGCCGAAGGGTTGCCGACCATGTCGGTCACCCAGCTCAGATCGCCGCCGGCCGAGAACGCCTTGTCGCCGGCGCCGGTGATGACGACCACCTTGGTCTTCACGTCGTCGTTGGCCACGCCCCACACCTTGGTCAGCTCCCAGTGCAGACGCGCGTTGGTGGCGTTCATCACCTCGGGGCGGTTGATGGTGATCACCAGGACGCCGTTGGGCTTGTGGTCGAACTGGAGGAATTGGAAGTCGGAGTAGTTCATGCTGAAGTCCTGTCAAAAAGAAAACGAAGAAAGGAAAAAGGAAGAAGCGTCTGCGGCTCAGCGCAGCGTCGCGCGGCCGTTGTTGAGCACGACGACATCGCGCTCGACGACGCGGGCTCGAAACGAAACCGTCTTGCCATCGAGCCACATCTCGGTGCGAATCGTCTCGCCGGGGTAAACCGGCGACGAGAAGCGCGTTTCGATCGATGCCAGGCGCGAAGGGTCACCATCGCACAGGCGCTTGGTGATGGCCCAACCGGCGATGCCGAAGGTGCACAGGCCGTGCAGGATCGGGCGCTCGAAACCGGCGGCGCGGCCGATGGCGGGTTCGGCGTGCAGCGGGTTGTAGTCGCCCGAGAGTCGGTAGATCAGTGCGGCGCTGGGCAGCGTGGCGCGGTCCTCGGTCAGTGCGGGCTCGCCTTCGGGCATCGGGTGCACAGGTTTGACCGGCCCCGCCGGCCCACCGAAGCCGCCATTGGCGCGGCAAAAGGTGGTCGATCCCAGCGTGGCGATCAGCTTGCCGGTCGCGGCGTCGGTGACATCGCGCTCGGTGTAGATCAGCGCGCCCTTGTCGGCGCCCTTGTCGACGATGCCGGTGATGCGCGTGCGGCCGATCACCTCGCCCTCGGGTGCCGGCACCGCGTGCAACACGACGCTCTGTTCGCCATGCACCAGGCGCACCGCATCGACGCCGGTAGCTGGGTCGCGGATCCACATCCCGGGGCCGCCGAGCACCACCGGCAGCGTCGGCAGCGCGAGCAGGTTCTTCTCATAGACGAAACGCAGTTCGGTCTCGTCCACCGGGTCCGCGCCCAGGCCGATGCCCAGGGCGTAGAGCATCGTGTCGCGCTGGGTGTAACGATGGCGCACGTCCTCGAAAGGCCATGCCATCAGCTTGTCGTAGTCGATTGCCATGGTGACGCTCGGTCAGACCGGATCCCACGAGAACACGATGTTCGAGCTCTCGAGCGGGAAGAAGTTGGGCTTCATCGCCGGCAGCACGCGCTCGGCGATGGTCTCGGGCGTCCAGCCTTCCGAGGTGTGCATGCCGCGCACCGGGCGCGGCTGGCTCATCAGGAAGATCTCGTTGCCGCGCACGGCAAAGATCTGCGCCGTCACGTCGGCGGCGGCATCGCTGGCCAGGAAGGCGGCCACCGGGGCGATCTGCTCCGTGCCGAGCTTCTTGAGCTTCTCGACGCGCGCCTGTTGGTCCGGCGTGTCGGTGGGGATCGAGCCGATCATGCGGCTCCAGGCGAAGGGCGAGATGCAGTTGGAGCGCACGTTGTAGCGCTTCATGTCGCCCGCGATCGAGCGCGACAGGGCCACGATGCCGAGCTTGGCCGCACCGTAGTTGGCCTGGCCCAGATTGCCGATCAGGCCCGAGGTCGAGGTCATGTGCACGTAGGCGCCCGACTGCTGGGTCTTGAAGTGCGGCGCTGCGGCACGCGAGACATAAAAGCACCCGTTCAGGTGGACGTCGATCACCGCCTTCCACTCGTCGACCGACATGGCGAAGAACATGCGGTCGCGCAGGATGCCGGCGTTGTTGACGACGATGTCGATGTGGCCGAAGCTGTCCAGCGCGCACTGAACGATGCGGTTGGCGGAAGTCCACTCCGAGACGCTGTCGGTGCTCAGCGCGGCCTGCCCGCCGCCGGCCTTGATCTCGTCGACCACCTGCTGCCCGGGGCTGGCGTCGTTGCCTTCGCCGCTGACCGAGGCGCCGATGTCGTTGACGACGACCTTGGCGCCCTGCGCCGCCATCTGCAGCGCGATGTCGCGGCCGATGCCGCGACCCGAGCCGGTGATTACGGCCACTTTGCCTTCCAGCATGGTGCCTTTGTTCATGGTTCCTTGCTCCTGTGTCGTTGAATGAAGTGCATGGGCGACGATGCGCCCGTTGATCAGGCCCGTCAGGCCGGCAGCTGCAGTACGTTGGTGGCCAGAATATTGCGCTGGATCTCGTTGCTGCCCCCGTAGATGGTGGCAGGCCGCGCGTTGTAGAAGGTGGTCAGCACATCGATGCAACCGCCCTCGACCTCGATATCGCCCGGCATGCCGCCGCTGGCGCCGGCAAGCTCGACCAGCAGGTTGGCCAGGCGCGAATAGGTCTCGGTGGCGAAGACCTTCAGCATCGACACGTCGGGGCCCAGCGTCTCGCCGCGTTTGACCTGGTCGACGAAGCGGGTGTACAGCGTGCCCAGATCGGCCACGTCCAGCGCCAGCTGCGTGTAGCGGTCCGTGAACACGGGGTCGTCGAACAAGCCGAGCAGTTCGGCCGCCTCGCGCACCCGGGCCAGCGCGTACTGGCTCTGCTTGGGGCTGCCGAGGAAGATGCGTTCGAAGCTGAGCAGCGCCTTGGCGATCGTCCAGCCCTTGTTCAGCTCGCCGACGCGCTGGCTGCGCGGGACGCGCACGTTGTCGAAGAAGACCTCGCAGAAGTCCTCGTTGCCGGCGATGTTGCGGATCGGGCGCACGGTGATGCCCGGCGTCTTCATGTCGGCGAGCAGAAAGCTGATGCCCTCCTGCTTCTTCGCCGCCTTGTCGGTGCGCACCAGCAGGAAGATGTGCGTGGCGTCCTGGGCCAGGGTGGTCCAGGTCTTCTGGCCATTGACGATGAAGTCGTCGCCGTCTTCCACCGCCTCGGTGCGCAGGCTTGCCAGGTCGGAACCCGAGTTGGGCTCGGAATAGCCCTGGCACCAGATGTCTTCGCACGACAGGATGCGCGGCAGGTAGTGCGCGCGTTGTTCTTCGCTGCCGTGCTGGATGAGCAGCGGGCCGACCATGGAAATGCCCATGTCCGGGGCGCGGGCGACCCCGTGACGTTCCTGCTCCTCGATGAAGGCGATCAGCTTCTCGGGGGCCAGACCCATGCCGCCGTAGCGCACGGGCCAGCTCGGCGCCAGCCAGCCCTGAGCCGAAAGCTCGAGCGTCCAGTCGCGGATCTCGGCCCAGCGCAGGCGACGTTTGGGGTAGCGCAGGGCTTCGGGGTAGTTGTGCTCGAAGAAACTGCGCACCGTGGCGCGGAAGTCCTCGGTGTCCAGGCTGTTCCAGTCGGTGGTGTTCATGCAGAGGCTCCCGGCTGCCGTGCAGCGTTGCGGCTCAGGGCCGCGAAGCGGCGGCGTTGCACGCCGGCGTTGCCGAGCCAGGCCGACAGCACCAGCGCGCGCTGCACGTACAGACCCAGGTCGCAGTCGTCCGTGACGCCGATGGCCCCGTGCAGCTGGACCGACTCGCGGGCGATCGTCAGCGCGGCCTCCGAGCAGCGCGACTTGACGCGGGCAGCGAGCAGTGCCCGCTCGCTGCCCGTGCAACCGCGGTCGAGTTCGGCCAGCGCCTGGGCGACGAGGGCGCCGCTCAGTTCCTGCTGGATCAGCATGTCCACCGCGCGGTGCTGCAAGGCCTGGAAGCTGCCGATCAGCTTGCCGAACTGCTTGCGCGTGCGCAGGTAGTCCAGCGTCATCGACAGCATCCGCCTTGCGACCGACAGCAGTTCGACGCCGGTCAGCACCAGCGTTTCGTCGTAGGCCGCGGCAAGCGCAGCGGTGGCGGGCGGGCCCATGGCCAGCAGGTGAGCCGCTGGCACGGTGACGTTGACGAACTGCAGGCGCGCAGCGAACGTGCCATCGGCAAGCCGGTCCACGTTCCTGACCAGCCCCACGCATTGCGCGGGCAGCCAGACCAGCGCCAGGCCCTCCGACGATGAAGCGGTGACGATGTAGCCGGTGGCTGCCGCGCCCGGCCGCACGTGACGCTTGCCGCCGCGCAGCACGAGCTGGTCGCCCTCGCGCACACAGACCGCAGCCGGCTCGGCAGGGCAGCCCCGAAGGTCGAAGCTGGCGGCGCCGGAGGCGTCCTCCTGCCAGGCCACGGCGGGCAGCGCGCGACCCTCGGCCAGCTCCGCGAGCAGCGCCTGCGCCGTTGTGCTGCCGGCGCAACTCTGCAGCAGGCGGCCTGCGAACACCAGCACCGGGGTCACGGGCTCGGGTGCGGCCTGTGTCGCCAGAGCGGTTGCCACCTCGGCCATCTCGGCGAAGCCCTGTCCGTAGCCGCCTGCGGACTCGGGCACCAGCAACCCGGTCCAGCCTTGGGTTGCCAGGGCATTCCAGAAGCGCAGGTCGAAGCCCGGCGCCTTGGCGCGCAAGGCCCGCGCGCGCGATGCAGGTGACTCTCTGCTGGTGAAGGCGAGGGCGCTGGAACGCAGCATGTCAAGCTGCTGCTGGCGGTCTGTATCGGCGATGACGGCGGACATGGGGCGGCGTGCGATGGCGTGCGTTGTTCGGCGGGGACGGGTCAATACGGGATCAGTACGGGATCAATACGACTTGGGCAGGCCCAGCACCTTCTCGGCGATGAAGCACAGGATCAGCTGCGGGCTGATGGGGGCCACGCGCGGGATCAGCATTTCGCGCAGGTAGCGCTCGACCTGGTATTCCTTGGCATAGCCGAAGCCGCCCAGCGTGGCCATGGCGCGCTGGCAGGCGTTGAAGCCGGCCTCGGCCGCCATGTACTTGGCGGCATTGGCGTCGGCGCCGCAGTTCAGCTTCTGGTCGTACTTCCAGGCGCCGCGCATGGCCATCAGCCAGGCCGCCTCGAGTTCCATCCACGACTGCGCCAGCGGGTGCTGTATGGCCTGGTTCTGGCCGATCGGGCGGTCGAAGACGATGCGTTCGTTGGCGTACTTGACGGCCCGCTCCAGCGCCGCCTGGCCCAGGCCGACAGCCTCGCCGGCGATCAGGATGCGCTCGGGGTTCATGCCGTGCAGGATGTACTCGAAGCCACGGCCTTCCTCGCCGATGCGGTCTTCGACCGGCACCTTCAGCCCGTCGATGAAGAGCTGGTTGGAGTCGACCGCCTTGCGGCCCATCTTCTCGATCTCGCGCACCTCGACGAACTGGCGGTCGAGGTCGGTGTAGAACAGGCTCAGGCCGAAGGTCGGTTTCGGGCAGTCCTCGGCGGGGGTGGTGCGCGCCAGGATCAGCATCTTGTTGGCCACCTGGGCGGTGGAGATCCACACCTTCTGGCCTGACAGGATGTAGTGGTCGCCCCGGCGTTCAGCGCGCGTCTTGAGCTTGGTGGTGTTCAGGCCGGTGTTGGGTTCGGTGACGGCGAAGCAGGCCTTGTCCTTGCCGGCGATCAGCGGCGGCAGCATGCGGCGCTTCTGCGCATCGCTGCCGAACACGACCACCGGCTGCAGGCCGAAGATGTTCATGTGCACCGACGAAGCCCCCGACAGCCCGGCGCCCGAGCGCGCGATGGCGGTCATCATGACCGTCGCTTCGGTGATGCCCATGCCGCTGCCGCCGTACTCCGTCGGCATGCAGATGCCCAGCCAGCCGCCGGCGGCCAGCGCGTTGTACAGCTCATGGGGGAAGCCGCCGTCGCGGTCGCGCTGCAGCCAGTAGTCGTCGCCGAAGTTGGCGCAGATGCGGCCGATGGCCTCGCGGATGGATTCGTGTTCGCGGTTGTCGCTGAAGTCCATGGGTCTTGGTCTCTGGATCTAGAAGCTCATGGCCAGGCGTGTGCCCTGGTCGATGGCACGCAGTGCATCGAGTTCGGCGGCAAGCTCGGCGCCGCCGATGACCTGGGGTGCCAGGCCCTGGCTGCGCAAGGCGTCGGCCAGCGTGGCCTCGGACTCCTGCCCGGCGCAGATGACGACGGTGTCGACGTCCAGCACGCGGGCCTCGGTGCCGACGCGCAGGTGCAGCCCGGCGTCGTCGATGCGTTCATAGGTGCAGCCCGACAGGGTCTGCAGCCCGCGCTGTTCGAGCCGGGCGCGCAGCGCCCAGCCGGTCGACAGGCCCAGCGTGCGGCCGGGCTTTTCCGGCTTGCGCTGCAGCAGCGTGACGCTGCGCAGCGGCCGGGGTGGCTGAGGCGGCTTCAGGCCGCCGGGCGCGTCGGGTGCGGTGTCGACGCCCCACTCGGAGAAGAAGGCATCGACGACAACGGCGGAGCCGTTGTCGGCGCCGTGATCGGCACCGTTGGGCGCCAGCTCGTGCAGCAGGTACTCGGCGACGTCGAAGCCGATGCCGCCCGCGCCGATGATGGCCACGCGACGGCCCGCCTGTTTGCGCCCGGACAGCAGGTCGGCATAGCCGATCACCTTGGGATGGCCCAGGCCTTCGATCTGCGGGGTTCGCGGACGCACGCCGGTGGCGACCACGATGTGGTCGAACTTCGCCGCCGCCAGTTCGGCCGCGGCCGGCCGCTGACCGAGGCGCAGTTGCACGCCCTCCTGCGCGACGCGGGCTTCGAAGTAGCGCACCAGCTCGTGGAACTCTTCCTTGCCCGGCACCGCGCGGGCCAGATTGAGCTGGCCGCCGATGGACGGCGCGGCCTCGTACAGCGTCACCTCGTGGCCGCGCTCCGCTGCGGTCACCGCGCAGGCCAGCCCGGCCGCCCCGGCGCCGACGACCGCGACGCGATGCCTGGCCTTGGGCGAGGGCATCTGCAGGAATTCCAGCTCGCGCCCGGCGCGCGGGTTGACCAGGCAGGACGTGGGCTGGCCGGTGAAGATGAAGTCAAGGCAAGCCTGGTTGCAGGCGATGCAGGTGTTGATGGTCTCCGGGCGACCGGCCGCTGCCTTGCGCACGAAGTCGGCGTCGGCCAGGAAGGGCCGCGCCATCGACACCATGTCCGCGTCGCCGCTGGCCAGGATGTCCTCGGCCACGTCCGGGGCGTTGATGCGGTTGCTGATGATCAGCGGGATGCCGATGGCGCGCTTGATGCGTGCCGCGGCAAAACGAAAGGCGGCGCGCGGCACCAGGTAGGCGATGGTCGGGACCTTGGCCTCGTGCCAGCCGAAACCGGTGTTGATGACGTCGGCGCCGGCGGCCTCGATGGCCTGGGCCAGCGCGATGACCTCGTGCGCCGGCGCGCCGCCCTCGACCAGGTCGAGCGCCGACAGGCGGTACATGATCAGGGCGTCGGGCCCCAGCCGCTGGCGCGTGCGGCGCACGATCTCCACCGGCAGGCGATGCCGGTTGGCCATGCTGCCGCCGAACTCGTCGCTGCGGTTGTTGCAGCGCGTGGTGGTGAACTGGTTGATGAAATAGCCTTCGGAGGCCATCACCTCGACGCCGTCGAAGCCGGCCTGCATCGCCAGTTCGGCACAGTTGACGAAGTCGTCGATCGTTTGCCAGACCTCGGCGGTGCTCAGGGTGCGCGGCACGCGGCGGTTGATGGGAGAGGGGATGTTGGACGCGCCGACGAGTTGCGCCGTCTTGCCATAGCGTCCGGTATGCAGCACCTGCAGGATGATCTTGCCGCCTTCGGCATGCACGGCTTGCGGGATGGGCCGCAAGGCCAGGGCTTGTTCCGACGTCATGAGCTGCGGGCCGTGGTCGTCGAGCATGGCCTCCACGTTCATGGCGTAGCCGCCGGTCACGATCAATCCGGCGCCGCCGCGTGCACGTTCGGCGTAGAAGGCGGCGAGCCGCTCGACGCCACGGTCCAGCCCGTCGATGCCGGTGTGCATCGAACCCATCAGGGTGCGGTTGCGCACGGTGTGGGCACCGAGGCGCAGCGGCGAGAGGAGGGTCGTGAATGCGGAAGGGGCGTTCATGGCAAAGTCGGCATCCTACAGCTAACTAACGTACGTTCGATGATATAGTCGATCTTTGCCCTGCGACGATCGCTCGACCCCTAGGGTTTCCACCGCCCGGGTGGCCGCCGGTGGTGGGCGGTGCGATGCCCGTCGCCCACTCCTGCAGAACTCATCAGGTCCAGACATGACTGCCGCTGCCCACAATCCCGCCGTCCCCCTTGCCGAATGCCTGGCGCCGGGGCGTTTCATCGACAGCGACCATCCGGCGGTGCAGGCGTTCGCGCATGCCCATGCCGACGCCGCGATGACGCCGCGTGAGATTGGCGTCAAGCTCTACTACGCCGTGCGCGACGGCTTCCGCTACGACCCGTATCACTTCGACATGTCGGAGGCCGGCCTCAAGGCCAGCCAGGTGGTGGAAAGCGGGCGCGGCTTCTGCGTGCCCAAGGCGACCTTGCTGGCGGCGGCGGCGCGCGTGCTCGGTGTGCCGGCCCGCCTGGGCTTTGCCGACGTGCGCAACCACCTCACCAGCCCGCGGCTGCGCGAGATGATGCAGAGCGACGTGTTCGCCTACCACGGCTACACCGAGATGCTGATCGACGGCCGCTGGCTCAAGGCCACGCCGGCCTTCAACCTGAGCCTGTGCCAGAAGGCCGGCGTCAAGCCGCTGGAATTCGACGGCAGCGCCGATTCGATCTTCCACGAGTTCGACAACCAAGGCCGGCGCCACATGGAGTACATCAACGACCGTGGCGCTTGCGCCGACGTGCCGCGAGAAGAAATGCTGCAGGCCTTCGAGCGCCTTTACCCCAACTACCGGAGGTGGATGCAGCACACCGGGAGCGCCGACTTCGAGGCGGATGTCGGGCGGCGCCCCTAACCCTTCACCTTCAACACCTCATCTGTGTTGATCCAACAAGGAGTTTCCATGCCGCGAGGATCAGGTGAACGGGTCTATCCATCTTGGTTGCGGAAAGCGGCATGGCGTTGTTCAGCGAGGGTGGCTGGTGCTCTGCGGGAGGCTGCGGCGGTGATCGCCGCGGGTGCGGCGCTTCTTTATGCGCAGTCAGCAATCGCCGAGACCGGCGTGACGGCGCAGAGCGTCCTCATCGGACAGAGCGTTTCCGTCACTGGGCCTCTGGGTGCCATTGGCATCGACTACAGCGAAGGATTCAAGGTCGGCCTGGAGGACGTCAACCGGCGGGGTGGTGTTCACGGCCGCAGCATCAAGCTGGTTCACATGGACGATGGCTATACCGTGCCGCGGGCGCTGGCCAACACCAAGAAGATGCTGGACGAAGACGGCGTCTTCATGCTGGTCGGCAGTCTTGGCACCCCCGGCGTCGGGGCGGTGCTGCCCTTGCTCACCGAACGCCGGGTGCCGATGTTTGCCGCATTCACCGGCGCAGACAGTTTGCGCCGCGAACACAATCGATACCTGTTCACGGTCATGGCGTCATATGGCGCTGAAGCCGAGAAGATGGTTCAGCATCTGACGACCATCGGCCACAAGTCCATAGCCGTGGCGTACCAAAACAATCCGTTTGGCAAAGATGGACTGGCGGGCGCAGAAGCTGCGCTGAAGAAGCGTCAGATGGCTCCTGTGGTCGCGGCTTCGATCGAGACGGATGCGCGCGATGCCATCGCCGCGGCGCAGACGATAGCGCGAGCCAAACCGCAGGCGGTGCTGGTCATGATGGCCGGCAAGGCGACGATTGAGTTCACGCGCGAATTCAGAAAATTGGACACCGCTGCGCAAGTGCTGACGCTTTCGGTGGCTGACACCAATCAACTCGTGCGCGAGCTCGGACAACAGGCCGCCGGGATCGTGGTCGCCCAGACGATGCCGGCGCCGTTCCTCGAGAAGTCTCCTCTGTCGAAAGAGTTCAGAACGCTGATGAAGGCCGCCGGGAAGGATGCTCACATGGGATACGCAGCGATGACCGGGTTCGTCTCGGCCAAGGCATTCGCGAAGGCGCTGCTGCTTGCAGGCCCCGAGCCGACGCGCGAACGGTTCATCACGGCAGTCCAAAACAGCCGCAGCATGGACCTGAATGGCTATCAATTGAGCTTTGCGCCCGGCCAGCATCACGGCGGGCGCTACGTCGAGCTGACCATGATTCGCCCAGGCAAGTCGCTGTTTGTCTACTGATGAATGATCACGGCAGTCATCGAGTGTCGTCTCCGAGGTGCATCGTCGAATCACGAGAGTCGCGGGCAAGAGCTTGGCCGCGCAACCAAGGGGCGCTCTTGACGCGTCGGCTCCATGGACTCGGCTGAGCGTCGCGAGTTCTCCGGGTTCGACGGCGGTTCGTGGGTTGCCGATGTTGCCGGGCCCGAGGCTGCGCCCACCGTGCTGCTGCTGCACGGCGGTGGCCAGACCCGGCATGCCTGGGGCGGCACGGCGCTGGCCATGGCGAAGGCCGGCTGGCGAACCCTCGCGCTGGACCTGCCTGGGCATGGCGAGTCGGCCTGGTCGCCGAACGGGGACTACCGCATCGAGACCCTGTCGCGCGACATGGCCCGCTTCTGCCGCACGCTGGGCTCGCCGCTCGCCCTGGTGGGTGCTTCGCTGGGCGGCATGATCAGCATGGCGATGAGCGCGCGCAGCGACGCACCGGCCATTGCCGCCCTGTCCCTGGTGGACATTGCGCCGCGCGTCGAGTCCAAGGGCGTCGACCGCATCGTCGAGTTCATGCGCGCGCATCCGGAGGGCTTCGCGACGCTGGAAGATGCTGCGCGCCACATCGCCAGCTACCGGGGCCGGCCGGTCATGGCCCACCCGCGTGGCTTGCAGAAGAACCTGCGACTGAATCAGGCCGGACGTTGGACCTGGCACTGGGACCAACGGCTGATGAACGACGAGAACCACAACCACCGCAACGACCCGGCGTTCTTCGAGCGCGCGCTGGAGCAGTATGCGGGCCCGCTGATGTTGGTGCGCGGCGCGCGCAGCGACGTCATCAGCCCGGAGGGTGCAGAGCAGTTCCAGCAGACGTTTCCGCAGGCCCGGTTCGTCGCGCTGGCCGGCGCCGGGCACATGGTGGCAGGCGACGCCAACGATGCTTTCACGGCCACGCTGATCGACTTCCTGCGTGAGGTCATGCCACCGTCGACGTCGGCTTCGCCGGCTTCGCCCGAGCCCGCCACCACTTTGTCAGCCGCCAACGGAGAACGAGCGCCGTGACCCTAAGATCCTTCAGCCTTCACGACCAGATCGAACGCAACACCCTGCTGCACGGCAATTGCACTGCCTTCGTCGCCGACGGGCAGGCCATAACCCATGCACAGTACGCTGCGCGCGCTGCCAGCCTGGCTGCTGGCTTGGCGGATGCAGGGCTCACGGCGGGCGATCGGGTCGCCATCCTGGCGCACAACGGGCAGGCCTATGTCGACCTCATCGGCGCCGCGGCCCGTCTGGGTGCCATCGTGGTGCCGATCAATTGGCGCCTTTCCGCCGAGGAAGTGGCCTATGTGCTGTCGGACACCACGCCCAAGCTGCTGATCGCTGCGCCGGACATGCAGCCACTGGTGGCCGGCGCCGAACTGGCAGGGGTGCGCAAGTACACCACCGGCCCCGGCGCGGATGCCGGCACGGGCTGGTCGGCGCTGGCAGGCCTGTACCTGGAGCGCGCTGCCCCGACGCCGGCGGCGATCGCTGACGATGCCGGGCTGTTGATCGTGCACACCGCCGCCGTCGGCGGGCGGCCACGCGGCGCGCTGCTGTCGCACCGCGGCTTGCTGGCCGCGGCGACCAAGTCGGTGCACGCGTGGAACCTGACTTCCGCCGACGTGCAGGTGGGTGTGCTGCCCCTGTTCCACCTCGCCGGCATCGGCATGACGCTGGCCCTGATGGCCGCCGCCGGCGCCACGGTGCTGCTGCCGCGATTCGATCCGAAGGCCGTCGTGGCACTCATCGACGAACAGCGCGGCAGCGTCATGGGTTCGTTCCCGCCGATGCTGGGCGCGGTGCTCGACGCCGCTGCGGCCGCCGGGTCCAAGCTCCTGGGCCTGCGCATCATGACGGGCATCGATGCGCCGGACACGCTGGCGCGCTTCGCCGCCGCCTGCCCGCACGCCAGCTTCTGGGTCGCCTATGGCCAGACCGAGACCTCGGGCTCGGTATCGACCTCCCCCTATGCCGACCGGCCCGGCAGCGCGGGCCTTCCGGTCGAGCAGCACACCGTGGCCGTCGTCGACGACGAAGACCGGCCCGTCGCACCAGGCATTGCCGGCGAGATCGTGGTGCGCGGGCCGATGGTCTTCAACGGCTACTGGAACTGCGAGGCCGACAACGCCTTCACCTTCCGCGGCGGCTGGCATCACACGGGCGACATGGGCCGTTTCGACGCCGACGGCTACCTCTGGTACATCGGCCGCTCGGCAGCCAAGGAACTGATCAAGCCAGGCGGCGAAAACGTCTACCCGGCCGAGGTCGAGCGTGCGCTGCTCGAGCACCCGGCACTGAGCGAGGCGGTCGTGTTCGGGGTGCCGGACGCGCAGTGGGGCGAGGCGATCAAGGTGGTCTGCGTGCTCAAGCCCGGCCAGACGCTGGCGGCCGAGGCGCTGATCGAGTTCGTCGGCCAGCGCATCGCACGCTACAAGAAGCCCAAGCACGTCGTCTTCGTCGCCGCGCTGCCGAAGACGGCCGCCGGCAGCACCGACCGTGCGGCGGTCAAGGCCGCGCATGCCGCAGCCTGACGGCCATGTCAGCCCGGTGTGCTCAGCCCGCCGTTGACGCTCAGCGTCTGGCCGGTGATGGCATCCGACTCCGGGCCGGCGAAAAACGCCGCGGCCTGGGCGATGTCGGCGCAGTGCACCGGAAACAGCATGCGCTTTCTCAGGTTGTCGATCATCCCCTGGCCGTGCGCACCGGCCAGTGCCGGCGAGCCGCCGCCCCAGCGCGGCTCGGCGTCCCAGATATAGCTCATCGCCACGGCGTTGATGCGGATGCCGTCGCGCCCGAGTTCGCGCGCCAGCACGCGGCACATCTGCATCATGCCGCCCGTGGCGCCACCGATGAAGGATTCGCCCACCGTGGCCACGCGCCCGGCATCGGTGCCGATGGCCACGATCTTGCCGTGGCGCTGCGCGCGCATCGCCGCCGCCGCGGCCTGGATGGCGTGCGCGCGGGTCAGCCAGTGCGAACGGATGTAGGTCTCGAAGTCGGCGCCTTCCATCTCCATGAACAATTTGAAGGCCAGCGAGTCGCTGCTGGCGCCGGCGCCGCTGGCCACCAGCACGTCGAGCCGGCCGTGGCGCTGCACGATGCGCCCGACCATTGCCTGCACCGCATCGCGGTCCGTCAGGTCGGCGGCTTCGAATTCGGCGCGGCCACCGGCGCTGTGGATCTCGTCGACCACGGCTTGGCCGTTGTGGGCGTTTCGGCCGTTGACGACCACCAGTGCGCCGCGTTGCGCCAGTTCCTGCGCTGCGGCGCGGCCGATGTAGGCCGTGGCGCCGGTGACAAGGGCAATCCGATCTTGAAGCGTTTTCATTTTCGTCCTATCGTGTGACCTAACGGTTGTTTGGTTCTATGGCATTTTGAAGGAGTTCGAGGTCGATGGGCAAACCTGAAGCGGTGATCGTCGGGGTCGCCGACGTAGCCTTAAAAGACGGCAAGGTGCTGACGCCGATGTCGGTGCTGCAACTGCAGGCACTGGCCGCGCGCGACGCGCTGGCCGACGCCGGCATCCCGATGCGCGAGGTCGACGGCCTGCTCACGGCCGGCATGTGGGGGGTGCCCGGGCCTGGGCAACTGGCCACGGTCACGCTGTCCGAGTACCTGGGCATCGTGCCGCGTTTCGTCGACGGCACCAACATCGGCGGCTCGGCTTTCGAGGCCCATGTCGCACACGCGGCCATGGCCATCGAGGCCGGGCGCTGCGAGGTGGCGCTGATCACCTACGGCAGCCTGCAGCGCAGCGAGGCCAGCCGCAACCTGGCCGGGCGGCCTTCGGTGCTGACCATGCAGTACGAGACGCCCTGGGGCATGCCCACGCCGGTGGGCGGCTACGCGCTGGCGGCGATGCGCCACATGCACGAGTTCGGCACAACCTCGGAACACCTGGCCGAGATTGCGGTGGCCACGCGCAAGTGGGCGGCGCTGAACCCGGGCGCGACGAACCGCGGGCCGCTGTCGATCGACGACGTGCTGAAGAGCCCGATGATCTCGGACCCCTTGCACCTGCTGGACGCCTGCCTGGTCACCGACGGCGGCGGCGCCATCGTCATGACCAGCGCGGCGCACGCCAAGGCGCTGGGCCGCAAGGCCGTGCACGTGCGCGGCTACGGCGAGGCGCACACCCACTGGACCATCGCCGCGATGCCCGACCTGGCACGCCTGACGGCCGCCGAGGTGGCCGGACGCGAGGCCTTCGCGATGGCCGGCATCGGCCACGAGGCCATCGACGTGGTGGAGCTCTACGACTCGTTCACCATCACCGTGCTGCTCACGCTCGAGGCGCTGGGCTTCTGCAAGCGCGGCGAGGGCGGGGCCTTCGTCGCCGGCCAGCGCACGGCGCCGGGCGGCCCGTTCCCGCTCAACACCAACGGCGGCGGACTGTCCTACGCCCACCCCGGCATGTACGGCATCTTTTTGCTGATCGAGGCCGTGCGCCAGTTGCGCGGCGAGTGCGGCGAGCGGCAGATCAAGGATGCCGTCACCGCCCTCGTCCACGGCACCGGCGGCACGCTGTCCAGCGGCGCCACCTGCATCCTGTCCACCCGCTGAGCAGCAGATGACCACCATGTACGACAAGCCCCTGCCTGTAGTCGACCCCGAAAGCGCACCTTACTGGTCGGCGCTGAAGGACAAGCGCCTGATCCTGAAGCGCTGCCGCGATTGCGGACGGCACCACTTCTACCCGCGCGCGCTGTGCCCGCACTGCCATTCCGACGCGTTGGACTGGGCCGACGCCCGCGGTACCGGCAGCATCTACAGCTTCACCATCGCGCGGCGCCCGGCCGGCCCGGCGTTCAAGGCCGACGCGCCCTACGTGGTGGCCGTGATCGACCTCGACGAAGGCGCGCGCATGCTGACCAACATCGTCATCGACGATGTCGAGGCGGTGCGCATCGGCCAGCGGGTGACGGTGCATTTCGACGCCGTCACCGACGACATCACGCTGCCCAAGTTCAAGCTGGCCTGACCCGGCGCGCCTGCATGAACTTCGACATCGACCCCGACACCACGGCCATCGCCGAGGCCGTGCTGCGTTTCATCGAGCGCGAGGTGCTGCCGCTCGAGGCCCGGCACCAGGCCGTGCTGGGCAGCGAGCGCACCCTGTTCCAGGCCGACGGCCGCTACGTGCCCGAGGCGCTGGCGCTGCGCCGCCAAGTGCGCATGCGCTCGGCCGAACTCGGCTACTACAACCTGTTCGGCGACGAGAAGCTCGGCGGCGCCGGCCAGGGCGCGCAGGTGATGGCCCATGTGCAGGAGGCCATCAACCACCGCTTCGGCCCAGGGCGACCGCTGATCCAGACCGTGGTGCTGCCGTCGCCCTTCACCAACGGCCTGTCGCCGGTGCTGCGCCACCTGGACGCCGGCGTCTTCGAGCGCTACCGCGACGGCATTGCCAGCGGCGACAAGACGCTGTGCTTTGCGCTCAGCGAGCCCGACGCCGGCTCCGACGTGTTCGCGATGAAAGCCCGCGCCGTGCGCGAGGGCGATCACTGGGTGCTCAACGGCACCAAGCAGTGGATCACCAATTCGCCCTATGCCGACCACGCCATGGTGTTCGCGCTGACCGACCCCGAGGCCGCAGCGCAGCACAAGGGTGGCGTCACCGGTTTCTTCGTCGACACGCGCACGCCGGGCTTCTCGGTGCCGCGCCTGATCAACACCGTCGGCCACCTGGGCGGCGACACCGGCGTGGTGGCGCTGGACGGCGTGCGCGTGCGCGACGACCACCGGCTCGGCGCCGTCGGCCGCGGCCTGGCGGTCGCCATGGACGGCGTGAACGCCGGGCGCATGGGCATGGCCGCCACCTGTCTTGGCTTGGCGCGCTGGGCGCTGGACCAGGCCATCGAATACGCCAAGGTGCGCAAGACCTCGGGCGTGCCGATCGCCGAGCATCAGGCGGTGCAGTTCATGCTGGCCGACAGCGCCATGGACATCTACGCCGCCAAGTCGATGATCCAGAACTGCGCCTGGCGCATCGACCAGGGTCTGCCGGCCACCGCGCAGGTCAGCATGGTCAAGGCCTTCTCCACCGAGATGCTGGGCCGGGTGATGGACCGCAGCATCCAGGTGCACGGCGCGATGGGCCTGACCAACGAACTGCGCATCGAGGAAGGCTACCGCTTCGCTCGCGTGATGCGCATCCCCGACGGCACCGCCGAGATCCAGCGCCGCACCATCGCCCGCCAGTTGCTGGCCGGGCGCGACGCGCTGTAGGCGGCGCTCGCCGAACGCCGTCTCGAAACGGTAGGTCCCACATGAGCGACAAGGTGCCGGAACTGGTCAGGGTGTTTGCCAGCACCACGTCGCTGCTGAACGAAGCGGCGGTACTGATCGAGTTGCCTTCGCGCCGCCTGGTCGAGGTCAATCGGGTGTTCTTCGAGACGCTGGCCTACGCGCCGCACGAGGTGATCGGCAGCACGCCCCAGCAAGGTGGCTGGTGGCCCGACGTCGCCGTGATGGAGCAGTTCATCACCGACGCGGCCGCCGGCGGCGTGGCGGAGCACGTGATCGCCGTACGGACGCGCGAAGGCAGCAGCCTGCGCTCGTCGGCCCGTGCCACGGTGCTGGATGCCAGCGGCGGGCCCAGCTACCTACAGCTCATCACCTGCCGGCGCCGCGACATCGGGCCGGTGCGGATGGAGCACGAGCTGATGTTCAAGCAGGTGCCCGTGGGCGTGGCGCTGACCCGCAACCGCACTTTCGTCCACACCAACCCGGCCTTCGACCGCATCTTCGGCTGGGTGCCGGGCCGCCTGGCCGGGCAGCCCGGCCGCGGGGTGTGGTCCAGCGACGAGCTCTACGCGGACATCGGGCGCCGCATCGGCCCGGGCCTGGCCCGCGGTGAGCCGGTGGAACTGGAGTTGCCCGACATGGTCCGGCCCGACGGCACCACGCGTGCGCTGCGCCTGCTGGCCCAGGCGGTGGAGCCCGAGCGCGGCGCCGACGGCGGGACGCTGTGGATCTGCGAGGACATCACCGAGCGCATGCAGTTGACGCGCCGCCTCGAGGAGTCCCGCAACCGCGCCGAACAGGCCAGTCGCGCCAAGAGCCAGTTCCTGGCCAACATGAGCCATGAACTGCGCACGCCGCTGAACGCGTTGCTGGGTCTGGCGCGCCTGCTGCAGCAGGGCGCGGGCAGCCGGCAGCGTCGGCGCGAGTACCTCGACCTGATGGCCGACAGCGCCCAGAGCCTGTCGTCCATCGTCTCCGACATTCTCGACCTCTCCAAGATCGAGGCGGGGCGGCTCGACATCGAAGTCACGCCCATGGACCTGCACCACCTGGCGCGCTCGCTGCACCGCTCGTTCAGCGTGCTGTCGCGCGCCAGCGAACTCGACTTCAGCCTTCACATCGACCCTGGGGTGCCCGAGGTGGTCGAGGGCGACCCGCTGCGGGTGCGCCAGATCCTGGCCAACTTCATCAACAACGCGCTGAAGTTCACGGCCACGGGCTCGGTGCAGATCCGCATCGAGCGTGCTGCCGGGTCGAAGGTGCGGCTGGCGGTACACGACACCGGACCAGGCTTTGACGACGCGACCCGTCAACGGCTGTTCTTGCCGTTCAGCCAGGCCGACGAATCCACCACGCGGCGCTTCGGCGGCACCGGCCTGGGTCTGTCCATCTGCCGCGAACTGGCCGCACTCATGGGCGGTGCCGTGGGCGCAGACAGCGTGCCCGGGCAGGGCAGTGTCTTCTGGGCCGAGTTGCCCTTGCCGCCGTCTGCGCACCAGCCTTCGGCATCCGACTTCGCCGGGCTCGACACCGCCGCACTCGGCGACCTGAACGTTCTGGTAGTGGAGGACAACGACGTCAACATGATGATCTGCGTGGCCCTGCTTGAGCAGCGCGGCGCGCGTGTCGTGCAGGCCGCAGACGGCGGGCTGGCGCTGCAGGCGGTGCGGGAGCAAACGGTGCACGGGCGAGCCATCGATCTGGTGCTGATGGACCTGCAGATGCCTGTGATGGGGGGGCTGGAGGCGACGCGACTGCTGCGTGTGGAGCACAGCCGGCTCGAGCTGCCGATCATCGGCTTGTCCGCTGCGGCCTTTGCCTCCGAGCGGGCCGATGCCTTGGCTGCCGGCATGAACGACTTCGTTGTCAAGCCGATCGAGCCGCGCAAGCTCGAGCGGGCGATTCTTCGCGCAGTGGCAGCGCGCATGGAGGTTTTGCGATGAATGCAGCAGCAATTCGTGTGGCCCGCCTGGCCGGCGCCGTCGGCGCCGAGATTTCCGGCATCGATCTGCGTGAACCCCTGCCTGCCGAACAGCGCGCTGCGGTGCGCCGCATCTGGCTCGAGAACGGCGTCGTGTTCCTGCGCGACCAGCCACTGACGCCGGACCAGTTCCTGGCGTTTGCCCAGTCGATCGGTACGCCGGTGGAGTACCCCTTCGTCAATGGCATCGCCGGCTACCCCACGATCATCGAAGTCAAGAAGCTCGAGCATGAGAGGGTCAACTTCGGGGGTGTCTGGCATACCGACACGGCCTACCTCGACCGGCCTCCCATGGCCACGCTGCTGCTGGCGCGCGAGGTGCCTCAGCAGGGCGGCGACACCTTGTTTGCCAGCCAGGTGGCGGCCTACGAGGCCCTGTCGGACGGCATGAAGCGGCTGCTGGCGACCTTGGCGTGCGTGAACAGTTCCGACAAGGCCGACACCTCGCGCACCCGTGAAGACCGCATCGCAGAAGTTGGCCGCGGCGAGCGGCGCAGCTACGAGGCCGTGCACCCGGCGGTGCGTGTCCACCCCGAAACCGGCCAGCGCGCGCTGTACATGAACGCCGGCCACACGGTGCGCTTTGCCGAAATGACCGAAGCCGAGAGCGCGCCGCTGTTGGCCTTCCTGTTCGAGCATCAGAAGAAGGAGGAGTTCACCTGCCGCTTTCGCTGGCAGGCAGGCTCGATCGCGCTGTGGGACAACCGCTGCGTGCAACACTACCCCGTCAACGACTATCACGGGCACCGCCGCGTGATGCATCGCATCACGCTGGAGGGCGATGTACCCCAAGGCTGAGCGTCCCGCGCGACCGAGTTCGGCGCTGGCCGGCTCCGTCACGGGGCCCGATGGCGCGCCAAGCGTCGGCCCGCTGACGGGCCTGAACGAGGACTGGCGGCGCCGCAGCCTGGCGGCGGTGTGGCATCCCTGCACGCAGATGAAGCTGCACGCGGCGGACGGTGTGGCCCACGGTGCCGTGCAGCCGCTGGTGCCGATTGCACGCGCCGAGGGGGTCTGGCTGCACGACTTCGAAGGCCGGCGCCTGCTCGACGGCATCAGCTCGTGGTGGGTGAACCTGTTCGGCCACAACCACCCGGCGATCCGCGCCGCGCTGGTCGAGCAGCTGAACCAGCTGGACCACGTGATGCTGGCCGGCTTCACACACGCGCCGGTGGTGCAGCTGTCCGAACGCCTGGCCGCCTTGACCGGCCTCGGCCACGCCTTCTACGCCAGCGACGGCGCCTCGGCCGTCGAGATCGCGCTGAAGATGAGCGCGCACCACTGGCGCAACGCCGGCCGGCCGGCCAAGTGCCGCTTCGTCGGCGTGGCCGGCGGTTATCACGGCGAAACCGTCGGTGCGCTGGCGGTGACCGACATCGCTTTGTTCCGCGAGGCCTACGCGCCGCTGCTGCGCCTGGCCGCGACCGTGCCCAGCCCCGATGCACGCGCGGCCGGCGACGGCGAGGACGCCGCCGCAGTGGCCGAGCGCGCCGCGGCCGCGCTGGCCGACTGGTTGGCCGCGCACCACGCAGAGACGGCTGCGCTGATCGTCGAGCCTTTGGTGCAATGCGCCGCCGGCATGGCCATGCACCACCCGCGTTACCTGCAGCGCGCCCGTGAACTCTGCGACCGTTACCAGGTTCACCTGGTGCTGGACGAGATTGCGGTCGGCTTCGGCCGCACCGGCACGATGTTCGCGCACCAGCAGGCCGGCATCCGGCCCGACCTGCTGTGCCTGTCCAAGGGCCTGACCGGCGGCACGCTGCCGCTCTCGGTGGTGCTGGGCACCGATGCGATCTACGCCGCCTTCTACGACGACGCGGTGGCGCGCGGCTTCCTGCATTCGCACAGCTACACCGGCAACCCGCTGGCCTGCCGCGCCGCGCTGGCGACGCTGGACCTGTTCGAGCAGACCGATGCGCTGCGCAGCAACGCCATCACCGCCCCGCGCCTTGCCGCGCAGTTCGAGCCGCTGTCGATGCACCCCAGGGTGCGCCATGCACGCCAGCAGGGGATGATCTTCGCGTGGGATGTGGCCAGCAGCCTGCCCGACTTCGCGCGCCGCTACGCCCGCCACGCGCTCGCGCAAGGGGTGTTGCTGCGCCCGATCGGCTCGACGCTGTATGCGATGCCGCCCTATGTGATCTCCGAGGCCGAGGGCGAACACCTGGCGAGCGGCGCGCTGGCCGCACTCGAGGCGACGCTGGCCGAGGAAGCCGCCGGTCAGGCGCCCACCCCAGGTGAGGTCGATGGCGTCTGAGCCGCTTTCTCTGTTCGTCACCGGCACCGACACCGGCGTCGGCAAGACGCTGGTCAGCGCCGCGCTGTTGCACGCACTGGCACACCGCCACCCGCGGGTGGTGGGCATGAAGCCGGTCGCCGCCGGGCTGGTGCGCCAGGGCGAGGGCTGGGTCAGCGAAGACGTGCTGGCGCTGCGCGCTGCGTCAACCGTGGCGGTGCCGCCCGCGCTCGACAACCCGGTGGCGCTGCCCGATCCCTTGTCGCCGCATCTGGCGGCGGCGCGGGCCGGCCGGCGCATCACGGTAGCCGAGTTGCTGGCGGCGCAGCGCGCGCTGCTCGCCTGCGCCGACGTGGTGCTGGTCGAAGGCGCCGGCGGCTGGCGCGTGCCGATCAACGACACCGAGACGCTGGCCGACCTGGCCGTCGCGATGGCCGCGCCGGTGGTGCTGGTGGTCGGCTTGCGCCTGGGCTGCCTGAACCACGCGCTGCTCAGCGCCGAGGCCATCCAGGCCGACGGCCTGCGCCTGGCGGGCTGGGTCGCCAACGGCATCGACCCGGCCATGCCCTGCCGCGACGAGAACATCGCCACGCTGCAGCGGCGCCTGGCCGCGCCGCTGCTGGGCGTGCTGCCCTGGCTGGACGCGCCGGACCCGCGCGCGCTTCGGCTGCAGCTGCCCGACGGCTTCCAATGAGCTGGCTGGATGAGTTCGACGCTCGCCTGGCCGCGCTCGACGCGCAGGCGCTGCGCCGGCGCCGCCGCGCCGTGCGGCCGGAGGCCGGGGCGCGGCTGAACGTCGATGGCGAGTCGCTGCTCGCGTTCTGCAGCAACGACTACCTCGGCCTGGCCAACGCCCCGGCGCTGAAGGCCGCGGTGCATGCCGCCGTCGAGGTGTACGGCGTGGGCGCCGGCGCTTCGCCGATGGTCAGCGGCCACAGTGTCGCCAACGCGGCGCTCGAACTGGAGCTGGCCGAAGCCGTGCAGCTGCCCCGTGCGTTGTACTTCTATGCCGGCTACGCGACCAACGCGAGCATCGTGCCGGCGCTGGTCGGCGCGGGCGACGCGCTGTTCTCGGACGCGCTGAACCACGCCTGCCTGATCGACGGCGCGCGGCTGTCGAAGGCGCAGGTGCAGCGCTACGCCCATGCCGACCTCGCGCAGCTCGACACGCTGCTCGCGGCCAGCCCGGCGCGCCGCAAGCTGGTGCTCAGCGATGCGGTGTTCAGCATGGACGGCGACGTGGCCGACATCCCCGGCCTGCTCGCGCTGTGCGAGCGGCACGATGCGCTGCTGCTGCTGGACGACGCGCACGGCTTCGGCGTGCTCGGCCCGCAGGGCCGTGGCGCGCTGGCAGCGGCCGGGCTGACCGGCGCGTCTGCCTCGCCGCGCCTGCTCTACATGGCCACGCTGGGCAAGGCGCTGGGTGTGGCCGGCGCCTTCGTGGCCGGGCCTGAGGTGCTGGTCGAATGGCTGCTGCAGAAGACCCGCAGCTACACCTACGCCACCGCCGCGCCAGCGCTGCTGGCCGAGGCGGTGCGCGCCAGCCTGCGCTGCGTGCTGACGGACGAGGGCGAGCGCCGCCGCCAGCGGCTGCGCGCGCGCGTCACGCAGCTGCGTGACGGTCTCGCGCCCGGCGCCGACGCGGCGGTCGATGCGGCCGGGTGGGCGCTGCTGCCTTCGGACACGGCGATCCAGCCGCTGGTCATCGGCGACAGCGCGGCAGCGCTGGCCTTGATGGCGCGGCTGCAGGAACAGGGCCTGTGGGTGCCGGCGATCCGGCCGCCGACCGTGCCGGCCGGCAGCGCCCGGCTGCGCATCGCACTCTCAGCCGCGCACTGTCGCGCCGACGTCGAGGAACTGCTGGGCGCGCTGAGCAGCGCCGCCTGCGGGCTGTGACCTCGGCGGGCCGACCGCGAGGATCAGGCCAAAGCGGCAGTCGCGGCGCGCAGTGTGCGTTGCAGTGCGGCCAGCACCACATCCCGCGCCTTGTGCTGCGGGTCATGCCCGACGCCGGGCAGGGCCGTGACTTCCATGCGCATCCTGCCGTGGTGGACCAGGGCACTGGCGCTGGGGCGCCAGCCGTAGTCATCGGCCTGGCCGAAAATCGCTGTCACCGGGCAGCGCACCTCGGCGATCTGTTCGGCCATCGTCCACTCGACCGCATCGTCGGTCGACCACGGCCCGTGCCAGCCCCAGAACATCGAATCCGTCTTGTCGCCGTGGTGGCGCATCAGGCGCTCGCGCAGCCCACCGTGCTCGAACGCCTGGCGCGCGACGTCCATGCCTCGCACCATGTGCAGATCCAGGGCGATGGTGGGCGAGCAGGCGCAGACGCCCAGCACTGCCTTCGGGTGTGCCGCGGCCGCCAGCACCGACATGGCGCCGCCGTCGCTGTGGCCGAACAGGAGCGCGCGCTCGATGCCGAAGTGGCGCAGCAGGTCGCCGAACACGGGGCCGGACTCTTCGAGGCGATAGCTGCGCTCACGGCCGCCGGTCAATGCGTCCGAGCCGCCGTAACCCCAACGGTCGTAGGACAGCACGGGCAGCTGGGTGCTGTCCGCGATGGTCTGCGGCAGGTCTCTCCAGGTGCTGGTGCAATCCAGGCCGCCGTGCAGCATGACGACGACCGGGCGGGTGCCGTCGATGCGGCCCCAGCTCCAGGCGCTCAGGCGGTGCCCGGCGGCGACGAATTCGTGCTGCTGCATTGTGGTCCTTCGGATGTCGTTTCAGGGCATGTCGGCCGCAGTGCCGACGCGGGCGGACAGCCTAAGCCCAAGGTCGTCGTGAATCAGGCGCAACTCCATCAGCATGGCGTCAATGCATTGACGCCGACGCTCCAGGGCGGCCAAGGCCTGTTCGCCCTCCACAACGGTGTCTGCCGACTCCGAGTCGGCAGGGGGTGAGGGCAGTCCGTAGAGGCGAAGATACCGGCGCATCTCGGTCAGCGAAAGCCCGATGGCCTTGAAGCGGAGGATCAGCTTCAGTGCGCGAAGCTCGCCGGCACCGTACACGCGTGCACCTCCCACGCGGCGCGGACTGAGCAGCCCGAAGGCCTCGTAGTGCCGAATCGTTCGCAGCGAGATCCCGAACCGGCGGCAGGTCTCGACGATGCCAAGGCACGCGACCGGGCCGGCCGTCGATGCGGACTCCAAACTCTTCGCGGCGCGGTGGCCGGGAGGAACTGGCATGTGCGCGCTGCCGGACTCAATATGACTTCGGCAGCCCCAGCACATGCTCGCCGATGTAGTTCAGCAGCATCTCGTTGTTGATCGGCGCTATCTCCAGCAGGCGGATCATCGGCCACAGCGTGACGACGTCGTAGTCGCGGTCGAAACCGTAGCCGCCATGGGTCTGCAGCGCCGCCTCCACCGCGGCCACCGCGGCGCGCGAGGCCAGCAGCTTGGCCATGTTGGCGTGCGCCCCGGCGTCCTCGCCGTTGTCGAAGCGGTCGGCGGCGTCGTAGGTCATCAGCCGCGCGGCCTCGAGTTCGGCCTTGGCCAGCGCCATGCGGTGCTGCAGCGCCTGGTAGCTGCCGATGGGCTTGCCGAAGGGCTTGCGCTCCTTCGAGTACGCCACGCCTTTGGCCAGTGCGTAGTCGCCCAGGCCGAGTGCAGCGCCCGCGGCCAGCAGGCGCTCGGAATTCAGGCCCTCGAACATCAGCTTGGCGCCCTTGCCGGGCTCGCCGATCACGGCGTCGGCGGGCAACTGCACGTTGTCGAAGAACACCATGTACTGGCGCTCGGCCGTCTCGACCTGGATGTTGAGCTGCTTGAGCGTGATGCCGGGCGTCTTCATGTCGAGCACGAACAGCGACATGCCGTCGGTGCGGTGCTTGACCTCGCCGGCCTTCGTCGTCCGCGCCACCACCATCATGGTGTCGGCGTCGCGCGCGCCGGAGATGAACACCTTCTGCCCGTTCAGCGTCCAGCCGCCGTCGGCATTGGGCGTGGCCAGGGTCGTCATCGCGAAGCTGTTGGTGCCGGCGTTGGGCTCGGTGATGGCAAAGCACATCTTCTTCTCGCCGGTGCAGGTCGGCGTCACGTACCTGGCGATCTGCTCGCGCGTGCCGTTGCGCACGATGGGCACGCGCGCCAGGCCGGTGACGACCAGGAACAGTGTCGGCACGCCGGCCAACGCCAGGGCCTCGTTCAGGGCCGTGATCTCGAGCACGCCGCCGCCCGAGCCACCGTACTCTTCGGGGATCGACAGGCCGAGCAGGCCGAACTTGCCCAGGGCCTGCCAGAGTTCTTCGGGGAAGCGGTCTTCCTTGATGCACTGAAGGATGTAGCTGCGCGGGTACTGCGCGGTGACGCCGCGCGTGGCTTCCTGGATGTCGCGCACCCGCGACTGGATCTGCGAGGAAGCGGTCTTGCGGCCGGTGGGCGAAGTGACGGAGTTCATGGGGGGTCCTTTCGGTGGCTGTGCCAGGAAGCGAGGCGTCGCGGAGCAGGTGTCAGAGGGCGTCAGAGGGCCAGGTCGGCAGGGATGGGCACCGGGTGGTCGAGCAGCATTTGCGCGTAGGCCTTGCCCTGCGAGTCCATGCGCACCGATGCGATGCCGCCGCCGCCCAGCGCTTCGTGCAACATGAAGTTCAGCGCCTGCGTGCCCGGCAGGTCATAGCGCTTCACCTTGCCGTGGACGAGGTGCGCGAACCAGCGCGCCACCGCCTCTTCGGTGATGGCGGCGCGGATGTAGGGCAGGAATTCAGGCTTGCGCGCGATGATGCCGATGTTGGCCGCGTCGCCCTTGTCGCCGCTGCGGCCCCAGGCCAGTTGCACCAGCGGCACGCTGCGCGCGCCGCGCGCGAAGGCATCGGCCGCGGGCAGCGGGCCGCCGACGGCGGGCAGCGTGGCCAGGTCCAGCGGCTTGCCGGCGAGTTGCGGCGCGGCCACCTGCTGCGTGCCCATGTCGATGCTGACACCCAGCTGCGACTTGGGCACCAGGCACGAGAACAGCCGCACCACCGGCTGCACCTTGGGCCGCCCGCCGGTGAAGCCGGTGATCGCCGGCGACGTCATCAGCGCCATCGGCGCGACCTCGCGCGAGAACAGCTCGAGCGCGTCCTTCAGCGGGTGGCGCACGCCGACCTTGAGCATCACCTCGCGCGCCGACACGCGGGCCTGCGCGCCGTAGGTGTCCTCGGCACCGATGGCCTCGACGCTGGCCTCGGTGAAGTCGGGCCAGCCGCGCGCGGCGTAGTGGCGCCGCATGCGCGCCAGCATGGCCGCGCCGGTGCGCCGCGCCTTGGCGCCGGCGTCGATGCCGCCGATCATGAACAGGCTCATCGCGCGGAAGCCGTCGGCATAGGTCAGGCTGGCCTTGGCCTGGTCGGTGGGCGCCCGGCCGAGCGCGCCCTTGACCTCCACGCGATCCGGGCCCAGCTGCGTCAGCGTGACGGCGGTGAAGTCGCACACCACGTCGGGCAGGATGTAGGCGCGTGGGTCGCCGATTTCGTAGAGCATCTGCTCGCCCACGGTGGACGGGCACACCAGCCCGCCAGTGCCGGCCGGCTTGGTGACGACGAAGCTGCCGTCGGCGCGGCACTCGGCGATGGGGAAGCCCATGTCGTCCCAGCCCGGAACGCTGGCCCAGTCGGTGTAGTTGCCACCGGTGGCCTGCGTGCCGCACTCGATCAGATGGCCGGCCAGGCTGCCCTGGGCCAGTTTGTCCAGGTCGGCTGCGGTCCAGTTGAAGCGGGCGATCAGCGGCGCCAGCGTCACCGCGCTGTCCACGCAGCGGCCGGTGACGACGATGTCGGCGCCGGCGGACAGCGCCGCGGCAATCGGGAAGGCGCCGAGGTAGGCGTTGGCGCTCATCACCTTGGCCGGGAAGGCGGCGCCGGAGAACATCTCCGTCGTGCCCGCGGCGCGCATGGCCTCGACCTGCGGCATCAGGTCATCACCCAGCACGGCGGCGATCTTCAGCTCCACGCCCTCGGCCTGCGCCGCGGCCACCAGCGCGTCGCGGCAGGCGGACGGGTTCACGCCGCCGGCGTTGGCGATGACCTGGATGCCGCGCGCCTTGATCTGGTTCATCAGCGGCTTCATGGTCGCCACGAAGTCGGGCGCATAGCCTTGCGTCGGGTCCTTCGCCTTGGCGCGAATCAGCAGCGACATGGTGATCTCGGCCAGGTAGTCGAAGACCAGCACGTCGATGTCGCCGCGCTCGACCAGTTGCGCCGCGGCGAATTCGGTGTCGCCCCAGAAGCCTGAGGCGCAGCCGATGCGAAGGGTGTCTTTGCTCATGGGGTTCGTCTCCACGCGTTCGGTTGGTTCTCAGGGCCGGGCCGGTGCGGCGTCGCGCGGCCAGAAGATGCGCCAGATGCCCTTGGCCGTGGCGCAGGTGTGACCCCGCGCGTCGAGCAACTCGCCTTCGGCGAAGGCGATGTTGCGGCTGGCGCGCACGACCTTGCCGCGGGCCTGGAAGTGGTCGCCGCTGGCGGCATCGACGTAGCTGATGTCGAGGTTGATGGTCGACTGGCGCAGCCGCTGCGGGTCGATGCCGCGCATCTCGGGCCGTGCCAGCAGCGACGAGGCGATCGCGCAGCCCAGCGCGCCGTCGAACATGTAGGCGATGACGCCGCCGTTGAGCACGGTGTCGGAGCCGCCGCCGCCGCGCTGCGTCGCCATCACCTGGGGCAGGCGCACCACGGCTTCGCCGACGCCGACGATCTCGACCTCCAGCCCTTGCGCACGCATGAAGAGGTTGTTGCCCCAGCGCTGCCAGAAGGCGTCGATGACGTGCTGAGGGATAGCGTTGTCGCTCACGACGGGGGGTCTCCGTTTCAGGAAGCCAGGCCCAGCGCCTGGATGCGTTCGACATGGGCCAGCAGCGAGCGCTTGGCCATCGGCCACAGGCCCTTGGGCGTGTCGGCGTAGGCCAGCGGCACCCAGTCTTCAGGGCCGCCGTCGGGCCGCTGGCGCATCGCGGCAACGACCTTGGCCTCGCGCGCCAGGCGGTGCGCCTTGAGCCTGGCGATGGTGTCGGCGGCCGCCCCCATCACGTGGCCATGGGCCGGCAGGATGAAGCGGATGGCATCGCTGCCGCAGGCGGCGCTCAGCGTGTCCAGGGAATCGAGGTAGTCCGCCATGCTGCCATCCGGCGGATCGATGATCGTGGTGCTGCCGTTCAGGATGTGGTCGCCCGAGAACAGCAGGCCGTCTTCTTCGACGACCAGGCACAGGTGGTTGGCGGCGTGGCCCGGTGTGTGGATGGCACGCAGCGTCACCGGGTGCTGCGGGTCGTCCAGATGCACACGCTCGCCGTGGCCGAGTTCACGGTCGGGCACGAACAGCGAGTGCGCGCGCGCGGTGGCTGCCGACGCCATGCCCAGGATGGGCGGGCGCTGGCCGGTGTTCTGCGCGCAGAGCTCGGCCAGCGGCTTGGCGCCGGGCGAATGGTCGGGGTGCGAGTGGGTGCACAGGATGGCGCGGAAGTTGCCCCCGGTGGCCTCGAACAGGCGCGCCACGTGCTCGAGATCGGGCGGGCCGGGGTCGATGACGACGAAGCCGCCGGCGGCGCTGCCGACGATGTAGCTGTTGGTGCCGGGGCCGGTCATCACGCCGGCGTTGGGTGCCGTCAGCCGCCACAGGTGGCGCAGCAGTTGCACCGGGCGCTCGCACTGCCAGTCGAGGGCGTGTTCGAGCTGGCCGTCGGGACAGACCAGTTCCAGCTCGCCGAAGGGCAGGTCGGACTCCATGTAGCGCTGCGGCTTGCCGCCGACGAGCGCGCCGCGAGGGCACGAGTCCCACAACGGCTGGCCGCTGGCACAGGCCTGCAGCACGGCGTCGATGTGATCGAAGCGGGCCAGCCACTGCAGCGTGCGCAGGGTCGGGAAGATCAGCGGCAGGCTGCCTTGCTGGTGGCGCTGCAGCGCCAGCTCGGCGCGCAGCCAGACCGGCTCGAACTGCTCGGCGTCGTCGGCCACGGGGGTCTGGCCCTCGGGCATGCGGGCGATCAGGAAGGCGGTGCTGAAGCGGCGCGGGCCGATGTCGCGGTCGGTGGTCCAGCGCGCCAGCGTGTGCACATCGGTGGCGGCGAGCCTCAGGCCACGCTCGCGCAGCTGCGGGTACAGCGGCTGGTCGCGGCGGATGGCGGCCAGCTCGGCCGCGGCCACGGGCCGGCCGTCAGCGTGCCGCGCGTGCAGCACGCCCAGTTCCTCGAAGCTCTCGCGCAATGCCGCGAGCGCGGCGCTCAGCTGCGCCGCGGCGGCGCCCTCGCGGTCGTGCACGAGGTCGTGGGCGCGCGCGTCTTCATCGTCGATGCGGCCGCCAGGGAACACGAACACGCCGGGCAGGAAGCTGGCCGTCGGCGAGCGCCGGGTCAGCAGCACCTCGGGGCCGGCGCCGGAGGGGCGCAGCCAGAGCAGGGTGGCCGCCGGCCGGGGCTCGACGGGCTGGCGCGCCGGGTGCAACTGCAAGGTGGGGCGGACCATGGCGTTGGCCGCTTTCAGGCGCTGGCGTTGTTGGTGCGCAGCAGCTCGTCCAGCGTGCGCTCGAGGTGGCGCAGCGAATTGCATTCACGCGCGATGTGGCAGTAGGGCGCGTAGCGTTTCATCTCCGAATCGCCCAGGCCCCAGAACGACACCGGCTCGGGGTTGAGCCAGATCACGCGCCGCGCGCGCCCGTACAAGGTCTTCATGATCTCGGCATGCGCCTGGCCGCGGTTGTTGCGCGCGTCGCCCAGGATCAGCACCGTGGTGCGGCGGTCGATGCGGTGCATCAGCTGCTCGTCGATGTCCTGCAGCACCTGGCCGTAGTCGGTGCCGGAGCCGCCCACGGCGTGCATCACCCGGTCGACCGCCTGCTCGACCGGCAGCGCCTCGAAGGTGGCGCTGACGTCGACCAGATGGTTGGTGAAGGCGAAGGACTGCACGTCGGAGACCAGCTCGTCCAGGCTGTACAGGAACAGCAGCAGGAAGCGCGCGTACTGGCGCACCGAGCCGCTGACGTCGCAGATGGCCACCACGCGCGGGCGCTCGATCTTGGTGCTGCGCCAGAAGGTCTCGAACATCACGCCGCCGTAGGCCGCATTGGCGCGCATGGTGCGGCGGAAGTCGAGCTGGCCGCGCTGCTCGCGCCGCTTGCGGTGCGCGTGGCGTTCGGCCAGTCGGCGCGCGATCTTGCGCACGATCTCGTGCATGCGCGCGAAGTCGCGGCGGTCGATGTTGGACAGCTTCTGCGTCTGCAGGAAGTCGTCGTGCAGCTCGCGCGTGGGCGCCGTGCCGTACATCGACAGCTTGCGTTCGACGAAGTTGCGCACGTCGTTGAACAGGTGCTTGCGCGCGCGTTCGAGCTCCACTGCGCGCTGCGGCGCCTGCGTCTGCCGGCGCGCCTCGGTGATCTCGCGGTCGAGCAGGTCCAGCCCCATGGCGCGCTGGATCTTCTGCGTGTAGTAGCCCTTCTGCGTGAAGAACCAGATGTCGGTCAGGCCGACGTCGCGCGCCGCCTGCTGCATGCGGCGCGACAGCGCGGCCGAGTCGCCGGCCAGCAGCAGCTGCGACAGGGCCTGCCCGGCGCTGCCCTGGCAGCCGCCGGGGCCGCCGCTGCCCTGGCCGCTGCCTTCGGCGTTGGATTGCGGCTGCTCGTCGGGCTGCGGCACGGCAGCGGGCGCCGCGCCGGGCTGGCCCGCGGGGCGCGTGCCGAAGGTATCGAAGTGGAAGAAACGCTCGAAGGTCCGGTCGAAGATGGCCCGGTCGGGCACGGTCTTGACCAGCGTCGCGCCGAGGGCGCTCTTCAGCAGCTCGCGTTCGCGCCAGCCCACCAGCGCGGTGGCGCGCGCAGCATCGATCTGCGCGTTCAGGCTGACTTCGATGTCGCTGCCGCGCAGCGCCTTGAAGAAGTCTTCAAGCGTGGCTTGCATGATGGCTCGACAGCGGCAGCTCCGCGTCCTTGCGCGCCTGCGCCAGCAGCGCCGGGAGCTGCTCGGTGGCCGAGGCAATGTCCTGCTCGAATTTGAGGAACACGTTGAGGGTGTCGCGCACCAGATCCAGGCTCAGGTGCTCGGCGTTGAGCAGCAGCAGCGTCTTCGCCCAGTCGATGGTCTCGCTGACCGAGGGCTGCTTCTTCAGGTCGATGGCGCGCACTGCCTGCACGAAGGCCACCAGCTCGCGGTTCAGGGTCTGCGACAGCCCGGGTACGCGGCGCTCGAGGATGGCGCGCTCGACCTTGGCCTCGGGGAAGGGGATGTGCAGGTGCAGGCAGCGGCGCTTGAGCGCGTCGCTCATCTCGCGCGTGTTGTTGCTGGTCAGGAACACCAGCGGCTTGACCTTGGCCACGATGGTGCCGAGCTCGGGCACCGAGACCTGGAAGTCCGACAGCACTTCCAGCAGGAAGGCCTCGAACTCGGGGTCGGACTTGTCGATCTCGTCGATCAGCAGCACGCAGCCGCGCTCCTGGTGCAGCGCCTGGTACAGCGGCCGCGGCTCGAGGAAGTGCTCGGAGAAGAACAGGTCGTCGTGGCCGTGCAGGCGCTCGATCGACGCGGCCAGGCCGACCGCGCCCTGCATCATCTCGGCCAGCTTGTCCTTCAGCAGTTGCGTGTAGAGCAGTTGTTTGCCGTACTTCCATTCGTACAGCGCCTTCGATTCGTCCAGGCCCTCGTAGCACTGCAGGCGGATCAGCGGCACATCCAGGATGGTGGCCATGCTCTTGGCCAGTTCGGTCTTGCCGACGCCGGCCGGGCCTTCCACCAGGATCGGCTTTTCCAGGTTGAACGCCAGGTAGACCGCGGTGGCGAGCTCCCGGGTGCAGATGTAGTCGACGTCCGCGAGGCGGGACGACACCACGTCGACGGTGTCGAAATGCGAGTCATGCAGGGATTTCATGGTTTTCCTTGGTACTGACCAGGCCGGTGCCGGCCTTCAGATGGCGTGCTTCGCCGACTCCGCGCGCAATGCCGAGCACGATGCGCAGATCGCCGGCGATGTCGAGCAGCCGCGTTTCGTGATCGTCGAGCTGGGCAGCGAAGGCTTCGCAACCAGCCTGCCAGCGCTGCAGCAGGATGCGCAGGCCGGCGTTGAGATCGGCCTGCTGTTCGCCGGGCCCCTGGCGAGCGAGTTGTCGCGACGACTGCGCAACCAGGGTGTCGATCGCCATCAGCTCCAGCCGCAGCGCGCCCAGGCGCCGCAGGGTGTCGGGCGTCGGCCTCGTGCCTCGCTGCCAGCGGGCGAGGGCCTCGAGTTCGGCCAGCATCGCGCCCGCCATGGCGCTGCCGAGCAGGGTGTCCTCCAAGGTCCGCAGCGGTTTGGCAATCAGGTCGAAGGCCTTGCCGTCGGTGCCCAGACGCCGCGCATCGGGGACAAGGCAGCCGTCCAGTACCAGGCCGCAGTGGCCCAGCGGCAGCAGCACTGCGTCACGCCCGGTCGGTCGGCGGGCCATGCCCGGATTGTCGGCGTCGACGATGAAGGCGTCGAAACGCTTGCGCCCAGCGTCCTCGCCCGTGACCGCCAGCACGACGAAGGCATCGGCCGCCGGGCCGTTGCTGACGAAGGCCTTCTCGCCCTCGAGCAACCATTGGCCGTCGTGCCGGCGCGCCGCACAGCGCAGCAGCTTGGGATGGGCCCCGGCCTGCGGCTCGGAGATGGCCAGGGCAACGACCTTGCGGCCGGCGGCCATCATGCGCAGCAGGGCGCGGTGGCTGTCATGGCCGACGTGCGGGCCGATGACGAAGCGGCCGAGCATCTCGTTCATCAGCCAGCCCAGGGCCAGCCCCAGGTGGGCCGTCTCGCGCGCGATGATGCCCGCCAGCGCAGCCACGGCCGGCCAGTCGGCACGGGGCTTGCCGCCATCGGGGTCGAAGCCCACGCCCAGCATGGCCTGTGCGCCCAGGTGCTGCCACCAGGCGCGGGGGAAAGCATCGCCGCGCGACACCGCAGGCGCGCTGCGCAGCGCCTCGTGCATCGCGGCGCACAGACGGGCCGTTGCGCCTTCTTCGATGTCGGGCTGGTTCATCAGTGGAACCCCAACTGCCGTGCTGCCAGGTCGCGCATCACCTCTTCGGCGCCGCCGCCGATGGCGTTGACCTTGACCTCGCGGTAGATGCGTTCGACCTTGACGCCGCGGATGAAGCCGGCGCCGCCGTGCATCTGCACCGCTTCGCTGGCGCAGTGGGCCATGGTCTGGGTGGCCTGGTTCTTCAGCAGGCAGATCTCGCCGACCGGCGCTTCGCCCTGTTCGACGCGCCAGGCCAGCAGTTCCAGCAGGGCCTGCGTGGCCTCGATGCGCATGGCCATGTCGGCCAGCTTGTGGCGCGTGACCTGCTGGTCGATGAGTCGGCCGCCGAACATCTCGCGCTGCTGCGCCCAGGCCAGGGCCTCGTCCAGGCAGACGCGGGCAAAGCCGTTGGCCCCGGCGGCCAGGAAGATGCGCTCGCGGTTGAAGTTGAGCATGATGGCCTTGAAGCCCTGGTTCTCCTTGCCCACCAGGTTGGCCACCGGCACGCGGCAGTCGTCGAAGTGCAGGGTGGCGGTGTCCGAACACAGCCAGCCCATCTTCTCCAGCCGGGTCTGTGTGAAGCCGGGTGTGCCCTTGTCCACCAGCAACAGCGACACCCCACCGGGGCCCGGCCCACCGGTGCGCACCGCCACGGTGTAGAAGTCTGCGCGAATGCCCGAGGTGATGAAGGTCTTGGAGCCGTTGAGCACGAAGTGATCGCCGTCGCGCCGCGCCGTGGTCTTGAGGTTGGCCACGTCCGAGCCGCCCGAGGGCTCGGTGATGGCCAGCGCGCTAATCTTCTCGCCGCGCAGCACCGAAGGCAGCACCTTGCGCCTGATCTCGTCGCAGCCGACGTTGACGATCGGCGGGCAGCCGATGGTGTGCGACAACAGGCTGGCCAGCACGCCGCCGGCGCCACAGCGCGCCAACTCCTGCGCCGCGATGATGGTCATGAACAGGTCGCCGTCGTTGCCGCCCCAGGCTTCGGGGAAGCCCAGTCCGAGCAGGCCGATCTCGGCGGCCTTGCGGTACAGCTCCACCGGGAAGCTGGCCTGCGCCTCCCAGGCCTCGACGTTCGGCGTGATCTCGCGCGCGACGAAGCGGCGCATGGCGTCGCGGAAGGCCGCGTGCTCGGCGCTGTAGAAGGGGCTGCTGTTGGCGGTGGCACTCATGGTCTGGCCCTCGGTAGTCGTTCAGGCCGGCGCGGCAGCTTCGACCAGCGTGGCGATGACGGCGCGCGTGGCCACCTGGTCGCCGGCGCGCACGGCGACACGCTCGACCACGCCGTCGCGCCGCGCGACGAGCTGGTGCTCCATCTTCATGGCTTCCAGCACCGCCAGGCGCTGGCCCTTGGTGACGGCATCGCCCGCCTGCACCAGCACCGCCAGCACGCGCCCGTTCATCGGCGCGCTGATCGTCGACTCGGCCGCCTGCTCGCTGCCGCGCGGCGGCGCGTAGGTCACGTCGTCGACGCTGGCGACGCAGCCGTCCAGCGCCAGGTGCAGGCTGCCGCTGGCCGCCACCGCGGTGACGCGGGTGTGCACGCCGTCGATCGACAGCGGCCGGTCGGCGCCGTCGGCAGGCCCGAGTTCGATGTCGTGCGCAACGCCGCCGTCGAGCTCGACGTGCAGGCGCCCCGGCCCGCGCACCGTCACGTGCACCGCATGCCGGCGCTCGTCCTCGGCCAGATCCATGGGCCAGCGCGCCGGCCCGTTGGAGCGCCAGCCGGCCTGCGCGCCACGGTAGGCGCTGGCGTCGAAGCACAGCGCGGCGGCAACGGCCACCACGCGCGCGCCGGGCGCCTTGGCCTGCAACTGCGCGGGTCCGAAGTGCTGGCCGATGAAGGCCGTGGTGGCGGCGCCGGCGGCGAAAACTTCATGCTCGGCGGCCGCCGTCAGGAAGCCCAGGTTGGTCGGCAGCCCCAGCACACGGGTGGCGCGCAACGCGCCCAGCAGGCGGCGGCGGGCCTCGTCGCGCGTGGCGCCGTGGGCGATGATCTTAGCGATCATCGGGTCGTAGTAAGGGCTGATGGTCTGGCCGCTGGCCAGGCCGTGGTCGACGCGGATGCCGGGGCCGGCCGGTGGCTGCCACAGCGCCACGTCGCCGCTTTGCGGCAGAAAGTCGGCCTGCGGGTCCTCGGCGTACAGGCGCACCTCGATGGCATGGCCCTGCAGCGGCACCTGGTCCTGCGTCAGCGGCAGTGCTTCGCCGCGCGCCACGGCCAACTGCCAGGCCACCAGGTCCTGGCCGGTGATGCATTCGGTGACCGGGTGCTCGACCTGCAGCCGCGTGTTCATTTCCAGAAAATAGAAGCGGCCTTCGCGGTCGAGCAGGAATTCGACCGTGCCGGCGCCCACGTACTGCACCGCCTTGGCCGCCGCCACCGCCGCCGCGCCCATGCGCGCACGCAAGGCAGCATCGACGGCGGGCGAGGGCGCTTCCTCGAACACCTTCTGGTGCCGGCGCTGGATGGAGCAGTCGCGCTCGCCGAGGTGGATGACGTTGCCGTGCCGGTCGGCGAAGACCTGCACTTCGACGTGCCGCGGTTCGACCACCGCGCGTTCCAGGATCAGCTCGTCCGAGCCGAAGGCGTTGGCGGCCTCGGACCGCGCCGTGGCCAGCGCCGCTGGCAAGTCGGCCAGGTCGGCCACCAGGCGCATGCCGCGCCCGCCGCCGCCGGCCGCGGCCTTGACCATGACCGGCGCGCCGATCTCGCGCGCCTGGGCGATCAGCGTCTTGTCGGACTGGTCGGCGCCCTGGTAGCCGGGCACGCAGGGCACGCCGGCAGCCAACATCAGGCGCTTGGCAGCGGCCTTGTTGCCCATCTGCTCGATGGCGTGCGGGTCGGGGCCGATGAACACCAGCGCGGCGGCCTGCACCGCACGCGCAAACGCGGCGTTCTCCGACAGGAAGCCGTAGCCGGGATGGATCGCGTCGGCACCGCTGGCGGCGGCAGCGCGCAGCACGGCTTCGATGCTGAGGTAGCTGTCGCGCACCGGCGGCGGGCCGATGCACAGCGCCTGGTCGGCCTGCTGCACATGCAGCGCACCGGCGTCGGCCTCGCTGTACACGGCCACCGTGCGGTAGCCTTCGGCGCGCGCGGTGCGGATGACGCGGCAGGCGATCTCACCGCGGTTGGCGACAAGCACCGTGCTGAAGGTGGTGCGGCTCATGGTCGTGCGGCTCATCACCGGCTCACATCCGCGCCACGCCGAAGCTGCTGGGCCGCAGCGTGCGTGCCCGGCCTTCGCGGCAGATGGCCAGCGCGGTGGCCAGCACCTGGCGCGTGTCGCGCGGGTCGATGATGCCGTCGTCCCACAGCCGGGCGGTGGCGAACAGCGCGTGCGACTCCATGTCGAAGCGCTTCAGGATCTCGGCGCGCATCACGTCCAGTTGGGCCGGCTCGGGTGCCTTGCCGGCACGCGCCATCTTCTCCTCGGTGACGATGCGCATCACCGTGGCCGCTTGCTCGCCGCCCATCACGGCCACGCGGGCATTGGGCCAGGCGAAGACGAACTGCGGGTCGTAGGCCCGGCCGCACATGCCGTAGTTGCCGGCGCCGAACGAGGCGCCGATCATCAGCGTGATGCGCGGCACCGTGCAATTGGTGACGGCCTGGATCATCTTCGAGCCGTGCTTGATCATGCCGACCTGCTCGACGTCCTTGCCGACCATGAAGCCGGTGGTGTTCTGCAGGTAGATCAGCGGCGTGCCCGACTGGTTGCACAGCTGCATGAACTGCGTGGCCTTGTTCGACCCCTGCGGATCGATCGGGCCGTTGTTGCCGATGAAGCCGCAGGGCTGGCCTTCGATGGCGCCGTGGCCGCAGACGGTGGCGGCGCCGAACTCGGGCTTGAAGTCGAGGAAGTCCGAGTCGTCGATGAGCCGCGCCAGCAGTTCGCGCACGTCGTAGGGCTGGCGGTAGTCGGGCGGCACGAGGCCGGCGATGTCGTCGGCCGCATAGCGCGGCGGCTTCCAGGCGCGCAGCGGCACGGCCGGCAGGTTGTGGTTCCAGGGCAGGCGGGCCAGCACGTCGCGCGCGATGCGGATGCCGTCGGCGTCGTCCTCGGCCAGGTACTCGGCGACACCCGAGACGCGGGTATGCATCTCGGCGCCGCCCAGTTCCTCATCGGTCGCGATCTCGCCGGTGGCGGCCTTCAGCAGCGGCGGGCCGGCGAGGAAGGCCTTGGCGCGGCCGCGCACCATGATCACGTAGTCCGACATGCCCGGCAGATAGGCGCCGCCGGCGGTGGAATGGCCATGCATCACCGTCACCTGCGGAATGCCGGCTGCCGACAGCCGCGCCTGGTTGGCGAAGCCGCGGCCGCCCTCGATGAAGACCTCGCCCACATGCATCAGGTTGGCGCCGCCGGATTCGACCAGCCGCACCACCGGCAGCTTGTTCTCCAGCGCGATGGCTTCGGCGCGCAGGCTCTTCTTCATGCCCATCGGGGTGATCGTGCCGCCCTTGATGGCGCTGTCGGACGCGAAAATCATGCAGCGCACGCCCGAGACGATGCCGATGCCGGTGACGATGCCGCCGCCGAGCACGTTCTTCTCGCCGTCGTCGTCGTGCATGCGAAAGCCGGCCAGGGTGGACAACTCCAGCCAGGGTGAGCCGCGGTCGAGCAGGCGCGCGACGCGCTCGCGCGGCAGCAACTGCTTGCGGGCGCGGAACCTGGACTCCATCGCGTTGGACGTATCGCGCACACGGCCCTCGAAGCCGCGGAACGATTCGATCAGGGCGAGCATCTGCGCCCGGTGGCGGGCATACGGTTCCGAGCCGGAATCGATCTGGGACTGCAGGACGGGCATGGGTCGCGATGGTTCGTTCGATGCGGATGGAAGGACCGAAACGCAGGCTGGAGTCCGCTTGAGCGGACAGAGCGCCGCCGCCCTTCGACTGACCAGACAACCGCTGACCTAACAACCGTTAGAGAGGCCAATGGTACAGGAAAACCCCGCCGACGTCACTTTGCAGCGCTGCATGTGCAGCGCTGCATGGCGATGCTGCTGGTCGAGCAGAACGCGCGCGCCGCGCTGGAGATCGCCGACTACGCCTACATCATCGAGAACGGCCGCAGGGCAGTTCCCCGCGCCGCCGCGAGTTCTACCTCGGCCTGTCGGGCGGCTCCGAGAAAGGAGAGCTTCCGCGACGTGAAGCACTGCAAGCGCCGCAAGCGCTGGCTCGGTTGAACCGGGCCAGCGGGCACGCGCCGGCGTTCAGCGCGGGTAGAAGGCCTCGTTGTCGCGTGCCATCCTGCGCAGCAACTCGGGCGGCGCGAAGCGCGGGCCATGCCGGCCCGCCAGTTGTTCGCAGTCGGCGACGAAGGCGGCGATGCCGCGACTGTGGATCTGGCCGATCGGCCCGCCCAGGAAGGGCGGGAAGCCCCAGCCGAGAATCGCACCGACATCGGCGTCGATCGCGGCCGTGACCACGCCTTCTTCGATGCAGCGCACGGCCTCGACCGACTGGATGAACATCAGCCGGCGCTTGACCTCGGCCACGTCGGGCTGCTGCGCGGCGGGCCGCCAGATCCCGGCCAGCCCCGGCCACAGGCGTTTGCTGCCGCCCTGCGGATAGTCGTAGAAGCCCTTGCCGCCCTTCTTGCCGGGCCGGCCGAGCTGGTCGACCATGCGGTCGCAGACCTCGTCGATGGCGCTGCGCACGTAGCCCGCACCCAGATCGGCAGCGGTCTGCCTGCGGATGCGCGCCATCAGCTCCAGCGACACCTCGTCGGCCAGCGCCAGCGGGCCCACCGGCATGCCGGCCATGCGCCCGGCGTTGTCGATCAGCGCCGGCTTCACGCCTTCGGCCAGCAAGGTCAGGCCCTCGCCGACGTAGGTGGAGAACACGCGGCTGGTGTAGAAGCCGCGGCTGTCGTTGACGACGATGGGCGTCTTGCGCAGCGCCTTCACGAAGTCCATCGCGCGCGCCAGGCAGTCGTCGCTGGTCGCCTGGCCGCGGATGATCTCGACCAGCGGCATCTTCTCGGCCGGCGAGAAGAAGTGCAGGCCGATGAAATTGGCCGGCCGCGCCGAGGCTTGTGCCAGGCCGGTGATCGGCAGCGTGCTGGTGTTGCTGGCGAACACCGCAGTCGGCGCCAGCATGGCTTCGGCCTTGCGCGTGACCTCGGCCTTCAGCGCGCGGTCTTCGAACACCGCCTCGACCACGATGTCGCAGCCGTCGAGGCTTGCAAAGTCACTGGTCGGGCGGATGCGCGCCGCGAGCTTGCCCTGAGCGGCCTCGCTCATGCGCCCCTGCTGCACCTGCTTGGCCCAGCGCGCTTCGGCGTAGGCCTTGCCGCGCGCGGCCAGCTCGGCGCTGGTGTCGAGCAGCACCACCTCCAACCCGGCTTCGGCCGCCGCGCAGGCGATGCCGGCGCCCATCATGCCGGCGCCCAGGATGCCCACCTTGCGGTAGGCGGCGGTGGCCACGCCCTGTGGCCGCGCCGACAGCTTGTTGGCGGCGGTGATGCCGAAGAACAGTGAGCGGATCATGTTCTTCGCTTCGGCCCCGACCGCGAGCTTCACGAACTCGCGCATCTCGACCTTGCAGCCGGTTTCGATGTCGACCTGGCAGCCGTTGTAGACGCAGCTCATGATGGCCGCCGGCGCCGGGTAGTTGCCGAAGGTCTTCTCGCGCAGCATGGCGTTGCCGGCGGTGAAGGTCTCGTAGCCGGCCGGGCTCTGCACCGGGCCGCCGGGCAGCTTGAAACCCTTGCGGTCCCAGGGCTGCACGGCGTTGGCCGCGCCGTCCTTCAGCAGCCATTCGCGGGCACGCGCCAGCAGCTCGCCGGCGGGCACCACCTCGTCGACCAGGCCCGCGGCCAGGGCCTTGGCGGGCGCGAGCTTCTTGCCTTCCAGCAGAAAGGGCAGGGCGTTGCGCACGCCGATCATGCGCGGCAGGCGCTGCGTGCCGCCGCCGCCCGGCAGCAGGCCGATGCCGACTTCAGGCAGGCCGATCAGCGCCTTCGGGTTGTCGGCGGCGATGCGGCGGTGGCAGGCCAGCGCCACTTCGTAGCCGCCGCCCAGCGCGGTGCCGTTGATCGCGGCGACGAAGGGCTTGCCGCCGGTCTCGATGCCGCGCATCAGCGCGTGCAGGTCGGTCACAAAACGCATCATGCCCGGCGCATCTTCTATGGCCAGCATCATGTTCAAGTCGGCGCCGGCGATGAACTCGGGCCGGGCCGAGGTGATGATCACGCCCTTGACCTGCGGGTCGGCCACGGCCTTGCGGACCGCTTCGCCGAAGGCCGCCATCGAACGCTCGTTGAGCACGTTCATCGGCGCATCGGCCATGTTCCAGGTCAGCGTGGCGATGCCGTCGGCGCCTGTCGTGTAGTCGATCGTCATGGGGTTGGTCCTTGCGGCGCGTTCAGACGCGTTCGATGATGGTGGCGATGCCCATGCCTGCGCCCACGCACAGCGTGGCCAGGCCGGTGGCCAGGTTGCGGCGTTCCAGCTCGTCGAGCAGCGTGCCCAGGATCATGGCGCCGGTGGCGCCCAGCGGATGGCCCATCGCGATCGCGCCGCCGTTGACGTTCATGCGCTCGTGCGGCACGTTCATCACGTCCATGAAGCGCAGCACCACCGAGGCGAAGGCTTCGTTCAGCTCGTACAGGTCGATGTCCGAGGCCTTCATGCCGGCGATGGCCAGCGCCCTCTCGGCCGCGTACGACGGGCCGGTGAGCATGATCGTCGGCTCGCTGCCGACGGCCGCGAACGAGCGGATGCGGGCGCGCGGCTTCAGGCCCAGCTGCCTGCCGATCTCGGCATTGCCGATCAGCACCGCGGCGGCGCCGTCGACGATGCCCGACGAATTGCCGGCATGGTGGACGTGCTCGATGCGCTCCAGCTCCGGATAGCGCTGCAGCGCCACGGCGTCGAAGCCGAAGCGCTCGCCCTGCAACTTGAACGAGGGTTCGAGCTTGGCCAGCGATGCGGCCGTGGTGTCGGGCCGCATGTGCTCGTCGCGCTCCAGCACCGGCAGGCCGTTCACGTCACGCACCGGCACCACCGAGCGCGCGAAACGGCCTTCGGACCAAGCCACGCCGGCGCGGCGCTGGCTTTCGATGGAGTAGCGGTCGACGTCCTCGCGGCTGTGGCCGTAGAGCGTGGCGATGAGGTCGGCCGAGATGCCCTGGGGCACGAAGTAGGTGGGCAGGGCCACGGCCGGGTCGGCCGGCCAGGCACCGCCGCCGGTGCCCATCGGCACGCGGCTCATGCTTTCCACACCACCACCGATGGTCATCGGCGACTGCCCCGACATGACCTTGGCTGCGGCGATGTTGCAAGCCTCCAGACCCGAGGCGCAATAGCGGTTGATCTGCACGCCGGCGGTTGTCTGCGCATAGCCGGCAGTGAGCACGGCCACGCGCGCGATGTTGGCGCCTTGTTCGCCCACGGGCTCGACGCAGCCCAGGGTCACGTCGTCGACCTGCGCGGTGTCGAGCTGGTTGCGGTCGCGCAGCGCCTGCAGCGCCGTCACCGCCAACTGGATGGGCGTGATGCCGTGCAGAGCGCCTGAGGCGCGGCCCTTGCCGCGCGGCGTGCGCACGGCGTCGTAGATGAAGGCTTCGGTCACGGTGCTGTCCTCGGGAAAGCGGTGGGGGTTGGGCGTGAATTGAAGAGAAGCGGCGGCAGGGGCGCTGCGGTCACAGCGTGCGGCCGATGATCTCCTTCATGATCTCGTTGGTGCCGCCGTAGATGCGCGAGACACGGGCGTCCGCGTAGGCGCGCGCGATCGGATATTCCCACATGTAGCCGAAGCCGCCGAACATCTGCAGGCAGTCGTCGAGCAGGCGGCAGTGCAGGTCGGTGGTCCAGTACTTGGCCATCGCGGCGGTGGCGGCGTCGAGCTCGTTTTTCATCAGGCTGTCGAGCAGGCGGTCGACGAAGACGCGCGCCACCTGCACCTGGGTCTTCCATTCCGCGAGCCGGAAGCGGTTGTGCTGGAAGTCGATGACGCGCTCGCCGAAGGCCTTGCGCTCCTTGGTGTAGTCCAACGTCCACTGCAATGCCGCATCGGCACCGGCCACCGCGCCGATCGCGATCTGCATGCGTTCCCAGGCCAGTTCCTGCATCAGCAGAAAGAAGCCCTTGCCCTCGCCGCCCAGGATGTTGGCGGCCGGCAGCCGCAGGTCGTCGAAAAACAGCTCCGAGGTGTCCTGCGCCTTCATGCCGATCTTGTCGAGATTGCGCCCGCGCTTGAAGCCGGGGCGGCTGGTCTCGACCAGGACCAGGGAGGTGCCCTTCGCGCCCTTGGACGGGTCGGTCTTGGCGACCACGATCACCAGGTCGGCGTTCTGGCCGTTGGTGATGAAGGTCTTCTGGCCGTTGAGCACGAGTTCGTCGCCGTCGCGCAACGCTGTCGTGCGCACGGCCTGCAGGTCGCTGCCGGCGCCGGGTTCGGTCATCGCGATGGCACCGATGACCTCGCCGCCGGCCATCTTCGGCAGCCATTGCTGCTTCTGCGCTTCGCTGCCATAGGCGAGGATGTAGGGGGCCACGATGTCCGAGTGCAGCCCGAACCCGAGGCCGCTGGCGCCGACGCGCATCACCTCTTCGATCAGCACCGCGCTGTGCAGCCGCGTGCCGCCACCGCCGCCATAGGCCTCGGGAATCGCCGGGCAGAGCAGCCCGGCCGCACCGGCCTTGCGCCAGACGGCGCGCGGAACGATCCCCTCGGTCTCCCAGCCGGCATGGTGCGGCACCACTTCCTCGGTCAGGAAGCGGCGCGCCTGGTCGCGAAACAACTCGTGTTCCTCGGAGAAGACGGGGCGCGGGAGCCTCGCAGTGGTTCCTTTATCGTTGGCGTCGTTCATGCAGCGCCGGCGGCGCATCGACCTAACGCTTGTTAGCTGATAAAGTATAGGCCATGAACGACGCAGGCGACACCAGCCGCAGGAGCCTGATCCTGAAGACGGCGGCGATGCTCTTTCGCCAGCACGGCTACGAGCGCACCTCGGTTCGGCAGATCGCCGAGGCGCTGGGCATGACCTCGGGCTCGATCTTCTATCACTTCACCACCAAGGAAGAGTTGCTGGTGACGGTGATGGAAGAGGGCGTGCGGGACATCCTGAACGAGGTTCAGAACGGCCTGGCTGGCGAGCCGCGCCTGCCCGAACGCATGCTGGCGATGGTGCGTTGCCATCTGACCGCCCTGTTGGGGCCGAAGCTGGACGCGATGACCGTGATGCTGTACGAGTGGCGCAGCCTGTCGGAGCCGGCACGGGCACGCGTGCTGACCTCGCGCGACGCCTACGAGGAACTCTGGATGGCGCCGATCGACGAGGCTGCCGCGCTGGGCCTGGTGGACGCCGACACCGGCCTTGTGCGCCACACGGTGCTGGGCGCGCTCAACTGGACCGGCCAGTGGTATCGACCGGACCGTCGCATGGGTGTGGAACTGCTGGCGCAGCGCATGTTTCACTTGCTGTTTCCGCGCCTGGCCGAACGCCTGGGCTCGGTCGCGCCCGAGGGCATTGCACGCGAGAGACTGCGGACTTTGGCATGAACACGAGCGCTAGCACCGACAACATGCGCGGCTGTCGGGCCCGGACCTGGGATTGGCGAAAGCCGCAGCCTGCTGCGGCTTGGATAGATTGGCATGTCAAACTGATGGAGCAAATGTGAAAGTACTTGTCGCCGTGAAACGGGTGCTCGACTACAATGTCAAGGCCCGCGTGAAGTCGGACGGTTCGGGAGTCGATCTCGCGAACCAGAAGCTGTCGATGAACCCCTTCGACGAAATCGCCTGTGAAGAGGCGGTGCGGCTGAAAGAGGCCGGTGTGGTCACCGAGATCATCGCCGTCTCTTGCGGCCCGGCGGCGTGCCAGGAGACGCTGCGCAGCGCCATGGCCATCGGCGCCGACCGCGGTGTCCTGGTCGAGAGCAACGAGGTTCTCGAGCCGCTGGCCGTGGCCAAGCTGATGCAGCACGTGGCGGCCAAGGAAGGCGTTCAGATTGCCATCTTCGGCAAGCAGGCGATCGACGACGACGCCGGGCAGACCGGTCAGATGTTCGGCGCGCTGATGGGCTGGGCCCAGGCCACCTTCGCCTCGAAGGTGAAGATCGAGGGCGGCGCAGCGACCATCAGCCGCGAGATCGATGGCGGGCTGGAGACGCTGCAGATGAATCTGCCGGTGGTCATTACGACCGATCTGCGCCTGAACGAGCCGCGCTTTATCACGCTGCCCAACATCATGAAAGCCAAGAAGAAGCCGCTCGAGGTGATCAAGGCTGCCGACCTGGGCCTGGACCTGGCGCCGCGCACCGCCACGCTGCGCGTGGAGGAACCGGCAGCGCGCAAGGCCGGCATCAAGGTGGCCGATGTGGCCGATCTCGTCAAGCGACTCAAAGACGAAGCGAAGGTGATCTGATGACAACCCTGATCATTGCTGAACACGACGCCGCGGCGATCAAGCCCGCCACGCTCAACACCATCGCCGCCGCCGTGAAGATCGGCGAGCCGGTGCACGTGCTGGTGGCCGGCAGCGGCTGCGCCGCCGCAGGCCAGGCCGCCGCGGCGGTGGCCGGCGTCGCCAAGGTGCTGGTGGCCGACGCCGCCCACTACGGCGCACAGCTAGCCGAAAACCTCGCCGCGCTGGTGGTCCAGCAGGTGCGCGCCGACGCCTCGTGCACGCACGTGCTGGCGCCGGCCACGGCCTTCGGCAAGAACGTGCTGCCGCGCGTGGCCGCGCTGCTCGACAGCTCGCAGCTGTCCGACGTGACGGCCATCGAGTCGCCCGACACCTTTCAGCGCCCGTTCTATGCCGGCAACGCCGTGGCCCGCGTGCAGTCCAAGGACAAGGTCAAGGTGCTGAGCATCCGCACCACGGCCTTCGACCCGGTGGCGGCCAGCGGCGGCTCGGCGGCGGTGGAAAGCGTCGCCGCGGCAGCCGACCTGGGCCTGACGCAGCTGGTCGGACGCGAGGTGGTGAAGCTGGAGCGGCCGGAACTGACGGCCGCATCCGTCATCGTCTCGGGCGGCCGCGGCCTGGGTGCGGCCGACAAGTTCCACGGCGTGCTTGAGCCACTGGCCGACAAGCTGGGTGCGGCGCTCGGCGCCACGCGCGCCGCGGTCGACGCCGGCTACGCCCCCAACGACTACCAGGTCGGGCAGACCGGCAAGATCGTGGCGCCGCAGTTGTATGTCGCGGTCGGCATCTCCGGCGCCATCCAGCACCTGGCGGGCATGAAGGACAGCAAGGTCATCGTCGCCATCAACAAGGACGCCGAAGCGCCGATCTTCCAGGTCGCCGACTACGGACTGGTGGCTGACCTGTTCCAGGCCGTGCCCGAACTCGTGTCGGCGCTGTAGGCCTGCCGGCCGCCGGCGGCCGCCGACAACTCCCTGTCGGCGCCGCCCATCCTTGCTACCTAACGTATGTTCGGTAGAATTGTTGCGTTCCTCCAGCTATGCGCCCATCCCCATGTCCGAAGCCCGCGAACGCCACCCTGAACTGCGAGCGGCTCTGCGCGAGCTGTGCAGCCGCTTCCCCGACGAGTACTTTCGCGGCATCGACGACGCGCGCGGCTACCCCGAGGCCTTCGTCGATGCGCTGACGCAGGCCGGCTGGCTGGCGGTGATGATCCCCGAGGAATACGGCGGCGCCGGCCTCGGCCTGGCCGAAGCCTCGGTGGTGATGGAAGAGGTCAACCGCAACGGCGGCAACGCCGGCGCCTGCCACGGCCAGATGTACAACATGGGCACCTTGCTGCGCCATGGTTCGGACGAGCAGAAGCGCCGCTACCTGCCCAAGATCGCCACCGGTGCGCTGCGCCTGCAGTCGATGGCCGTGACCGAGCCGAGCGCCGGCACCGACACCACCAAGCTCAAGACGACCGCGCTGCGCAGCGCCAGCGGCGACCGCTACGTCGTCAACGGCCAGAAGGTGTGGATCTCGCGCGTCCAGCACAGCGACCTGATGATCCTGCTGGCGCGCACCACGCCGCTGGCCGAGGTCAAGCGCAAGTCCGAGGGCATGTCGATCTTCATCGTCGACCTGCACCAGGCCATCGGCAAGGGGCTGACCGTGCGCCCGATCCGCAACATGGTCAACCACGAAACCAACGAGCTGTTCTTCGAGAACCTGGAGATCCCGGCCGAGAACCTGATCGGCGAGGAAGGCAAGGGTTTCAAGTACATCCTCGACGGCCTGAACGCCGAGCGCACGCTGATCGCCGCCGAATGCATCGGCGACGGGCGCTGGTTCGTCAAGCGCAGTGCGGCCTACGCCGGTGATCGCCGTGTCTTCGACCGCCCGATCGGGCAGAACCAGGCGGTGCAGTTCCCGATCGCCGAGAGCCACATCGAGCTGGAGGCCGCTGACCTGATGCGCTGGCGCGCCTGCGACCTGTTCGACGCCCACGAAGCCTGCGGCGCCGAGGCCAACATGGCCAAGTACCTGGCGGCCAAGGCCTCCTGGGAAGCCGCCAATGCGGCGATCCAGACCCACGGCGGCTTCGGCTTTGCCTGCGAATACGACATCGAGCGCAAGTTCCGCGAGACGCGCCTGTACCAGGTGGCGCCGATCTCGACCAACCTGATCCTGTCCTACGTGGCCGAGCATGTGCTTGGCCTGCCGCGTTCGTTCTGAAGGATGGCGATGCTTCCCTTGCAAGGCATGCTGGTCGTCACGCTGGAACACGCCATCGCGGCGCCGTTTTGCACCCGCCAACTGGCCGACCTGGGCGCTCGCGTCATCAAGGTCGAACGCCCCGGCGAGGGCGACTTCGCCCGCGCCTACGACACGCGCACGCGCGGCTCGGCCTCGCACTTCGTCTGGTGCAACCGCAGCAAGGAAAGCCTGACGCTGGACCTGAAGAACCCCGACGCGCGGGCGGTGCTGCAGAAGCTGGTGGAGCGCGCCGACGTGCTGGTGCAGAACCTCGCGCCCGGTGCGGCCGCACGCATGGGCCTGGACCATGCCAGCCTCGCGCCCGTCAACCCGCGCATCGTGGTGTGCGACATCTCGGGCTACGGCGACGGCGGCCCGTACACCGAGAAGAAGGCCTACGACCTGCTGATCCAGAGCGAATCGGGCTTCGTCTCGGTGACCGGCACGCCCGAGCATCCGTCCAAGGCCGGGCTGTCGATCGCCGACATCGCCGCCGGCATGTACGCCTACAGCAGCGTGCTGGCCGCGCTGCTGGAGCGTGGGCGCACCGGCCGCGGCCAGCGGCTTGAGATCTCGATGCTCGAGGCGATGTCGGAATGGATGGGCTACCCGCTCTTCTACACCTTCGAAGGCCAGCCGCCGCCGGTGCGTGCCGGTGCCTCGCACGCCGCCATTTACCCCTACGGCCCCTTCACCTGCGGCGACGGCAAGTCGGTGGTGCTGGGCGTGCAGCACGACCGTGAGTGGACGGCCTTCTGCGACAAGGTGCTGCTGCAGCCGGCGCTGGCCAAGCAGTACCTGGGCAACGCCAACCGCCTGGCGCAGAAGGACAAGCTGTTCGGCATCATCGACGCCGTGCTTTCCAAGCTGACGGCGGCGCAGTTGATCGAGCGCCTGGAAGACGCCCAGATCGCCAACGCCCAGCTCAACGAGATGGCCGACCTGTGGAAGCATCCGCAACTGCAGGCGCGCCAGCGCTGGGCCGAAATCGGCACGCCGGGCGGGCCGGTGCCGGCCTTGTTCCCGCCGCACCACCTGTCGGGTGAGGAGCCGCCCCCGATGGGCCCGGTGCCGGCCCTCGGCCAGCACACCGATGCCATCCTGGCCGAACTGGGCTACGGCGCGGCCGACATCGCGCGCCTGCGTGCCGAGCGCGCGGTCTGAGCACGAAGGGCTGTTCATGAGCACACAAGACACGCCCTGCGCCACGCTGGCCGCCTTCGCCGCCGGCCTGCAGTTCGACAGCATTCCGGCGCCGGTGCTGCGGCGCACCGAAGACCTGTTCCTGGACTGGGCTGGCTCCACGCTGGCGGGCAAGAGCGCGCGCGCGGTGCAGGCCATCGAGGCCTATGCGTTGAGCATGGGGCCGGCCGATGGCAGCGCCGAAGTGCTGATCACGCGGCGCATGACCTCGCCGCATTTCGCCGCCATGGTCAACGCCGCGGCCTCGCATGTGGTCGAGCAGGACGACGTGCACAACGGCTCGGTGTTCCACCCGGCGGCGGTGGTCTTTCCGCCCGCGCTGGCGGTGGCGCAGGCCATCGGCGCCAGCGGGCGCGAGTTCCTGGCCGCGGTGGTGGCGGGCTACGAGGTCGGCATCCGCGTCGGTGAATTCCTCGGCCGTTCGCACTACCGCATCTTCCACACCACCGCCACGGCGGGCACGCTGGCTGCCGCCGCCGCGACCGGGCGGCTGCTGCGGCTGGACGCGGCGCAGATGCTGCACGCCTTCGGCAGCGCCGGCACGCAGGCGGCCGGGCTGTGGGAATTCCTGCGCGACGCCGCCGATTCCAAGCAACTGCACTGCGCCCATGCCGCATCGGCGGGGCTGACCTCGGCCTACCTGGCACAGGCCGGTTTCACCGGCGCGCGCCAGATCCTCGAAGGCGCGCAGGGCATGGCTGCCGGCATGTCGAGCGACGCCGACCCCGCACGCCTGACCGCCGGGCTGGGCAGCCGCTGGGCGACGGCCGAGACCTCGTTCAAGTACCACGCCTCGTGTCGGCACACCCACCCCAGCGCCGATGCGCTGCTGCTGCTGATGCGCGAGCACCGGTTGCAGCCCGATGACATCGCCGCCGTCACCGCGCAGGTGCACCAGGGTGCCATCGACGTGCTCGGCCGCGTCGTCGTGCCCGGCACGGTGCACCAGGCCAAGTTCTCGATGGGCACGGTGCTCGCCCTGGTGGCCGAACATGGTTATGCCGGCCTGGACGAATTCGACCGCCACTTCCTGGCACCGCGCATCGCCGCCTTGCGCGACAAGGTCACGATGCAGCTCGACACCGAGGTCGACACGGCCTATCCGCAGCGCTGGATCGGCAAGGTCGTCGTGCGCACGTTGGACGGGCGCACGCTGCAGGCGCGGGTCGACGAGCCCAAGGGCGACCCGGGCAACACCCTCAGCCGCCCCGAGCTCGAGGACAAGGCGCGCCGTCTTGCCGCCTACGGCGGCGCGGCGACGCCGGCCGAGATGGACGCGCTGATCGCCAGCACCTGGGGCGTGGCTGACGCTGCCCGCATGGGCCGATGGCTGCCGGCATGAGCACAGCCCTGGCTACAGGCGCGTCGCCACGCGCCTACCTGTTCGTTCCCGCCGACCGGCCCGAGCGCTACGCCAAGGCGCGCGCTTCGGGCGCCGACGCGGTGATCATCGACCTCGAGGATGCGGTGGCGCCCGCAGCAAAGGCCGGCGCGCGCGACGCCCTGGCCAATGCGCTGGACGAGGCCACGCCGGTGGTGGTGCGCATCAATGCCGCCGGCACGCCGTGGTTCGAGGACGACCTCGAGCTGTGCCGGCACCCCGGCGTGGCGGGTGTGATGCTGCCCAAGGCCGATGGCATCGACGCCGTCTGCAGCGCCTTCGAGGCCTGCTTCAAGGATGTGCTGGCGATCATCGAATCGGCGCGCGGCGTCGAGCAAGTGCTCCACATTGCGCGTGTGCCGGGCGTCGTGCGGCTGGCCTTCGGCAGCGTCGACCTGGCGCTGGACCTGGGCATCGACTGCGACCCCGAAGGCACGGAAAGCGAGCTGCTGCATTTCCGTTCGCAGGTGGTGCTGGCCTCGCGCCTGGGCGGGCTGGACGCGCCGGCCGAGGGCGTCAGCACCGCCATCGACGACGCGGTGCGGCTGCGCGCCGACGCCGAGCGCGCACGGCGCCTGGGTTTCGGCGCCAAGCTGTGCATCCACCCCAAGCAGGTGGCAACGGTGCAGGCCGCCTTCATGCCCGAGGCCGAACGCGTGGCCTGGGCGCGCCGCGTCTGCGCGGCCTTTGCCGCCGCCGCCGGGGCTGCCGTGGCCGTCGACGGCCAGATGATCGACAGGCCGCTGCACGAGCGCGCCCTGGCCATCCTGCGCAGCGCCGGTGGCACTGCCTGAATCACAACGCAACGAAGGAAACCTTCATGGCCCGAAAGACTAAACCCATCCGCTCGGACATCGCCTGGAGCACGCACGACAGGATCGAGGTCCACGGCAAGAGCCTGCCCGACGAACTGCTGGGCCACATCAACCTGGGCGACATGGCCTTTCTGCAGATCCTGGGGCGCATGCCGACGCCGCCGGAGTCGAGGCTGTTCAACGCGGTGGCGGTGACGCTGGTCGAACATGGCATCACGCCCAGCGCACTGGCTGCGCGGCTGACCTACGCTGGCGCCCCCGAATCGCTGCAGGCCGCAGTGGCGGCCGGGCTGTGCGGCCTGGGCACGGTGTTCGTGGGTTCCACCGAGGGCACCGCGAAGATGCTGTATGAGGCGCTGCCGCCCGGCACGAAAGGCGCCGACCTGGAGAAGATTGCGGTTGAGGTCGTTGCCGGTTTCCGCGCCCGGGGCCAGATCGTCCCCGGCCTGGGCCACCCGCTGCACAAGCCCGTGGACCCGCGCGCACCGCGACTGTTCCAGATCGCCAAAGAGAACGGCTACTCGGGCGACTACATCAAGCTCGAGCAGCTGATCTGCGCCGAGGCCGAGCGCCTGTCGGGCAAGATGCTGCCGGTCAATGCCACCGGTGCGATCGGTGCCATCTGCTGCGAGCTCGGTCTGCCATGGAAGATCGTGCGCGGCATCGGGGTGCTGGCGCGCGCCATCGGCCTGGTCGGCCACATCCTCGAGGAGAGCAACAACCCGATGGCCATCGAGATCTGGCAGCGGGTGGAAGACGAAGCGACAGCGCACATCCGTCCTGGCGCCTGATCGGCCCATTTCACCCTACCGAAGCGGTACCACCATGTCCGAGCTCACAAGCCCCGTTGCCCAGCCGATCGAGCTGTTCCGCCCCGTCCCGCGTCAGAAGGCCGGCGGCGCAGCGCAGCGCTGGCCGGTCGACGCCGTGGCCGCGCTGTTCGAGCTGCCCTTCAACGACCTGATCTTCCGCGCCCAGCAGGTGCACCGCGAGCACTTCGATGCCAACGAAGTGCAGCTGTCGACGCTGCTGTCGATCAAGACCGGTGGCTGCGAAGAGGACTGCGGCTATTGCCCGCAGTCGGTGCACTACGACACCGGGCTCGAGGCCACCAAGCTGCTGGATCCGGCCATGGTGGCCGCCGCGGCGCGCGCCGCGCGCGAGCAGGGCGCGTCGCGCTTCTGCATGGGCGCGGCCTGGCGAGCGCCCAAGGACCGCGACATCGAGAAGGTGGCCGAACTGGTGCGCGTGGTCAAGGCCGAGGGGCTGGAGGCCTGCTGCACGCTGGGCATGTTGACCGACACCCAGGCGCATGCGCTGAAGGAGGCCGGCCTGGACTACTACAACCACAACCTCGACACCGCGCCCGAGGCCTACGGGCGCTTCATCTCCACACGCACCTACGACGACCGCTTGCAGACCCTGCAGAGCGTGCGCGAGGCCGGCATCAACGTCTGCTGCGGCGGCATCGTCGGCATGGGTGAATCGCGCCGCGAGCGCGCCGGCCTGGTGGCGCAGATCGCCAATCTCGACCCCTACCCGCAGTCGGTGCCCATCAACCAGCTGGTGCAGGTGGAAGGCACGCCGCTGCACGGCACCGAGGTGCTCGATCCCTTCGAGTTCGTCCGCACCATCGCCGTGGCGCGCATCACCATGCCCAAGGCCCGCGTGCGCCTATCGGCGGGGCGCCAGCAGATGGGCGAGGCGGTGCAGGCGCTGTGCTTCCTGGCCGGCGCCAACTCCATCTTCTACGGCGACAAGCTGCTGACCACCGGCAACCCCGACTGGGCGGCCGACCAGCGCCTGCTCGGCGCGCTGGGCATCGCGGCGCGCTGACTGCTTCACCTGGAGACATCGCCATGTACCGCCAGATGCTGAAGTCCAAGATCCACCGCGCGACGGTGACCGCCTGCGAGCTGCACTACGAGGGTTCCTGCGCCATCGACCTCGACCTGCTGGAAGCCGCCAATCTGCGCGAGAACGAGCAGGTCCACATCTGGAACATCGCCAACGGCGAACGCTTCATCACCTACGCCATCTGCGGGCAGCGCGGCAGCGGCATCATCTCGCTCAACGGCTCGGCGGCGCGTCGCGCGGCGCTGGGCGACCTGATCATCATCGCGGCCTTCGGCTGGGTGGCCGAGTCCGCACTGGCACAGCACAAGCCGGATTTGGTGTTCGTGGACGAACGCAACCGCGTCCGCGAGATCCGCTCCACGATCCCCGAGCAGGGCACCGCATGAGCACCACCGCCACGGTCGCCATGTCCACCGATACCGAGCGCAAGCCCGTCACCCTGCATCGCTTGCGTCGAATGCTGGCCGAGGGCGAGAAGATCGCCATGCTGACCGCGTACGACGCCAGCTTCGCACGCCTGGCCGACGACGCCGGCTTGGACTGCCTGCTGGTGGGCGACTCGCTGGGCATGGTGGTGCAAGGGCGCACAAGCACCGTGCCCGTCACGCTGGACGAGGTGGCCTACCACCTGCGCTGCGTCGCCGCAGGCAACCGCCACGCCTGGCTGCTCGGCGATCTGCCCTTCGGCACCTACGAAGCCGGCCCCGAGCAGGCGCTGCGCTCGAGCGCGGTGCTGCTGCAGGCCGGCGCTCAGATGGTAAAGCTCGAAGGCGGTTGGGCGGTGGAGACCGTGCGCTTCCTGGTCGCGCGTGGGATCCCGGTCTGTGCGCATCTGGGCCTGACACCCCAGAGCGCGAATGCGCTCGGCGGCTACCGCGTGCAGGGCCGCGACGCCGCCGCTGCCCAACTGCTGGAACGCAGCGCCCGCGAGTTCGCAGAGGCGGGCGCGGCGATGCTGGTGCTGGAACTCGTGCCCGCCGCGCTGGCGCTGCGGGTTCAGGTGCAGAACCCGGAACTGGTCGTCATCGGCATCGGGGCCGGGGCCGATGTTGCCGGCCAGGTTCTGGTGCTGCACGACATGCTGGGCGTCACGCAGGGCAAGCTGCCGCGTTTTGTGCGCAACTTCATGGCCGAGGGCGGCAGCATCGGCGATGGGCTGCGACGCTATGTCCAGGCGGTCAAGCAGCGCAGCTTTCCAGACACCACGCTGCACACCTATTGAACGCTGCCCACGGACAAGCGCATGCACGTCATCCACACCATCGCCGCGCTGCGCGAGGTCCTTGCGGGAACGCCCGGCGCGAGCTTCGTGCCCACCATGGGCAATCTGCACGACGGCCACCTGGCTTTGGTGCGACTGGCCAAAAAACAGGGCGGGCCAGTGGTGGCCAGCATCTTCGTCAACCGCCTGCAGTTCGCGCCGCACGAGGACTTCGAGCGCTATCCGCGCACGCTGGACCGCGACTGCGAACTGCTGCGCCAGGTCGGCTGCAACGTGGTGTTCGCTCCCGACGAACGCGAGCTGTACCCGACGCCCCAGCGCTACACGGTCCAGCCTGATCCCGAGCTCGCGGACATCCTCGAAGGACATTTCCGGCCCGGCTTCTTCACGGGTGTGTGCACGGTGGTGGCGAAGCTGTTCCAGTGCGTGCAACCCCGCGTGGCAGTGTTCGGCAAGAAGGACTACCAGCAACTGATGATCGTGCGCCGCATGGTCGAGCAGTTCGCGATGCCGATCACCATCGTGGCCGGCGAAACCACGCGTTTGCCCAACGGGCTGGCGCTGTCGAGCCGCAACGCCTACCTGTCCAGCGACGAGCAAGCCCGTGCGGTGCAGCTGTCGGCGTGTCTGCGCGACGTGCGGGCCGGCCTGTCTGCGGGCGTGATCGCCGTCGACGCGCTCGAGGCAAAGGCGCTGCACCTGCTGCGCCAAGGAGGGTGGCTGCCGGACTACCTGACGGTGCGCCGCCAGCACGACCTGCTGCCGCCCTCGGCCGGCGACCTGGGTGCCGCGGTGCCGCTGGTCGTGCTCGCGGCGGCTCGGTTGGGACAAACACGCTTGATCGACAACATCGAACTGTAGGCGTGCCCGAGCCTACACGTCACTCCGGGCCCCATGAGGAAGCCACGCAACCGGCCCGACCGGCTGCCGTAGGTCATTGACACCACCGCCTTCTCGGGCGCCAACAGCGCCACCTTGGCGTCGGACCGTCGTGCCGACAGCGACCCTATCCAAGAAGGCCTATGACGCGATGGTGACCTGACCGAGTTGCATGCAGTTTCGATGCGCAAATGACCTTCTTGCTAGCCCCGCCGGTGGAAGTGAGGCACCGCCCGGCCGACCAACAGGCTGACCAGGAGCGGCACGCACGGCATCACCAACGGATGCAGCGTCACGGGTGCCACCAGCCCCAGCACCGTGGCGCACACCGCTACGATGGCTGCGCAGGCATACAACGCAAACAGTTCCGGGTCGTGCTGTAGAAACTCCTTGGACTTGATGAGCCGGGCGAAGCAGCCGTCCGCCACCACGGCCAATGTGAACGCGAGCAACCAGGGCAGCCACTCCAGCAACGTCGCCAGCCGAAAGCTCGCCAACAGAAACAGCGCGTCGATCGACCGGAAGTAGGTATTGTTGAACAGGCGCTGGTTCACCGAGGCCATCTGCTGTGCCACGGCGCCATCGACGCCGCCAAGGGCCGGTGCGTCGCTGGATGACGGCACCGGCGAGGCCTGGCGCGCAGTGTCCTGAACGCTCAAGGCGCGCGCCAGCATGCGCATCGCTGGCTTGTCACCCCAGAACCGAGCCGCCGCCTCGTGCTCAGCTCGCAGTTGCGCCAGGAAGCGCTCGGCCGGGTGCGCCGATGGCATGTACAGGACCAAGACCAACAGGCTGACCAGCGACAGCACTGCGACGGCGCGAATCATGGCGCGGTCGAGCTTGCGTTCGCGGCCGGCGGGTCCGGATCAAGAATCGGAAACCGCCCTTTGATGATCCGGCCACCGGAGACGGACGCGAAGTACTGCAGGTTGGGCAGCTTGCCTAGCACCTCGGCCGGCACCATTTCCTCGAAACTCTCCGTGAGCTGGGTCGAGTAGCTGGACGAGAAGTCGCCCAGGTGCGCATCCGCGCCGCTGCTCATGCCCACGCGCATCGTGTGGATCGCCGTCTTGCCGAAGGTCTCGACGACGAAGTCCTGCGTCGGCCTGTCCTTGGTGCGCAGTGCGATCAGGTTGTTCAGGTTGCCCAGCGCCATGCGCGCTGCGTCTTCGCTGCCCAGGCGCTTGGCTAGGTCGGCCAGTGTCTGCATGGCGCAGGTGGCGAAGATGCCACCCTCGGCGCCCTTGTTGAGGATCTCGATCAACGGCAGGTTGATGACGTTGGATACCTCATCGACGAACAGCGAGATACGCCGATAGACGCCAAGGTTGTAGCGCATGCCGGCGCGCGCAGCCTGGTCTGCCAGTGCGAGGGCGCCGATGGCGGTGGCCACCGACGGATCGGGCAGCGAGTCCAGGCACATGTAGAGCACGTGCCCGGCGCGCTCGATCTTCTCGAAGTTCATGATCGGCCGCGTGTCGGCGGCATCGAACGGGTCGGGCGACAGGCTGCGCCCCAGGTCGCCCGAGGTCAGCATCGACAACACAGGCAGCAGGTTGGCGGTGATCTTCTGGTAGTGCTCGCGGTTGTGCCTGAAGGTGCGCACCTGCGCGTCGAGCACCTTGCTGCGCTGGCTTTGCGCGACGTGGTGCTCGTAGTAGGCGACGAAGGCCATGAGATCGGCGCTGGCGGCTTCAGACGGCCGCTTCATGCTGCCGCGGTGTGCGTCGTGCAGCATCTTCTTCATGTCCGGCGTCTCGCGCCAGCCGGCGCCGAGCTTGGCGTCGTAGAAGCGGAGCAGCGACGCCTCCAGCACCGGCTCGATGCCGCCTTCGATGTACTTGGTGAGCTTGACGAGGTTGGGCCGCTCTTCCAACTCGACGAGCCCCTGCACGACGACGTTGACGGCGTCCCAGCCGAAGGCCGAGAACGCACCCGCGGTGTCGGGCGGCATGATGGACTGGATGCGCGACGCGATCTCGGTGGGCTTCTGCCAGTTGAAGGTGAAGTCCAGGCGCACGCCCTTCTCGGGGAAGGCGGGGTGGAACTCCATGAAGGTGTCGGGCTCTCGGTAGTCCTGGCATGCGCGCTCCACCACGCGCCTCAGCCGGCGGCTGTTCTTGGGGTCGATGACGATCACCACGTCGCCGCGCTTCACCGCCTGAGTGATCAGCGTCGCCAGCGCCACGCCCTTGCCGGACTGGGTGGTGCCGACCAGCAGCGTGCCGCCCTCGAAGTTCTGCAGCGGCCGGTGCAGCGGCACTTCCCGTGGCTCGACGCCGTGGATGTACGGCAGGCCGATTTCGGCGTCAGGCTGTGGGTGGCTGTCGTGCCCCAGCCAGCCCAGCAGGCGGGGCGAGACGGCGAATTCGCGGTAGTCCACCTTGGCCAGTTCATAGAGCCGTTGCGAGTGGACCGGCCGCCATTCGAAGCCGAAGCCCAGGAACACATCGGCGGGGTTCTTGCACCAGCGGGCCAAGGCGGTGGTGCTCATGACTTGGATGCTCCGGCCGCCGAGAGACGCACGCAGGACCAGAACATTCATCGCCTGCGCGACACGCAGCAGGCCCATCACAAGGCACAGCAGGGCCAACGGCGCGGCAAGGGGGATCGGCAGCCAGCCAGCTGCGCCGACGGCAGCGAAGAACATCATCGCCAGTGCCCAGACCGCGCCCGCATACAACTCGTAGGCGCGGCGCCACGGCATTTCGTAGCGGCGCATCAGCATGTCAGGCGGACTCCGAAACAGGTGGGGTGAACCCGCTGAGGTCCAGGCCCTCGATGAACCGCGGGTCGATCACCAGCCCAACTGTGGGGCTGCCATTGAAATCGCGCGACGACGTGGGCGGCGCATGCGGCCCGCTCGCCACCAGCATGCGCACATCGGCCAGCGCGCGCAGCGCCAGCGAGGGCGGCACACCACGTTGATCGAACCGATCCAAGGGTACGAACAGGCCCTGTGCGATGGTGCAGCATTGCGCCGGCCCGGCTGCCTCATTCAGTGTGGCGGCGATGGCGGTGAGCGCATCGCGGACGACAGGGTTGAGCCGGAGCGGCGCACGAAGGGTGAGTGATGGTTCGGGTGGCTCTGGTTCTGGCGTTGACGGTGCTGGGGGCGGACTTGGGGGTGCAGGCGGCGCGGTATCCGGTGGCAGCAACGACAACTGTTTGATGGCCGACGTCCCAGGATGCGGAGGACGCGGTGGCACCGGCTTGGCCGAAGGTTCAACAGGCTTTGAAGTCAGGACCTCTGTCAGCGGCGAAGGGGACGGGTCAAGCCCGGCGAACAGAATCACCGGCGAGGCCAGCCGGACCGCCTCCATGCCGACTTTGGACCCGGGGGGGTGGATGATCCACGTGGCCGCGCCGGAGTCCTGCGCCAACAGCACGCCGGCATCGAGCAGTACCTCGCGCATGGTTTCGGGCGCCTTGGGGATGCCGGGCAGGTGGTCGGCTTCCAGCAAGGCGCTGATGTCTTCGGCCGCGCTTGGCCATAGCAGGAACAGGCCATCGGGGCCGAACCAGACCCGCGACTTGTCGCGGTTGGCGACCCAGGCCGAGTCCGCGATGGCCAGGCGCCGCAGCGCGTCCACCAGAAAGCGCTCGAGGTGCGAGCCGAACTGCGGCGAACCGTAACGGTCGGCGTTTGCCACGAGGTTGCGGTCGATGACCAGCGCCAGTGATCTGCGAACCAGTTCGTCCAGGACGTTGATGTCACGGTACACCGGCAAGCCGCCGATGCTGGCCATCATGTGTGGAACGATGACCGTGTTGTCTTGGCACAGGTGCTGCAGCACTTCGGGCAGCACGACGTGGGGCAGCGCAAACAACCCCAGCGCCCGTGTCTCGGTGGCCTGTGGACGCCAGCGCACGAAGTAGCGCGGGGCATGGCGCTGCTGCAGCCACGCGGCCAATGGCATGAGGCAGGGTGGCCACTCCACGCCGTGCACATCAGTCACCATGACGTGACTCAGCGCGCGATGGAGTTCGCAGCACAGCCCGGCGATGAAGGTACCCAGCCGCCAACGCGGCTCCAGTTGCCGGCGCGCGGTGATGGTCAGCCGTCCCGAGAAGATGTGGGCGTCGGTGCCTTGCAGGCTGAAGAAGCCGGCTTCAAGCCCGAGGCGCAGCAGCCCGCCGGGCGCGCTGAAGTAGTTGTCCGCCGTGGCGGGGAGCAGATGCACAAACGCCGCATAGCGATGGATCAACGCCAGAACGTCGCGCTCGAAGGTGTCGCGGTCGGTGCCATAGCAGAGCTTGATGCGTGCCACCAGGTCGGCGTGCGGCGCCAACAGCTCGTCCACCGACATGGCCGTGAACCCGGGATCGGACGATGAGTACGGGCTGTTTTCGGAAGGGGCTGCATGCATCGGCGTTGCGTCCAATGACCCTGGCCATTGTTGAAATCCGCGCGCAGTACGTCCCCTGGGAATGGTGGTTATTGCGGCCCGCTATCGCCATCGGCGCCATGTTCCCCAGGGCAGAGCAGCGCCAACATCTCCACCTGCATGCCCGCTGCATCGGTGGGCGGCGCATGGGTGGGGAACGACCGCTGCAGGCGTTGGTCGGTGCCGAATCGTTGTACCAGCCTGCAGAAGGGGCAGTCGTCGCTTGAGCAGGCCACGGCGCCGAAAGCAGCCAGGAACTGGCTGCCGCACGCAGTGCAGGTCACCACCGAAAACGCCTGGCACTTGGCGAGCCAGATGCCGTCGGTGTGCGAGGCCAAGTCGAAGGCTCGGTCAAAGCTGATGCGGTACGGACATTGGCAGATCGACCGGTAGCTGCGGTATGCGCTGACGAGTGCCTCGCCGGCTGCGAAGCCCGTGCTGCGCAGGCGCTTGTAGATGGAACTGAAGATCGACGCTTCCGCACGGTGCAGCAGGTTGGCGCTGTGGTACCACTCCGGTGAGTCGGGTGCCCTGCCGCGCGGCGTGGCCTGGGGGTCGCTGAAGAACAGCCACTGCAGATCACGCGGCTTGAGCCCGGTGATGAGGTGGATGGTGCGGCAGCGCGCACCTAGCTCAGCGCATTGCTGGGCCAGCAGAATGGCCCCGACGTGGCGGTCGGCGCGGGTTGGCACGTGGCACCGTGTGGGCTCAACGTCTGACGTGCGCCGCCAGCGCCTTGGGCAAACGCACTGCGGCCAAAGGTGCCGCCAAAGGAGCGGGTGCCGTCAGCAGGGCGAGCAGATCATCGCGCGGCGGGAACAGACTGGTCTGCCCGACATTCGCGACGAACGACATCAGTTGATCCAGACTCTGCGTCCGCAGGTAGTCCGCCAACTCGGCGTCCAGCGCAAACTTGCAGCAGGTGGACACGCGGTCACGTTCGATGCCGAGCCGGATGGCTTGCAGCAGATGCAGGTTCGTCGACTGCACGTCGGTGAGTTGCAGATGGTTCATGGTCTCTCCCTGGGGTGGGCTCCCGCAGGAGCGCGGTGAGGTCAGTGGTCGATAGTGGCGTCCTGTTGAGCGGGAAAACTTCTTCGAGACTTGCGCGTTGCGTTCGAGAAGTTCAGCATATTCGGTGAGGCGACAGCCGATCAATAGCAGATGCTGAAAGACGCAGTTGCTTACCGCATTGCCACCCGAAAGAGCCCGTACAGAACGACAAATGCGGAAGCCGTTTTTCCAGGGTGCTGCGCGTCAACGTATCGAGCGCGACATACTTCGGAAAGCTCGCGACCATGACGTCCCATAAGGTGCCATCGAAGGTGTTGGTCACGAGGCCTACAACCGACAACCACCATAGCGGCGTGTCCGCAAACAAACACACCGCAGCGACGCGAAGCGAACGCCCTCTCGTCTTGACGCCTGTCTTTCGGGACCGGTTGATCGAGTCTCTGGATCAGATGGGTGTGCCGGTGCGCGGGCGCATGTCCTACGTTGCCTCGTTGACCTGCCGCGCGGTGCAGACGGTCAGTCGCTGGCTCGACGCTGATCGACCGGGTTTGCCCGACATCGAGTCGTGCGCGCGCTTGTGCGATGGGCTGGGCCGCAGCAGCGACTGGATGTTGGGGCTGAGCGACGCCCCAGTGGTTTCGACAAGTCGGCCGCCACGCTGTCGGCGGCGGAAGTCGGCTGGGTCAGTGATGCGTTCGGCGCGCTTCGGAGTGCGTGCCGCGCCTGCGAGACCGTGCGCATGGCTGGCGATGAGATGGCGCCGCAGATCCAGGACGGCGACTTGATGTTCGTCGACCGTGCGGCACACCAGCTGGTCGGCAACGGCATCTACGCGCTGGAGTTGGGCGGCCGTTTCATGGTGCGCCGCGTTGAAAGCCGGCTGGGTGTGGGCTTGGTACTCAAGTGCGAGAAGCCCGGGTACGCGGACTGTGTCGTCAAGGACGCTGTGGCGGCTAAACGCATGGGCCTGCGGTTCATCGGAAAGGTCAGGGGTACAGTGGGCGTCGCTCGCTTCTGGCGGCAGTAGGTGTCACAGGGGCCGTGGCCCCGGTGACTTTGCGCCTGTCGCAAGATCGGCGGCAGACGGTTGAACCGCTCGCTACCGATCAATGACTCAAAGGGCTCAGATCGCTTCTGCGAGCCCCTTCCACTCCAATGCCGGCAATTCGATCAGCTTGCCGCCCAGCGCCTCGAACTCCGTCGCACGATCGTAGTCTTCGACCTCCTGCGAAAAGTGCGTCACGGCATTGACCAGCCCGTAGCCGGACAGGTCGCCCTGGTTGATGAGGTGGCGCAGCACGCCGGCGCGTTCGCTGTCGTTGAGGACGTAGCGGTTGGCCAGTACCTCGACCGACTTGACCGGGTCGCCGACCAGCGGGATGTTCAGCGTGCGCTGCAGCTTCTGCGCAGTTTGGCGGAAAGTGGCTTCCGCCACCGCTGCCTGCACCACATCGCGCACCTTCAGGAAGAACGCCTTGTCATCGGCGCGCAAGGTGTCGTCCTTGAACACGGTGATGCTTTCGTCGTCGTTGCCGAGTGCACGCCCGACGTGGGTCTTGCGCAGCGAGCGGTCCGAAGCGATCAGCCCGTTGCGGCACACCAGCCGGTACAGCAAGGGCTGAACGGACAACGTGCCCTGGCCGACCTCGGAATTCGAGATCGCTACGCCGGCCTGGACGATGTCGCCAGGCGCCATCTCGTACGTCACCCGTGGCGTGACGCACTTCAGGTACATGCGCGTCTCGGTCAGTTCCACCGACTCGAAGCGCACTTCAGGCAGTTGCCGCAGGATCGGCAACACACTTTCGGCGAGATCGAAATTGTCCAGCCGGCGGTAGCGCTCGGACAGCACGGCCCGGACGTTGCCGTCCAGCGTGCGGATCATGCGCCGGTCGTCATCACTCTGCAGCCAGGTGTTGACGTTGCGGTCCAGCAGCACGGGTTGCTCGGTGCGCATGCGCTCGAAATACGCATACGGGATCTTCAGCTTGTCGGCCAACTGCCGGCGGGCCAGCGGCGTGACGCCGTACTGCACCGGGGCACTGCCTTCTTCGATGACGAGCCGGGTATCGCCCGTGTCGTCGGTATCGTGCCGCAGCAGAGACGACGACACCACCAGGTCCTTCTTCGACGCAAGCTGGCGCTCCAGTTCCTGGGCCAGGCTGACGAGAGAACGTCCGCTTTTCATGGGAATCTCCATTCGGATTGAGGAGCAGGTACGGCTCCGCCACTGGCGGGCAAGCACCCGCAAGGGCTGATGACGGATCGAGCGAGGTCGATCCACGAGGGCGCGATGAAGGTCGCGCTTGAGAGCTCCAGGACTGTCTTCGCCGCGCCCGAAGACGCGGCCTGGTCTGACAGCGACCAGTGGGAGAACCTTTTCACCGCCACCGAACAGCGTGTGCGTGGTGGCGCTGAAAAGGTGGGTGCGATCACCTGATCGCACCCTGTTCATGGCTCATGTGGAACGCCGTGCGCTATCCACGCGAGCGCGCCAAACGTCCGCCCAGTCCATGCCGGGCTGGCGAGGCACGAACACCTGCACCGCACGTGGGCCGGTTCGGCGTTCCTCCTTCTTCAGCCGCCGCGCCAGCGCGAAGGCAAAGGCCTGGCCGTCGAAGTCGGCATCGGCATCGTTGTCTGCGTAGATGCACACCTTGCGCACCGAGTCCGGCAGCCACAGCTTCTCCAGGTTGCCGGCGCTGAGCCCGGCCCACACCGGCTTGCCAGTGGCCAGGTGCACGGCGATGGCGGTCTCGATGCCTTCGGTGATGGCCAGTTCCTCGCCCGCCTCGAACAGGCGGATCGCGGCGCCGTTGATGCCTGCGGACAGCACCTTCTTGGCGTCATGCGGTGTCGCCTTCTGCCCGTCCTTCAGGTAGGTTCGATGCAGCGTCACGGCATGACCGTCGGGCCCCTGGATGCAAGCCAGCATGGCGGCGTACTCCGCCACCTTGCGCGACTTGCCGGTCAGGTCCTTCTCGTAGTAGCCCAGGGCCGGATGCAAGCGCAGTGCCTTGGGGTACGCCGGCAGCGACAGACCTCGGTTGCCCAGGTAGCTGTCCACCGGATCGCCTGGCAGCACGGGTTTGGCTTCGTCCCAGATCTTCTGGGCCAGCTTCTTCATGCGGTCTGGTGCAGGTTCTGCGAGCGCCGGACGGGGTGCCGAGAGCCCCGCGCCGACGCAGCGCTCGACTTCCTGCAAGGCCGTGTTGAAGTCGATGCCCTTGGCGGCCTGCAAGAGCTTGAAGCCGCCACCCGGGCCGCAGTGCCGGCAGTGGTAGTTGCCTTCGCCGAACTTGTCGGTGTACTGAAAGCGGTCGGTGCCGCCGCACAGGGGGCAGGGCAGGTTGCGCTTCTTGAGGATGGCTTCATCCACGCCCAGGCTGGCCAGGATGTCGGTCCAGCGGCCGTGGGCGCGGCGCTTCACCTCATCAACGCGCGCGGTGTACTCAGCGTTTTGCATCCGAGCCTCCGCGCGTCAAGGGTGCCGGCGACGAATCGCCGGCGTGAACAGCTGCCCGGCGTTCAAGGCCTCGACGACGCTGTGATCGACGAACTCTGAAGGCAGCAGGTGCTGGATGTTCAGCGTTCGCCCTTGCGCGTCCAACCGTTCGACCTTGAAGCCTGCGGTGTGCCACTGCACGCGGTAGGTGAGCCGGTCTGCGCCTGCGATGACGAAGGTGCGGCCCGGCTTGCCGGTGAGCACCTCACTTTCCTTGACCAGGAACTCGATCTCTTCGGGCGCAGACACCGCCAGCCACCGATGGGGGCTGCCAGGGCTTTGTGCGATGGATTGCATGGTGGTCCTTTCAATCGGCATCCACCGGGTGGCGGGCAGTCCGCCGACTCGATGGGTTTTGGTGATGGGGGTCAGGCGAACAGGTCGCCATGAGCAGCCATCTGCTTGAGCTGCTCGTTGATCCACTGCGGGTTCTTGGCCAGCCTGGCCTCGACCCATGCGGGATTGCTGGCGACGGCCTCGCGCACCCAGTCGGGGTAGCGCTTCAGCGTCTCGCCAAACCACGCCTTCACGCTGTGGCGGATGTGGTCACGAATCTCGTGCGCATCGACCAGGCCGCAGAAGGCGATGGGCGATAGCGGGCTGCAGCCCACGACGCGCAGACAGCTCACGAACGAGAACGGCGCACCGTCCTTCTCACGCTCGGTGAACACCCAGCGCAAGGTGTCGAACTTTTCTTCGAGCGGGGTTTCGGGGTCTGCGAGGTGGCGAACCTCCTGCAGCAAACGCCAATGCAGGAAGACAACGTCTTCCTCGCTCCAATCGACGGGCGATGTGTCGTCGTCGAGTGCAGCACCGAACGCGTCGCGGTCCGAAGAACTGCTTGAGCTTTGCAGCAGCGCTGCGCAAGACGGCGCCGGCCGCCCTGCCGTCGCTGTGAAGACAGAACTGGGTGATGTCGCTGGATTCAGCATGGTTGCCTCCTTGAAAGGACGGAGGCAACGCGCAGCACGGCAGAGGGCGTAAGCCCCCAGGGGGTGAATGAATGGCTACAGGGCTGGCTTGAGCCAGCGGCAGGTGCCGCCGGGGATCGGTGTGCCAGCTACCGACCGGAGAAAGCTTGCGACGGGAGGGGCGCGGCCTGGGGCCACGCTTTCACCTCGAAAGCTCGCTTCGATGCGATCGCTGGCGACGGGCCCGACGGGCCGGCGCCGAACTCGACGATGAACCTCCAGGGCTTGCCGTGTTTGAGTGCAGGGCCAGCTGCTGCACGGTGTCAAGGTATCGGCGTTGGCGGCCGCGGTCAACGGAGAAAGCGCGCCAGCTGCGCGCTGATGCCGAAAGGGCGCTCAGGCGCCGTCCATTCCGCATGGCGGTTGCGAACGGCCTTGCGCAAGATCGCTGCGAACCAGGCGGCCGGGAGCGCGAACATGTCGGATGTTCAGATCGTCAAGATGGACCAGGGCGGGGTCAACGCCCGCATCATCGCCAAGGAGACCAAGGCAGACTTCCGCCGGGTCGAAGCCGCCAGCCTGAAGATGCCGGCCCGGTTCACCAGCGCCGAAGGCAAGCGCTTCTTCGTCCGGCACTTCAACACGTTGCAGCTCAACGCGCACTTCATTTCGGTGATCGCCCGCACACGGCTGGACCACGACGACATCGCCAAGGTCGAGGCGGCGATACGCACGCAGATGGAGGCCGTGACCGACACCCTCAACAAGGCCATCGACGGCGCCGAGGCGCTGTTCAAGGTGAACGGCATCACGAGTGCTGCCACCTACGACACGGTGCCCCTGGACATCGAGGTCGGTGTGTTGTCATCGAACGGACGGCGCTTCCTGGAGGTGCTGGGCAAGCTCGACCAGCTGATGCCCCTGCTGCAGACGCTGGAGATTCATGAGGTCATCACGACACAGGCGGTGGACATCCAACGGGCCAGTCTGAAGCGCCAGGTGCGCGACGTTGCGGGTGCGGCCCGCAATCTGGCCATGGGTCTGCGGCGGCGGATGAATGCGATGGGTGGCCGGGAGGGTGTCGCAGCGTCTGTTGGTGCCGAGGCTCCGGACGATGAAGCGCATGGAGTGACGAGCACGGAGACCGGGGCAGATCCAGTCCCCGAGACTGCGCACGTGGCCGACGCGGTCAGCGAAGCCGCGCACGCGAGCGAAGGCCAGCAAAGTTGATTTCGGTTCGTATCGAAACCGCCATGCGCAAGCGCTGGCCTCGCGATGCGCTTTCGGCGATCGACCGTGGCGGCTTCTTGAGCCGCTTCCCGCCCAGAGCTATCGTGTCAACACGTCGCACCCCGTGGCGGCCCTTGCGCAAAGCGCACAGGGCCGCCGGGCGGCGATGGCGTCGCAGTCGATACCTGCCTTTCTTTGATCGTGCCCGCCACCCTTGTCTGGGGTGCCGTTGGCTACGCCATCGGCTGCAACGCCGGTGGACGATCGTCCTTCCATGTCCACACCGTCTCGACCGGGACGCCAACGGTGTGTTGTCGAGTCCAGCGTTCCTATCGGCCAGCGCAACCCTGACCTAGCGCGGCCGCAGCAGAGCGGGTCATGACTTCCATCGGCGCCAGCCGTGAAGAGGCCAGATCGTGCGCAAGTCCAATCTCTCACCTGCCGTTGCGACAGCCACCCTCGCAACCCAACCCCCATCGCCAGCCCTACCGGAAACGGGCTTCCTGCGTCAGCCGCAGGTGCTGGTCTTCGTTCCCATTTCCAGGTCAACGCTGTGGCGCCGCGTCCAGGCGGGCACGTTTCCGGGGCCGGTCAAGCTCTCGGCGCGCGTGACCGCGTGGCGTGCCGAGGACCTGCGCCGCTGGATAGCCGACCAGGGAAGTTAGTGGGGCGGGCGCTGCCACCTATGGCGACGCCATTGCGGAGAGCAGCGCAAACGCCTCGCCGGCCCTTGCGGTCGGTACGAACAAGTGGTCGTGGTGGTAGCCGGCGACCGCGTTGCAGGGAATGCTTGCTTGGGCCAGGCTGCCTGCCAGTGCGGCAAGGAAACCGACGGCCTCCAGAGACGAATGCACGGTCAGGGTGATGAGCCTGGCCTCGAACACGTACTCAACGGCACGGTGTTCGGCCTGTCCCTTCTCCACGATCACGGTGAGACCCTCGGCCTCACGGAAGGTGCATATCGGGCTCATGCCCGGTGGTATCTCGAAGTCTGGAAAGTTGCAGTAGACGAAGGTTTCCGAGTGCATCTGCGGCGCCATGTCGCGCTGCAGCCTGGACAGGTCACGTTCACCGGTCATTGGAGGCTCTCCTGGGCGTTCAAGTCTGGTCACGCCTCTGTGAAACATTATGTGCGCCCCAACTCTGGTTGGCGATGCGTGCGGACCACAGGCAGCCATTACGTGCGGACGTTTAGCGAGTCTGCCAAGTGGTCAAAGTCTCTAAACCACGGCTGCCGAACGGCGCTTCCTGCTACCTTTCACTTGGGTTGAAAGCCGTGCGTTCGACGGCTTGGCCGACCTGCCGGCCGAGCCTTCGTTTGGTGTCGAGGAGATGTGAGAAGGAGCCTGCACATGGTGTCGAACCACGCAGTCCTGGCAGACTTGAGCGAGTTCCGCTCCAAGCTGTGTCACAGCGGGGTCGCGCATCACAGCCTGCTTCGCTTGAACCCGGTCCGTCCGCTGGCGGACATCGCATTCGACTGGCTCGTCATCTTCTGTGCCGTCGGCGCGGTGGTCTGGCTCAGTGGTTGGCTGGCGCCGCTGGCGATCTTTGTACTGGCCAATCGCCAACGCGCTCTTGGCAACATCCTGCACGATGCGGGTCATCGCAACCTGTGGCGCGAGCGTTGGATCAACGATCTGGTGGCTCGCGCACTGGTGGCGCCCCTTGTGTTCGCAAGCTTGTCGGCCTATCAAGCAGCTCACTTCAAGCACCATCTCTCGCTGGGTGATGCTGGCAACGACCCGGACCTGCTGCAGATTCCCGCCGAGCCTCCGCGGCATTGGTTGACCAGCTACCTGCGCAACGTCATCGCTTTGCCTGCGTGGTGGGGGTCGTTTGCGGGGCACCTGGGTGCGCATGCCGTACCGCTGTCGGCGAAGTTGTTCATTGTCGGTTGGTGGGCTGCACTCTTGGCGCTGATGGATGCACTGGCCGGCGAGGTGTTCACCCTGGCTTTCGCGGCGCTGTGGTTGACCGCGCGGGCGACGCTGTTCCATCTGATCACGACGTTTCGTGAGATGTGCGACCACTTCGGCCTGAGGCCGGCCGGCATCTTCGCTTTCACGCGCGACACGGCGTGCCATGGCTTCTGGCGCTGGGTCATCCACCCGCGCAATAACGGCTACCACCTCACCCATCACCTGTTGCCTGCCGTGCCGTATTACCGGCTGCCCCAGGCGCATGAGCTGTTTCAGCAGCTGGCGATTTACAGGACACGGGGGCAGACCTGCACCACCTACTTCGCCGGGCCGAATGCCGTGGTCAGCGACTGGCAGGCGGGAGCGCGGTCATGAGCGAACGCACGCTGGGCAGCCTGCAGGTCGCGGCGCTGCTGGTCTCGGCCAGCTATGGCATCGGCTTCCTCTTCGGCTCGGGCGAGTTGGCACTGATGCACGGCATGGCGGGCAGCATCTATGGCGTGGCAACCGCTGTCGGCATGCTGGTGCTGGCCTTGTTCGCCAGCCGGCTGTGGCGGGCGGGCTTGCCAATCTGGGAGATGTTCGGCCTTGCTTACGGCCAGCGGCTGCAAAGCGCCGTCGCATTGCTGTCGATCGTCTGGATGGCGGGCGTGCTTGCCGCTCAGATCCAGGGCGGCCTGGCCGTCGTTGGCCTGCTCGGGCTCTCAGGGCCGATGGCCTACGGACTGGTCCTGACGCTGATCTACATCGCCTCGCGCCTGGACCTGCGTTTTGCGTCGGGTCTGTTCGCCGCCTGCCTGGTCGCCAGCGGCCTGGTGCTGGTCTACGCCTTGGTGGCGGCGAATGGGGTACCCATCTATGCCAGCGCCGTGCCCGCATTCGTGCATGACCTGTCGAGCTTCAAGCCGACACGGCTGCTGGCGCTGGTACTCGCCGTCGGCATCCTGGTCTGCACAGGCGCGGATTACCACCAGTTCGTCCTGGCTGCCCGCCGCCCCCGCGCGGCCACCTTCGGCTGCATCCTGGCCGGCCTCGGTCTGTTGCTGATCGGCTTCTTGCCGGCCGCCGTCGTCTTGGCGATGGACAGGGCAGGGTCGCTCCACGGTCTCGCTGACGCCAAACAGGTTGTGCCCTTCGCGCTGGCGCAGGTGGCGGGGACGTTTGGCACCGGGGCGGACAAGCTGTTGCTTGGTGCCTTGTCGGCTGCAGCGTTGGGGTCGGGAGCGGCCATCGTCCGCGCGATGACGAGCGCGCTGGCCTCGGCCACCCCTGGGGCACATCGGGCATCGCAACCCGTGCTCGCGGCGGTGTCCATCGCTGTCGGAGCTGCGCTAGCGGCGCGTGACCAGAGCATTGTCGACACGATGGTGTCGGTCAACGTGATCTACATCGCCAGCGTCGGTGTGGTCTTCGCTGCCCTGCTGCGCGGCATCGTTGTGCCGGTGGCGCATGCGGGCGCGATCATGGCAACCGGCTTTTCGGTTGCGTTCGCCACTTATGTGGCCGGCTGGGCCGGCTGGCTGGGCGAAAGCGCCGACATCGTCTCGCTCGTGTCGGGGCTGGGAGCATCGGCAACGATGGCCGTGTGCTGTGCGCTGTCTGCAAACAGGGTGCCTGCTGGGGGATCAAGCGTTCGTGGGTGACTGATCAAGCAGGTTCGGTGTCGGGCGGGCCGGTGGCGTCGGACCCGAGCAGGTAGCGACGCGCCTCCCTCACGATCAGTTCAGTGATCTCTCGCGAAAGGGGTGGCTCAACTTCCCAGTGATGCCAGTACAGGTCGACCTGCACCGGCTCTCGCGGTGCCAGATCGACAAGACGTCCCTCCAGGGCCAGCGGGCCCGCCTGCTGGGTAGGGATCAGGCCGTATCCCACGCCCGTGGCGATGCCCTCGAGCAGGGCCAACGGCGCGGGCAGGTAGTGTTTTGCATAGCGGTCCACCGCAAAGCCGAAGTGGTGACGCAGAAACTCGTCGTGCAGCGCGTCCTTGCGGTTGAAGAGAACTGCTGGCGCGACCAGCACGGCCGCTGCGGTGAGTCCTACAGGGAAGAACTGTTGGGCAAACGCGGGGCTTGCGTAGCAGCGGTATTCCATCGCGCCCAAACGTTCGGCCAGGAACCCGGCGGCAGCCTGCGCGTCGGTGGAGATGCAGCCGACGACTTCGCCGCGTGCCAGGCGGGCTGAGGTGTGATCCTGATCGTCGGTGACCACTTCGAGGGCGACCCTGCGTTCCAGAAGCAGCTGCCACAACACTCTTGGAATCCAGGTCGCCAGCGAATCGGCATTCACAGCGATGGCGAGCGGGACGGGCGCGTGGGGCTTGGGAGTCGGTGTCAGTTCCTGCAGCGCCGCACCCTCGAGCATCCTGAGCGCCTTGACATGGCGAAGCAGGATTTCCCCGGCCGGTGTCGGTGCGACCGGTTTCTCGCGCACCAACAAAACGGTCGACAGCGACTCTTCCAACGCCTTGATGCGTTGTGACACCGCACCGCGCGTGATGTTGAGTCGGCTGGCCGCGCGGTCGAAGCTCTGCTCTTCGGCCACGGTTGCAAACGTCTCCAGCTGATCGCGATCCAGCATTTGATGTCTTCCCTGTTCAGTGTTCTTGCATGCCCGTGAAACTCTCTAAACGGCGAACTTCAGGGCATGTGATTCCGTAGCATGTGCAGGACGGGCAACCATCTTGCGCACCCACAAGCGTATTGGTGCAGGAAATCTGAATAAACCAGTAGTGGCTTTGCACTCCGTAACGGCGACGCGTGATCGGATGCAACTGTGTCCCGCGGCAGCGATGTTGTTGCTGGCGCGGCGTGGCGAAGGAGAAGGCAGATGCAGTACGGTGCCGAAGAACCAGCATCAGCAGGAACCGCACGCTCGGTAGCGATGCTGAAGGCCGTTGTGGACGGATCCACCTACGAAGCTGTGGCTGCAGTTTTCGGCATCACCCGCACGGCGGTGGAACGCCGGGTCAAGCACATAGCCGCGCGGCTGAGCCGCGAGGTTGGCATCGACGGGCTGAACAAGGGCGGCACCGCCTTCGTTTGGCGCCTGCGTCACAGGCGCGAGGCGATCCTGGCTGCCCTTGAACAGCTGCCGCCGCGTCCGGTCGAAGCCGCCAACCAATTTGGCGTAGTCTCCGACGAGGAAATCGCCCAAGCAGTACATCGAATCCGGGGGCGCAGCGCCCAGCCCTTGCGGGACGTCGCACTGTTCTACACGTTGTTCGCCACCGGGGCGCGGCCTTTGGAAGTCGCGCGGCTGGAGTTGCAGGATTACCTCCAAGCGGACGGCACCGTGCGGCGCGAGTCCGAGTTGCGGGCAGAAGTCGCCATCACCTGCAAGTCGCGGCCTTTGTACTTCGCCAGCCGCAAGCTCGACGAAGCGTTGAGCGCCTACCTGCACGAGCGCCTGGTCTTGGGGCAGGGGCTGGGCGCTGCGCCAACCTTCAGAGGACTGGACCCTGCCAGCCGGCTGTTTCTGACAGCGACCGGCGATCCGTTTCCGATCACGCCCTACGGAGCGCCCGGGCAGCAGCGGTACCTGTGCCGTCCTATCCTGGAAACCTATCGCAAGGTGTTCCGGTACGCGGAACTGGAAGGGGCGACCGCGTTGTCCGTGCGCCGTACCTTCGTGGCGCGGCTCTACGACCGTGGAGCCGACGAAGATCAGGTCGGCGTGGTGCTGGGCATTGGCGAGCGCAGGGCGGTGCGGGAGCAGTTCCCGCGTACGCGGCCGACAATGGCCCGGTTGGTGCAGGAACTGGTTTGACACAGCGCGGACCGCGCAGCGCCACTCGAGGGGCACTCATTGGCGGCAGTCGGCGCCGACAAAAAAGGCCCCCCTTGGCTTTGCGGCCAAGGGGGTTAGTTTCTCAGGCGGCCTCTCTGATCTCTTCGGCATCGACCCTTGAACTGCCAGCTTCGTCCTTGTCAAGATCGAGTCGCTTGAGCAACTCGCGCTGCCGGGCCATCAGGTCCAGCAATCGGCCTTCGTGCTCGAACGGACGCTGCAGTTCGAGCCGGATGTCGTCCAGCCGTTTGCGCCTGACCTGCAGTTGAGCCTCGCCCGCAGCGTGCTGCTTCGGAATAGATCCCAGCAGATCGACCAACGCCGCCACGAGGGCAGGCCCGGTCTGGTACGGCGTGGCTTGGTACAGGCACGCTCCCGACAGGTACAGGGTTGGCACCTCTTCGCCCCGCGTGGCCTGCACGCCCAGCTCGAAGCCGCCGAACCGGCCGACGATCTGCTCAATCTCACGGCCGCCCGCGCGCAGTTCATCCCTGGTCGCCTTGATGAGGCCGCGCAGGGCCTCGCCCACCGCGTCAGGGCCTGCGATCTTCCGGCCGCCCACTTCCAGGCAGATGCCCTGGAGCGTCTGTGGCTCGATGCGCGCCACGTCTTGGGCATACAGCGCGACCTTGCGCTGCTGCGCCTCGATCATCATCGGCAGCCGGCTCACTTCGCTCTCGTTGGCATAGCGCTGATTGCGCCACACCGAGAACAGCGTCGAGAGCCGCGCCACTTCCGCGTCCACGCCGGCCTTTTCGATGACCAGCGGATTACCCGAGGCCAGCGCCTTCACTTCGGCGTACGACAGCGCCGCCAGTTCCACGTCTTCCAGCGAACGGATGCCTTTGTCGCCCTTCATCACCTGTGCGATGAAGCGTGCCTTGGTCTCCAGCGTCTGCCACATGTAGCTGTCGAAGCTGCCTTCGGTGACGTAGCGGAAGATTTCCACGTCCTCGCACTCATTACCCTGGCGTAGGATGCGCCCTTCGCGTTGTTCGACGTCGCAGGGACGCCAGGGCGCGTCGAGGTGATGCAGCGCGCACAGGCGGGTCTGCACATTGGTGCCGATCCCCATCTTGGCCGTCGAGCCGAGCAGCACCCGGACCCGTCCCTCACGCACAGCCTTGAACAGCGTTGCCTTCTGGGTGTCCGTCTCGGCGTCATGCACGAACGCAATCTCCTTCCCCGGGACGCCGGCCTCCATCAACCGCGCCTGCAAATCGTCGTACACGCTGAAGGCGTGACCGCCCTTGGGTGACGACATGTCGCAGAACACCAGCTGTGCACCGCGGAATGCGATGCTGCGTTCCCGGATCGCCAGCACTTCGCGCAGGCAGGCAGCCACCTTGCCGTTCTCGTCGAACAGCGCCTGCGGCGCCACCAGCCGAAAGTCCAGCGCCGCCTTGCGGCCGTCGGTGGTGATCGCCAGCATGTTGTCGTCCTGCGGCTTCACATGGCCGCTGCGGACCTCCTCGGCGCGCTGCACCAGCGTTTGCACGAACGCCTTCAGCGCCTTGCTGGCCGGGCAGGCCACGATGCGCGGCTTCTCCCCCCGCAGCCGCGGCACCGGCAGCTTCAACATTTCGGCGGTGCGGATGTCGGCCACTTCGCCGAACACCGCCATCAGCTCGGGCACGTTGATGAAACGTGCAAACCGGGTGTGCATGCGGTAGCCGCTGCCGTCCGGTGCGATCTCCAGCGCGGTGACGCTCTCTCCGAAGGTGGCGGCCCAGGCGTCGAACTGCTGCAGCCCGAGCTCCTCCAGCCTTCGCGGCTGCAGGTAACGCATCATGGTGTGGATCTCTGCCATGGTGTTGGCCACGGGTGTCGCCGTCGAGAACACCACGCCGCGCTGCGCATGCCCATGAACCTGCATCGTGTAGCGCGTCTTCAGGTACAGATCGAAGGCGCGTTCCGAATTCGTCAGCGGCAAGCCCGCCACGCGGGTCATCTTCGTGAACCGGTACAGGTTCTTGTGAAGATGCGCTTCGTCGACGAACAGGCAGTCGATGCCCAGTTGCTCCCAGGTCAGGAGGTCATCCTTCTTCTTGTCGGCCAGCAGCTTCTCCAGCCGCACCGCCCAGTTCTTCTTCATGGCTTCGAGTTGCTTGACGATCCGGTTGCCCCGGTCGTTGCTCCTCTCGGCCCGTACAGCCATCTCGATTTCCATGATGATGTCCTTGATGAATCTTTCCGTGAATTGCGGTGACACCTTGATGCGCTCGAAGCTCGAGTGCGTGATGACGACCGCGTCCCAATCTCCCGTCGCGATGCGCGACACCAGTTCTCGTCGGCGGTCGCCTTCGAGGTCTTCCTTGCCGGCCATCAACACCGCCGCGTTCGGATAGAGCCGAACGAACTCGGCCGTGTACTGCGCCAGCATGTGGTTCGGCACCACGTGGCAGGGCTTGTTCACGAATCCCAGCCGGCGCAACTCCATGCCGGCCGCCACGCACACCGCCGTCTTGCCAGCACCCACGACGTGGAACAACCCCGTGTTGCCGGACTGCAAGACCCGCCAGATGGCGTCCTTCTGGTGCGGGTGCAGCTCGAAGCAGTGGGAGAACCCCGGCAGCTTCAGGTGCGCACCATCGAACTGCCGCTGCCGGGTGGCGTTGAACAGATCGTTGTAGATGCGGCAGAGCTTCTCTCTCCGCGTCGCATCGTCGAAGGCCCAGAGCGCGAACCGTTCCTTGATCAGGCCCAGCTTCTCGCGTGCGGCCAGGGTCTCGTCGGGATTGACGATGTACTTGTCGGTCTCCGGGTCGCGGTCGCGCACCGTCGGCACCTGCACGTTCAGCGCGCACTGCACCAGTTCGATGGCGTTCATGCGTGAGGTGCCGAACTCCTGGGTCACCTTCACGTTCTGGCGCGCATCCCAGTCCCGGTAGCGCACAGACCAGGCGCCGGCCTGTGCCGAGTAGCCCACATCGCAGTCCTTCAGTTCCAGAACTTCCTGGACGAAGGTCTCGACCTCGACGGCTGGGATCCAGACCGCCCCGAGCCGAGGCTCGATCGCGGCCGGCAGCAGATCTTCCGGTTCGACCTCTTCCAGCGCTTCGATGTTGCGCCGGCATGCCGCACCAGACAGCACCGCCTGCTTCAGCTTCTCCTTGACGTTCCCCGCCAGGTACTCATCGGCCGTCTTCCAGTGATCGTCCGCCGGGTCCAGGAACACCTGACCGGCTTCGGCCAGCGCGTCCAGCACCGCCTGTTCCGGCGCCGACAGCAGCCGCGCCATGTAGGCCGGGTCGACCCGCCCGCGCCACTGCATCGACGCTGCGAGTGCCTCGGTCGGCTCCCCCGCGACGGTCGGTTCGACCACGCGTGCCAGGGTACGCCGCGTGAACAGCGCCGCCTTGGTCGCCCGGTCCGACTCTTCGTCGTAGTGCTCCAGCGACAGCAGCAGCGGGTAGTCCGGGTCGCGCCGGAAGGCCAGCGCGTTGGCTCGTGTGGACAGGCAGCCAAGCCTCGCGACATAACGGTCGTAGCTGCCGTTGAGCAGCGCCCGCAGGTGCGCGATCTGGCTGTCACCGTCGTCTCTCAGCTGGGCATCGAGGACTGCCCGGGCCTGGTCGCGGATGCCACACAGGCCGACGATCCGCGCTCGCCGCGTGCCATTGAGCTGGTCATGCACATCGACCATCTCTTCACTCTCGACCCGGTGCACCCGCCCATGGTGCAGGCGGTAGCTCCCAGGCCTGGCGCCGGTGCTGGATGGCACCTTGGGGATGCCAGCGCTCTTATTCGCAACCGCCGCCCGATACACATCCGTCGGCAGCAGCTTGATTCGCTCCGGCAGTGCTGAGGCCAGGTCGCCTTCGAACACGGCGGTGGGCACGGCTTCGTAGCCGTTGCTCTCGGTCCGGATGCTGCCGATGCAGAACTCCGGGTGCCTGGCGTACCAGGCATTGATCTGCAGGTAGCGCTCGTAGCACTGCGGGTGGCGCAGGGCATCGGGCACGATGGACAGCTTCAGCCACTCGCTGCCGACCACTTCCCCCGGCTCCCGCTTGCGCAGGAACAGGATGTCGGTCTGCACGTCGGTGGACGCGATGCCGGCGAACGCGCCTTGGGGCAACCGGATGGCACCCAGCAGGTGGGCCTGCGCGCCGATGTACTGGCGTACCGCGTCGTCCAGGGCATCCATCGTGTAGGTGGTGGTGATGAAGCACACCAGACCGCCAGGCCGCACCAGGTCCAGGGCGCGGCCGAAGAAGTAGTTGTGGATGCTGAAGCGGGCGTAGGCCCGGTTGCTCAGGTCGGCGACCTTGTACTTGCCGAACGGTACGTTGCCGACAACGACGTCGAACCAGTTGTCTGGCAGCGGCGTCTTCTCGAACGGCGCGATGCGGACATCGACGCCGCCAGAGGCGTAAAGCGCCTTGAGCATCTGTCCCGACAGGCGGTCGATCTCGATGGCCGTGACCTGGCTGTTTTCCGCCACGCTGCGTGGCATGGCGCCGATGAAGTGGCCGATGCCGGCGGCGGGTTCGAGGATGCGACCGCCCGTGAAGCCGAAGCGTTCGATGGCCTGCCACATCGCCTCGATCACATGGATCGGGGTGTAGTGGCTGGTGTTCACCGAGGCCCGGGCGGACTCGTACTCATCGTCGGTCAGCAGGTCGCGCAGTTGCGTGGCGCGTCGGGCCCAGGCCTTGTCGTCGCTTTCGGCGTTGAAGCTGGCCGGTAGGCCGCCCCAACCTGTGAAGCGCAGGAGCCTGCCGCGCTCGGCCGTGTAGGGTGGCCTGTCCTGGCATTCAACGTGCCGAAGCGTCGCAATGGCAGCCAGGTTGGCATCGAACTTGGTGGCGGCGCCACCCAGGTTGTCCAGATCGGCTTGTCGCAGCGCCGGCCACAGCGAGCGCGGTGCGGAATCGGTGTCGATCCCTGCGACGCGCCAGGTGGCGCGCTGCGAGTCCGAGAGAACGGTCTCGGCGAACTCGACGTCGGCCGCTACCGAGACGTCATTGACCGGCGGGTGAACCTCAGGGATTGAAACGGATGACTCGGTGGTGTCCACGGGTTCGGGGTCGAACCCAGGCAGCCACATGGAAGGCGCGATGAAGCGGGCCATGGGTGTTCTCCAATTGAATTGGGGAGACACGCCCACCCGCAGCGGGGAGACGTGCTCCCCGTGGGTGGGATGGCATGAAGGGGTCGCGGTCGACCCGGGGCCGGCCGTCAAGCGACGCCAGGCAGGCTGATTCAGCTCAGGGCGTTGCCCCGATGCTTTCGGTGGTGCGCGGTGGCCGCACACGCGAAGAAGGCGGGTAACGACCGCGACGCCTGAACAGATTCAGGAGCGCTCGGATGAGCGCGCTTTGGCCGAAGCCAAGATGCACTGGCAGTGTGTGCGTGGGCCGCCCGAGCGTGCCGGTGGCATGGCGACTCGCCATGCAAAAGCGCTGGCGCGGTGGTGCCGATCGCGATGGCAACGGCGGACTGTTCGCCGAACCCGCAGCCCAGACACCCGTCTGCGAGAGACCGGCAGGCCACTGATCCCGAAACCCCGTGTGTTTGCCGGCGATTGCCGCTGGCGGCACGGCGACGGGCGGTCGAGCATGCATGCATAGCAGCCGCGGAGAACCGCAGTCTGGAGGGTAGGCCATGCCAGCCGATCAAGAGCCCGAGCGGGGCAACGAGAACGCCGTGCAAGCCGTCGAGATGTTGAAGGCCGTGGTCGATGGTGCCACCTATGACGCCGTGGCCACGCGCTTCGGCGTGACGCGCACGGCCGTCGAACGCCGCATCAAGGCCGTCGCCGCGCGATTGAGCAAAGAGGTCGGCATCGAGGGGCTGAACGCCGACGGCGTGGCCTTTGTGCAGCGGCTGCGCCAGCACCGCGCTGCGATCCTGGTGGCACTGGCTGGCTTCGAGCCGCCGGCGCCGTTCGGCCCGCGCCAGCACCGGGTGGTTTCAGGTGAAGAGATCACGCAGGCAGCGCTGCGGATCAAGGCGCGCAGTGCGCGGCCTTGGCATGACCAGTCGCTGTTCTACATGCTGTTCGCGACCGGCGCGCGCCCCTTGGAGATCGCCCGGCTCGAGGTGCGCGACTACCTCGGCCCGGACGGCAGCGTGCGCCGCGCATCCGAACTGCGGGCCGATACCGCGATCACGGGCAAGCCGCGCCCGCTGTACTTCATCAGCACCCGGCTCGACGATGCACTCGCGGCCTACCTGCGCGAGCGCATCGAGCAGGGCCTGGGCCTTGCCGCAAGCACCGACTACCGGGGCCTGGATCCCCGGAGCTGCCTGTTCCTGTCGCCGGCCGGACTCGGCTTCGCAATCAGGCCGTATGGCGAAGAGGGGCAGCGCCGCTACCTGTGCCGTCCGATCCTGGAGGCCTACCGCAAGCTTTTTCGCCATGCCGACCTGCGCGACGTGACGCCGCTGTCGGCGCGGCACACCGTCGCGGCCCGGTTGTACGAACGCGGCGCGGACGAAGAGCAGGTGGGCCTGCTGCTCGGCATCAACGGCCGCAGCGCGGTGCGCGAACTGTTCCCGAAGCATCGGCCGGCGATGTCGGACCTGGTGCGCGAACTGGTGTGACACGCTGGCGGCGCGACGACGGTGGACATCCAACGTTTCTCCATCCTGGGGCGCGTGTGGAACGCAGACGACGCGCAGCTGCAGCAGGCGCTGGCCCGCGTCCACGACACGCCGGAACGGCCACGCTGTCTGTGCGTGGCTGGCGGCGTGGAGATGTACGTGGCCCGCCATCGGCAGTTCCTGGTCAAGCGGATGCCGGACACGGGCAGCCACCATCATGCGAGCTGCCCGTCTTACGAGCCTGAGTCGCAGCAATCGGGATTGGGTGAGTTGATGGGCGAGGCGGTCGTCGAAACTGCTCTCGGGTGCGTGGACCTGCGCGTTGACTTTCCATGGACGCGCACAGCGGGGCGTGGCGTCTCGCGTGGCGAAAGCGACGCGGAGGCCGACGTCGGCGTGGCCCGGCGCCGGATGAGCCTGCGGGCGCTGATGCACTTCCTGTTCGAGCGCGCCGGCTTCAACCGCTGGAGCCCGGCGATGGCGGGCAAGCGCAACCAGGGCGTGCTGCACAAGTACCTGCTGGAGGCCGCCGAGGACGTGTCGGTGAAGGGCGTGGCGTTGATCGAGCGCCTGTATGTGCCCGAGCCCTTCAGCGAGGCGACCAAGGCCGATGCCGCGCAGCGCCGCCGCGAGAAGCTGGCCGTGCTGCGGCCCCACGATGGTCACAGCCCGCTGGCCCTGGTGCTGGGCGAGTTCAAGGCCAGCGAAACCACGTTGAGTGGCTGCAGAGTCAGGATCAAGCACATGCCCAATGCGCCGCTGTTGATCGCTGCCAAGACCTGGGCAAGGATCGAGAAGGTGTTCGCCCCGATGTTCGAAGCCAGGGATGCGGACACCGGCCACAAGGTGCGCTTGATGCTGGCCGCCCTGGTCCGGGCGCGGCGCGAGTACACCTACGAGATCGACGCCGCCAGCCTGATGATGACCACCGAGCACTGGATTCCGATCGACGGGATTCACGAGCTGCCGCTGGTGCATGCCCTGGTTGAGCACAGGCGGCGGTTTGCAAAGCCGCTGCGCTACGACGCCGTGACGGCGGGCGCGTTCCCGAACGTGCTGTTGCTGGACATGGGGCCGAAGCCCGTGCCCTTGCACGTCGTCAGCGCCTTCATGCCACCGAAGGCCCGCGTGGACAAGGAGCATGCGATCACGCGGGCCGGAGAGGCGGTGTGGGTGTGGGCGACCGACCAGCCCATGCCGCCGCTCCCGACGCTGGTGGGGCAGCGATAGCAGGGCCGTCGGCAGCGTCACCCCGCAAGGCGGAACGGTCGCGAGACAGGGTTGACGCGGCCCGAGCTGGCGAGAGCATGGAAGCGACACATTCGCAAACCATCAGGAGCGCAGAGATGACGCAATCCATCGTCAGCCACCGCGGCAGCGACGCGGTGCCGGCCACCGTGCTGGGGCAAGGCCCAGCGCGCATTCCGACCGGCGGGAAGATCCGCGCCGGCACCAAGATCCTGAGCCGAACCGCCGCCGAGAACCCGCAGGCGCGCGCGATCTACGAACAGGGCGTCGCGGCGGGCCAGTCGTTCGACCAGATCGAGCAGGCGCTGGCCACGGCCCTGCCGCGCCTGAAGACGCCGCTGGTGCCGAAGAACGTGCCATGGTTCACTGTGCGCGGGCAGGATTTCTCGAACCCGGAGATCGCGCAGCAGATTCTCGGCGCCTATGGCGAAGATCGCGGCGATGGCCATCGGCTCTATCGCTTTCCGGTCGTGTTCCCGTCGGACCTCTGGCAAGTGGTGATGCCGCATGAACTGGCGGCCTGGGGCGCGAACGAAAAGCGCTACTGGTCGGAGTACTCGCCAGACGGGCGAGTTCGCCATTGCAAGACCCATGCGCCGGTGCAATTCAACGACACGGGCAAGCGTGTGATCCGCGTCTTCGGCGGCCGCAAGACGGTGGCACGAGACGCCAACGGCGGCCAGTGTGACCCCGAGTCCTGCCCCGAATACCAGCAGCGGGAGTGCAACCTCAGCGGACGCTTCCTGTTCTTCATTCCCGGCATCCGGTCGATCAGCGCGTTCGAGTTGCACACGCGCAGCTTCTACGCGATGAACGCAGCGATCCAGAAGTTCGAGACCATCGGTTTTCTGCGCGGCGGGCGCATCTCGGGTTTCCTGGATCGACACCGCACGCCGTTCTATCTGAGCAAGAAGCTGGTGGAGGTGGCGCACATCGACGATCAGGGGCGGCCGATCAGGGTGCCGCAGTGGATCATCGAACTCGAAGCGCCGGTGGACGTGACCGCATTGCTGCGGGATCGAGAGGACGACGAGACAGCGCTCATGCAGGCCCAGCTCGCGACCCAGATCCTCAGCGGGCCGTCGGTGGTCGAGCCCGTCGGCGACGACCTTGCCTTGCCCGAAGAAGCGCAGGCGCGCGCTACACCGTTGCCAGCGCACGCTGCACCACAACCACAGGTTCCCAACCGACGCCCCACGCTGGAAGACCTGTTGTGCCGTGCGCAAGCCTGCGGCATCGACCCGCAGCGCTACGCCGCCTATGCCGACCTTCGCTGGGGTCGTGGCTGGAAGCTCAACCCGCAGGGGAGGGCACGGGCCTGGGACGAAATGGAGCGCTACCGCAATGATTCTGCGGGTTATCTCGACAAGATCGAGAGCGAGTTGCAGCTGGTGTCCGCGGGGAGAACGGCATGATCCGCATCGCCCACTGTTCTGACTTGCACTACGGGCCGAAGAATCTGGCCGAGGCCGACCGGTGCTTCAGCGCTGCGGTGGACCGTGCCATCGCTTTGGGTGCGCAAGTGGCGGTGCTTTCTGGCGACGCAACCGACCACGCCCTCGACCTGCACTCGCCGTCGGCAGAGCGTCTGGCCAGGCAAGTGCGGCGGCTCGCCGACCATTGCCCGGTGCTGATGCTGCAGGGCACGTTCTCGCACGAACCACCGGGCACCTTGGGCATCTTTCGGCTGCTGGGCGGGCGCTACCCGGTGCACGTCGCTGACCGCATCGCGCAGGTTGGTCTGACAAACACCGGCCAGTGGGTGGTGTCAAGCGGCTGGCGCATCGACGCGGTGCCAGCGGGTGTGCAAGCCTTGTTCTCGTGCGTGCCCACCGTCAACAAGGCGATGGTCGCCGCCGCCGTTGGGGCCAGTGCTGCCGCTGACGCCACCGGCGAACATCTGGCGGCGCTGCTGGCCGGCTTTGCACAGAGCCACCGCGCTGCGCGTGAGCAGGGCGTGCCCAGCATCGGCGTGTCGCACGGCACCGTGTTCGGTTGCCTCAGCGAGCACGGGGTGCCGATGGCCGGCTTCGACCATGAGTTCACCACCGGGGCGCTGTTCGCCGCCGAGACGCAGGCCTTCATGCTCGGGCACATCCACCGGCACCAGGCCTGGCAGCGCGCCGGAAGGGCGGGGCAACAGTGCGTGGCCTACGCCGGGTCTATCGGGCGCTTTCACTACGGCGAGGAAGGTGAGAAGGGCTTCCTGATGTGGGAGGTGGATGCCGAGGGCGCGCGCTTTGACCGGGTGCTCACGCCTGCGCGGCGGACGGTCGACATCGTGTTTGAAGGCAAGCCGGACCTTGACGCCCTGCGCACGGCCATCGCGCGGCAGAACATCGATGGCGCGCATGTTCGCGTCCGCTGGACCGTGGCGGACGAGGATCGTCACGAAGTGGACCGAGCGCTGATCCAGCGCGAGCTTGGGCAGGCTGCCGAGGTCAAGTTGGAGGGCCGCATCGTGCCCGTGGTGCGCACCCGCGCCGCCGGCATTTCAATGGCACCGAGTTTGGCCGACAAGGTGCGGCATTGGGCGCTGGTGACAAAAGTGCAATCTGGGCCGCTGCTGGCCTGCTTGGAGCAATTGGACGCGCAGACCGGCGACATGATCGCCGAGCGTCTATTGCGCGGCGAGTTGCCAGACGCGCGAAAAGGTGGGTGCCTGTCTGAGGCAGAGCCCGGTTGATCGTTGCCGCGACGAAAGTCCCAGCGTCAAGGGTTTCAAGCCCTGGGCGGCCTCCGGCTGTAAGGCACTTCGGTACACTTGCAGCCCTATGCGCCGGTCTGCCGTCCTCCTCGTCATGTTGATTGCCATGTTTTGGCAATCAATGGCCTTCGCGCGAATTGGCTCGACGGTGAACGCGCTTGCCGATCCAGGGCACGCGACGTTGCATTGGCAGGAAGAGGGACACCACCATCATGAGGATGGGTCCTACCACCAGGATGATTCCAACGAGTCGACGCAGCACGTGGTCATGGACCATGCCAGCGCATCGATGGCCCTCGCTTCGGCTGGCGCGCATGATTTCCCTGCCTTGGGGTCCGCCGCTCCTAGCGGCCTGAACGAGTCCCTTGTGCCCACCCCCACTCTCGACGGCCTGCTCAGGCCACCTCGCTCCCGTTCCTGACCCGCCTTCGCGGCGGGCGTCCAGCTATGGACGCCCGGCCTCCCGCTGGCCCGGCACCCCACGCTAGTTCTTGTCCGCCCCTTGGGTTGACCTGAAAGCGTGTCCGGCCGGTCCCGGCTGTTGCATCGTCAGGATCATCGTGAAATTTTCTTTCTGGCTGTCTGCCTGCGTGGTCGCGGGCAGCTTGGCTTGCGGGCATGTCTGGGCCCAGTTGGTGGCATTGCCGGCAGACCCCCCTGCCGGTTCGCCACCCGCCGCCGGCCCGCCCGCCGGCAGCGTCACGCTGCGCGCAGCCTTGGACGTCGCATGGCAACGCGCGGTCGCCGCACGCGAGAGCGAGGGCCAGCGCCGCCGCGCTGAGGCCGATCGCGCCGTGGCGGCCAGCTTCTGGGCAGCACCACCGTCGCTCGAATTGAGCCACCGAGACGATCGTCTGCAGGGCAACGTCGGCAAGCGCGAAACAGAAATCGGCGTCGCTGTGCCGTTGTGGCTGCCCGGCCAGCGGACCGCCCGAGCCAGCACCGCTGAAGCGGCAGCAGCCCATGCCCGAGCCGCTGAACAGGTGGGCCGCCTGCGCCTGGCCGGTGAACTGCGCGAAGCGGCGTGGCAACTCGCCGCCCTGCAGGCTGAGGCCGCGCAGCTCGACACCCAGGCCCAGGCGCTGAAGCAACTGGCCGACGACGTCGAGCGCCGTGTCAGCGCCGGCGATCTGGCGCGTGCCGACGCCCTGGCCGCTCAGGCGGAACAACTCGCCGCATCCGCGCTGCAGTCCGACGTGCGCCAACGTCTGCAGGCTGCTCGCGGGCGCTGGGCTCTGCTCACCGGGCTGAGGACAGCACCCGACCTGACGGCAGCGACGACCACCGATGCACCCGCTGCAACGGCAGCGCCGCACCCGGAATTGGAGCTCGCTAGCCAATCTGCCGCATTGGCGCGCAGGCGCTTGGACCTCCTGCGCCATTCCCGCCGCGACGCACCCGAACTGACCGTGGGCTTGCGCCAGGATGTCGCGGGCCGGGCCGAAGCCTCTCAAGGGAGCTTGGTCGTCGGCCTGCGCCTGCCCTTCGGCACCGACGACCGCAACCGGCCTCTGGAAGCTGCTGCACTCGCCGAGCTGGACGTGGCCGAGACCCACGAGCAACGCCTGCGCGAGCGCCTGGAAAGCGACGTGGCAGCCGCACGCGACGCGCAGCGATCAGCCGACGCGCAACTCGAAGCCGAGACCGCCCGCGCCCGTCTCCTGCGTGAACGTGCCACGCTGATCGACAAATCCTTCAGCGCTGGCGAGACGGCGTTACCCGACCTGCTGCGCGCGTTTGCCGCCGCAGCGCAGGCCGACAGTGCCGTCGCCCGCCAGACCACCGCGCGGGGCTTTGCCCGCGCCCGACTCGAACAAACCCTTGGACTCCTTCCATGACCACCCATTTCCATCGCCGCATTGCGCAACTGCTGCTCGCTGTTCCCGCAATGGCCCTCGCTAGCTTGCTGCTGGTTGCGAACACGCCCGCTATCGCCGCCCCCGGTGCCCATGGCCCCAATGGCGAGCACCTGGACGGTCCGACTGCAATTCGCGCCGCATCGGCCCTGCCGCGGGTCGAAGCCAAGTCGGAGATCTTTGAACTGGTCGCCGAACTTCGCGCCAGCGAATTGGCTATCGTGGTCGACCGCTACGAATCCAACGAGCCCGTGCTGGGCGCGAAGCTCGATGTCGAAAGCGGTGCCCTGAAGGCCGTCGCCGCGTTCCGCGCCGAGCAAGGTGACTATGTTGTTACCGACGCGGCCATGCTCAAGGCACTGGCCGCCCCTGGCGAGCACGGCATGGTCTTCACGCTGGTGGCCGGCAAGGACAGCGACCTGCTCGACGGCACGCTGGTGAGCGTCGCGGGCCGGGTTGTCACGCGTGCGGCAAAGAACGACCACGGACATGCTCACGGCAGCGATGACCATGGGCACGGCCACGGGCTGGAGCGCGCCGCATGGATCGGGGCCGGTGTCGCGGCTCTGGGTCTGATCGGCGGCATCGCCTGGTGGCGCCAGCGCCGCAGCAACGCAGGCCAACGACAGGGAGGCCTGTGATGAAGCACAAGCTCTGGTGGTTGGGCGGTGGTCTTGGCCTGCTGGTTGCGGCACTGATGGCGTGGATGCTGATGGTGTCGCTGGCGTACGCGGCCCCAGGGGCACACGGCCCCAACGGTGAACACCTCGACGCGCCCGGCGCAGTGGTGAACGCGTCCGGCCTCGCGCGCCTGCCGGATGGCAGCATCAACGTGCCGAAGCTCGCGCAGCGGCGCATGGCCATCCGCACGGTGCTGGCGCCTGAGTCTGAAGCCGCCGTCACGGTTGAGCTGCCCGGTCGGGTCGTCATGGACCCGAACGCCAGCGGGCGCGTGCAGGCGGTCCACGGCGGCCGCGTCGAGCCTGGTCCCAAGGGGCTGCCGGTGGCGGGCCAGGCCGTGAATCGAGGCGAGGTGTTGGTCTACGTGCGCCACCACGCCGAGCCCTACGCGCTCGGCGCGCAACAGGCCCAGCAGGCTGAACTTCGGGCCCAGCGGCAGCTGGCAGAGCAGCGCGTTCAACGCCTTGAAGGCCTGGAAGGCACGGTGCCGCGCAAGGAAATCGAAGCGGCCCGCACCGAAGCAACGAGTCTGGCCGAGCGCGAGCGCAGCATCAGCGGCAGCCTGGTGGCACGCGAAACCCTGATCGCGCCGGTCAGCGGCGTGATCGCCCGTGCCGACCTGGTGATCGGCCAGGTCGTCGAGTCGCGTGACGTGCTGTTCGAGGTGGTGGACCCGGCACGCATGCTGGTGGAGGCCACCACAGCCGACCCAACCCTGGCATCCCGCGTAGCCGGCGCTTCGCTGCAGGGTGTGCCCCACGTGACGCTTCGTCTGCTGGGCGTGTCGCGGTCGCTGCGCGACGGCGTGCTGCCCATCACGTTCGCGGTGAGTCCTTCGAAGACTGGTCCGGCGCTGCCGTCCTCGAACTCCTTGTCGTTGGCCATCGGTCAGCCGGTCACCGTTGTCGCGCAATCGAGAGAGCGCATCAAGGGCGTGGTACTGCCGGCGCAAGCCGTCGTGCGCAACCCGTCCAACGAGCCCATCGTCTGGATCAAGTCGGGCGCCGAGCGCTTCATTCCGCAGCCGGTGCAGTTCCGGCCGCTGGACGCCGGCACGGTGGTGGTGACGCTGGGCTTGAGCGCGGACAACCGCGTCGTCGTCCAGGGCGCGCCGCTGATCGCGCAGATCCGCTGAACGGGAACGAACCTCATGTTCAACTGGATAGTTCGTTACAGCCTGCACAACCGCCTGTTCGTGCTGGCGCTGGCGGCACTGCTGATGGCCTATGGGGCGATGACGGCCTGGCGCACGCCGGTCGATGTCTTCCCCGACCTCAACAAGCCGCTGATCACGGTGCTTACCGAGGCCGGCGGCATGGCGCCGGAAGAGGTCGAGCAACTCGTCACCTTCCCGCTGGAGACTGCGCTAAACGGCATGCCGGGTGTGACCCGCGTGCGCAGCACCTCGGGCGTGGGCCTGTCGCTGGTCTATGCCGAGTTCGACTGGGGCACCGACATCTACCGCAACCGCCAGCTGGTGGCCGAGCGGCTGGCGCTGGTGCGCGAACAGTTGCCCGGCAACATCACGCCGGTGATGGGGCCAGTCTCGTCAATCATGGGCGAGGTGATGCTGGTGGCACTGCCGCTGGTGCTCGGCGATGGGAAGTCACCCGTGGCCACACCCATGCAGGCGCGCGAGTACGCCGACTTCGTGCTGCGCCCGCGGCTGTTGTCGATTCCTGGCGTCGCGCAGGTCATCCCGATCGGTGGCGAGGTGCGCACACTTCGAGTGGCGCCGGACACCGCGCGCCTGGCGCAATTCGGTGTTTCGCTGAGCCAGGTCGAGCAAGCCCTGAAGGGATACGCCAGCAACGCAGGTGGCGGCTTCATCGACCTGAACAGCCGCGAGTACCTGATCCGGCACCTGGGCCGCAGCAACCGCGTGGAGGACCTTGCCGGCATCGCGGTGGCCTGGAAGGACGGCCGCGCGATCCTGCTGGAGCAGGTGGCCACTGTCTCCTTCGCGGCCGGACTCAAGCGTGGCGACGCCGGGTACAACGGCCTGCCGGCGGTTGTGATCAGCATTCAAAAGCAGCCCGACGCCGACACGGTCAAGCTCACGGCGCAGATCGAGGCGGCACTCGGCGAGCTGAAACAAGGGTTGCCCCCGGGCCTGGCCGAACCGCGCGTGCTGTTCCGCCAGGCCGACTTCATCAAGGCGTCGATCGGCAACGTGGCTGAAGCGCTGCGCGACGGCGCCATCATGGTTGCGATCGTGCTGTTCGCCTTCCTGCTGTCGGCGCGCACGACGGTCATCTCGCTGGTTGCGATCCCGTTGTCTCTGGCCGTTACCGCGCTCGTGTTTCAGTGGCTCGGGCAGTCGATCAACGTCATGACACTGGGCGGCTTGGCCATCGCCATCGGCGAGTTGGTCGATGACGCCGTGGTCGACGTCGAGAACATCCTGCGCCGGCTCAAACAGAACAAGTCGGCGGCCAAGCCGCTTTCGGTGCTTGAAGTCGTGCGCAGCGCCAGTGTCGAAGTGCGATCTGGCATCGTCTACGCCACCGTCATCGTGGTCTTGGTCTTCGTGCCGCTGTTTGCGCTGCCGGGCATCGAGGGACGGTTGTTCACGCCGCTGGGCATCGCGTACATCGTGTCCATCCTCGCCTCGATGCTCGTCTCGATGACGGTCACGCCGGTCATGTGCTACTACATGCTGCCGACGATGAAGCGGCTGGACCACGGCGACAGCCCGCTGGTCGGATGGCTCAAGCGCCAGGACACCAGGCTGCTGACCTGGTCTTTCGGCCGCGCGAAGCTCTTGATCGCGTTGGCTGCGCTGGCGGTGGCAACTGCCGCAGCGACGGTGCCGATGTTTCCGCGCGCCTTCCTGCCGGCGTTCAACGAAGGCTCGCTGGTGCTGGGCCTGGTGATGCAGCCAGGCACTTCGCTGGCCGAGTCCAACCGCATCGGCGCGGTGGCCGAAACGCTTATCCGCCAGGTGCCCGAAGTCACGCAGGTGGGCCGCCGCACCGGCCGCGCCGAACTCGACGAACACGCCGAGGGGGTGCATTCGGCCGAGATCGACGTCGACCTCAGACGTTCAGCTGACGGAAGCGAACGCGACCGCGAAACCATCATGGCCGACATACGCGAGCGCCTGTCCACGCTGCCGGCGCAGACCACCATCGGCCAGCCCATCAGCCACCGCCTTGACCACCTGCTCTCGGGCGTGCGCGCGCAGATCGCGGTGAAGATCTTCGGCGACGATACCGACACGCTGCGCGGCCTGGCAGAGCAGATGCGCGTCCAACTCGCGGCCGTGCCGGGTCTGGTGGACCTGACGGTGGAAAAGCAGGTGCTGATCCCGCAGATCACCGTTCGCCTGGACTACCGCAAGGCGGCGCAGGTGGGCCTTTCACCGGGCGAGGCCATCCGCGTGCTGAAGGCACTCACCGACGGTGCACACGGCGCCGACATCGTCGACGGTCCGCGCCGCTACGAACTGGTCCTGCGTCTGCCCGACAACCAGCGCAGCCCGCAGGACCTGGCGCGCACGCTGATCGACACGCCGGCAGGCCGCATCCCGGTGTCGAGCATCGCCACCGTGGAAGAGACCGACGGGCCCAACCAGATCGGCCGCGAGAACGGGCGCCGCCGCATCATCGTCTACGCCAACACCGACGGCGGCGACATGGGGCGTGTTGTCGCCGACATCCGCCGCATCATCGCCAGCACGCCCCTGCCCAGCGGCAATTTCATCAGCCTGGAGGGCCAGTTCCAGGCCCAGGAGCAGGCGACTCGACTGATCGCGGGCCTGTCTCTGGTGTCACTGGCGATGATGTTCCTGGTGCTGTATTCGCGTTACCAGTCGGCGGTACTGGCCGGCATCATCATGGCCAACATTCCGCTGGCGCTGATCGGCTCGGTGGCGGCGATGTGGATCGCCGGCGTGAGCCTGTCGGTCGCGTCTATGGTGGGCTTCATCACGCTGGCAGGCATTGCCACGCGCAACGGCATCCTCAAGATCAGCCACTACATCAACCTGTGCAGGTTCGAGGGCGAGAGCTTCTCGCAATCGATGATCGTGCGCGGCTCGCTGGAGCGGCTGACGCCGGTGCTGATGACGGCGCTGGTGGCGGCCTTCGCGCTGACGCCGTTGCTGCTGGCGGCGGACGCCCCGGGCAAGGAGATCCTGCACCCGGTGGCGGTGGTGATATTCGGTGGGTTGGTCAGCTCGACGCTGCTCGACACGCTGCTGACGCCAGTCCTGTTCTGGCTGTTCGGCGAGAAGTCGACCCAGAGGCTGATTCGCCCTGAGATCGACACACCGCAGGGCGCCAGTGGTACCCAGGAAGCCTATTGAATTGAGTGTCGAGTCAAAAAATCAGGCACGGCGGCGCCGCCTGTCCCAGTGCGCCGCACCCTTGAAGGAGATGGAAGTGATGATGAAGAAACTGTTGACCGTGATCGTGTTGGGCCTGTCTGCGCTGTCGTTCAATGCGGCCTTCGCCCATGGCGGCGCAGCGGCCAAGCACGGCGGCGTGGTGGCGACTTCGAGCGACCTGTCGTTCGAGCTGGTGGGCTCGCGCGATGGCGCTGTCATCTACGTCGAGGACCACGGCAAGCCGATGGCCCCCACCGGTCTGAAGGGCAAGCTGACGGTGCTGAACGGCGCTGAAAAGTCGGAGGCTGATCTGGTGGTCGCAGGCGACAAGCTCGAAGCCAAGGGCCTGAAGCTGACCAAGGGGGCCAAGGTGGTCGCTGCGCTGGTGACCCCGGCCGCGAAGGCGATTACGGTGCGCTTCACGGTACGTTAGGCCAGGTCGTCGTCGTGCCTGGTTCACTGTCGGACGCCAGGTGCGGCGGTTCGATGCCGAATCTGACAATTCATTCACCCGATATCCTCTCCACCAGGATAGGATACGGAGATGGCAGCACCCGACCTCCATCTCTCGCATGACGCCGTCGCCAAACGCCTCAAGCGCGCCCATGGTCATCTGCAGAACGTGATCACCATGTTGTCCGAAGATCGTGCTTGCCTTGATGTGGCGCAGCAGTTGCACGCTGTAGAGCGCGCCATTGCTGCGGCGAAGAAGCAACTGATACACGACCACATCGATCACTGTCTTGATTCCGCTCTCAGCACACCGGCCACATCGTCGCGGCAGGCGCTGGGCGAGTTCAAGACCATCACTAAGTACCTTTGAGCCACTGGTTTGAAGTGATTCCCCTCACCTGAAATGACATCGATAGCCCAGCAGCCTAGGCCACAGCGTCCCCGCGACGCTGCTGCTTTGGTGCGTCTGGTTTTAAGCTGGCTGCTGGTGGCCGTGCTGGCCGTCGATCTGGTCACTTCGCCACTGCACGCTCACCGGCACGACGGAGAGTGGTCGGTCGGAGGAAGTCTTGCAGCATCCGCAGACCATCCGCGCGACCTGCTCGGCTCGGGAAGCGCCGACGTCCTGACGCATGTCGATCATGAAGAAGGGCCCGGGATTTCGCATTCGATTGCGACCTTGCGCAGTTCGACCGAAGTCGCGGGCAGTGTGCCGCCGTCGGATGAACCTGCCGCTGCGGTGCACAGGTTCGTTCCATGCCTGTGGTCGCCGAGTGGTGCGACGGCACTCGTCTGGCCACCAGACCGCCACCGGGCACGACCCAGCGCCTTCAAGAGCCTGCCGCCCCACGGCAGGGCGCCGCCCCTCCACGTCTGAAGCCGCCGCAGCGCCCCGCGCGCTGCGCTCTAACTTGCCCCGCATCGGGGCGAGGTCTTCTGCCCGTGGAGTTCCTATGCCTGCCCATCTTCGCTCGCGCGGCGCCTTGCGCGTTGCTGTCTGTCTGACCCTTGGCCTGAGTCTGGGCCTGAGCAACGCCCTGCTTGCGCCTGCCCTGGCCGCAGAACCGAATGCCGAGTTCGCCGTCTCCGCTGCGCAGATGAAGACGCTCGGCGTCACGTTGCTCAAGCTCGAACAACCCGCTGCGATCGCCGGCATGGCCTACGCGGCTAAGGTGATGCTTCCGCCGGGGCAGGAACAGGTGGTCAGCGCACCGGTGGCCGGCGTGGTTGATCAGTTGCTCGTGGGCGAGCAGCAGGCCGTGAAGGCCGGCCAGCCGCTGCTGCGGCTGAACAGCCCGCAGTTCGGCGAGATGCAGCTCAAGCTGCTCGAAGCCTCTAGCCGGGCCCGGCTGTCGCAGAAAACGCTGCAGCGCGAGAAGGCATTGCTGGGCGAGGGCATCATCCCAGAGCGCCGCGTGCAGGAGGCCGAGGCCGCAGCGCAGGACGATGCAGCGCGACAGCGCCAGGCCGAGGCAGCGCTGCGCTTGGCGGGTATCGACGCTGCCTCGATCCAACGCATCGCCGCTGGCGGAACGGTACAGGACGGTGTGGTGGTTCGCGCCCGCGCCGCCGGGGTTGTGCTGGGCATCGACATCAAGCCCGGCCAGCGTGTGCAGGAAGCCGATGCGCTGCTGCGCCTGGCCAGCCTGCAGACGTTGTGGCTGGACATCGCCATGCCGGTGGACCGGCAGCCGGCCACTCTGCTGAAGGACAACAAGGCTGCGGCCATCGAGATCGTGGGCCGCGATGCAGTGGCCATGCCGCTGTCCGTGGGTGCCATGGTCAGCGACAGCCAGACCGTGACGCTGCGCGCACGCGTCACGCGCGGTGCGGATCGGTTGCGCCCTGGCGAGGTGGTGCAGGCCCGTGTTCCGTTTGCAGCCAACGCGGCGGGCTGGGCGCTGCCGCTGCAGGCGGTGGCGCGGCAGGACGACCAGGCCTATGTCTTCGTGCGAAGCGACAAAGGCTTCATCGCCCGGCCGGTGAGCGTGGTGTCGAGTGCCGGCGCTTCGGTGCAGGTCACTGGCGAACTGAGGTCGGGGCAGGAGGTGGCGACCGCCTCGGTCATTGCGCTGAAAGCCGCGTGGCAGGGCAAGAGCGGGGGTGACAAGTGAATCCCCTGCACGTGTTGCTTCCAATGATCGGAGCCTGGCCATGCTGAACCGCCTTGTGCAATTCGCGCTGACCCAGCGTCTGTTCGTGCTGCTGGCCGCCGTGCTGCTGGCCGGCTTCGGCTGGTACGCCTTCAGCACGCTGCCCATCGATGCCTTCCCCGACGTGTCGAGCACGCAGGTGAAGATCATCATGAAGGCGCCGGGCATGACACCCGAGGAGATCGAGAGCCGCATCGCGGTGCCGATCGAGGTCGAGATGCTGGGCATCCCTAAGCAGCGCATCTTGCGCTCGGTGACGAAGTACGGCCTGGTGGACGTCACGGTCGACTTCCAGGACGGCACCGACCTGTACTGGGCCCGTCAGCAGGTGGCCGAGCGGCTGAACAACATCGTCAGTGATCTGCCCTCGGGCATCACCGGCGGCATTGCGCCGATCACCACGCCGCTGGGCGAGATGTTCATGTTCACGATCGAGGCGCCGCAGCTGTCGCTGGAAGAACGGCGCAGCCTGCTCGACTGGGTCATTCGCCCCGCACTGCGTGCCGTGCCTGGCGTGGCCGACGTCAACGCACTGGGCGGCAAGGTGCACAGCTTCGAAGTGCTGCCCGACCCGGCCAAGCTGCAGGCGCTGGGTCTGTCGATGGCGCAGATCAAGACCGCCATCGAAGCCAACAACCGCAACGACGGCGCTGGCCGCCTGGGCGAAGGCGGTGAGGTGCTTCTGGTGCGCACCGAAGGCAGCATCAAGACGCAGGACGACCTGCGCGCCGTGGTGGTGGCGCGCAAGAACGGCAACGCCGTGCGCCTGGGCGACGTGGCGTTGGTGCGCGACGGCAGCACCACGCGCTATGGCGTCGTCACCATGGACGGCAAGGCCGAGGCGGTGCAGGGCCTGGTGCTGGGCCTGGCGGGCGCCAACGCGCAACAGGTGGTGAACGGCGTGAAAGCCAAGATCACCGAACTGCAACCCACGCTGCCGGCCGGAGTCACGCTGAAGGTCTTCTACGACCGTGCCTCTCTCGTTGAAAAGGCGGTCGGCACGGTGTCAAAGGCACTGCTCGAATCGACCTTGATCGTGCTGGTGCTGCTGGGCGCATTCTTAGGTAATTTGCGCGCTGCAGTGGCGGTGGCCGTGGTGTTGCCGCTGGCCGCCTTGGGCACTTTCATCCTGATGCGCGGCTACGGCATGTCGGCCAACCTGATGAGCCTGGGCGGCCTGGCCATCGCTTTGGGCATGCTGGTGGACGCGGCCATCGTCGTGGTCGAGAACATCGTGCAGCACCTGGGCCGGCAAACCGCCGGTGGCAAGCTGCCGCGGCTGCACATCGTGTTGCGCGCTGTGCGCGAAGTGGCGGTGCCGGTGGCCGCGGGCGTGCTGATCATCGTTACGGTGTTCCTGCCGCTGCTGACGCTGCAGGGCCTGGAGGGTAAGTACTTCGTGCCGGTGGCGCTGACCATCGTGTTCGCGCTGGCGAGTTCGCTGGTGCTGTCGCTGACCGTGATCCCGGTGCTGGCCTCGTTTCTGCTGAAGAAGGTCTCACACGACGAACCCTGGCTGCCGCGCCAACTGCTGCGCCTGTATGAGCCGACGCTGGCCTGGGCGCTGAAACGGCAGATGGTGGTGTTCGTCGCGGCGGGGGCCTTGCTGGTGCTCGCAGCCGGCGTGTACACCCAGGTCGGCAAGACCTTCCTGCCCGAGATGGACGAGGGCGACATCATCGTCGGCATCGAGAAGCTGCCCTCGGTGAGCCTGGAGGAGACCGCGGCGCTGGACCTGATGGTCCACCAGACGCTGATGAAGAACATCCCCGAGATCACCGGCGTGGTGGCGCGCGCCGGCTCGGACGAGATCGGCCTGGACCCGATGGGACTGAACCAGACCGACACCTTCCTGGTGCTGAAGCCGCGCGAGGAATGGAAGATGGCGAGCAAGGACGCGCTGATCGCCCGCATTCGAGAGGTGCTGGACCAGATGCCCGGCATCAGCTACAGCTTCACGCAGCCCATCGACATGCGCGTGTCCGAAATGATCATCGGCGTGCGCGGCGACCTGGCGATCAAGATCTTCGGGCCCGACCTGGGCAAGCTCAATGAGTTGGCGTCGCAGATCGAGGGGCTGATGAAGACGGTGCCGGGCAACCAGGACGTCTACACGGTCGAGAACGACGGCGTGCAGTACCTGCGCGTGGTGGTGGATCGGCTGGCCGCCGGCCGCTACGGGCTGTCGGTGGAAGACGTGCAGGACGCGCTGCGCGTGCAGATCGAGGGCCAGCGCGCCGGTACCGTGATCGACGGCAACCAGCGCATCCCCATCGTCATCCGCGGGCCCGACATGGTGAAGGTGTCGCCGGCCGAATTCGCCGCGCTGCGCATTGCAGCGCCTGACGGACAAAGCGTGCCGCTGGAGACCCTGGCCAGACTCACCAGAGAAAGCGGCCCGGTGAAGATCGACCGCGAGATGGGCAGCCGCTACAGCGTGGTCATCGCCAACGTCACGGGGCGCGACCTGGTGGGCTTCGTCGAAGAGGCCAAGGCCAAGGTGGGCGCGGGCGTGAAGCTGCCGACCGGCTACCGCATCAGCTGGGGCGGTCAGTTCGAGAACCAGCAGCGCGCCGCGGCACGCCTGGCACTGGTGGTGCCGCTGGCCATCGGCTTCATCTTCCTGATTCTGTTCAGCACCTTCGGCTCGGTCAGGCAGGCGCTGCTGGTGCTGAGCAACATCCCGTTTGCGCTGGTCGGCGGCATCGTGGCGCTGTGGGTCACCGGCGAGTACCTGTCGGTGCCGGCCTCGGTGGGCTTCATCGCGCTGCTGGGCATCGCGGTGCTCAACGGCGTGGTGCTGGTGAGCTACTTCAACCAGCTGCACGCGGAGGGGCATGACTTGCTCACCAGCGTGACGCAGGGGGCACGAAGGCGATTGCGACCGGTGCTGATGACGGCGTCGATCACGGCCTTCGGCCTGATCCCGCTGCTCTTCGCCACCGGGCCCGGTTCGGAGATCCAGCGGCCGCTGGCCATCGTTGTCATCGGCGGGCTGATCACCGCAACGGCGTTGACGCTGATCCTGCTGCCCATCCTGTACTTGCGCTTTGCTCACTCACGTGCCGACGCCGCAATGAGTCGCACTTTTCCTCAGGAGGCCGCCCATGGCTGACTTTTGCCTGACCCTGATCTGCCCGCCCACGGTGGAAGAGAAGTTGCTGGATGTGCTGCTGGCGAACGCCAGCAGCGAGGTCTTCACCAGCACGCCCACCCACAGCCACGGCAGCGGACAGCAGCGGCTCAGCGCCACCGAACAGGTGATGGGGCGCAGCCGTGCGATACAGGTCAGCGTGCTGCTGACGACCGAAGAACTCGGGCACCTGCGCGAGATGCTGCAGCGCGAATTCGCCGGAACCGGCGTGCGCTACTGGGCCACACCGCTGGCCTTTGATGGGGAGTTCGCATGAAGCAACATGGACTGGCGGCCATCGTTGCCCTGCTGATGGGCACGGCGGCTGCGGCACAAGACCTGCCGACACCGCCGGACCTGCCTTCGACGGCGCTGGCCGTGGCCTGGATCGACAAGGACCCGGCCGTCGTCGAGGCCAGGCGCGCCTTGGCCGCGGCCGGCCATGGCGCAGCCGCGCTGGCTGCCGGCAACCACGAGTGGACGGCCAAGGCCAGCACGCAGCGGCGCCAGGTGGGTGGCGTCGGCAACAGCACCGAGTGGTCGGTGGGTGTCGAGCGCGGCATCCGCATCGGCGGCAAGGCCGGGCTCGACCGCCAGTTGGGCGAGGCCGACATCGAGATCGGCCGCGCCCGCGTGGGCGAAGCACGGCACGAGGTGGCACGCGCCTTGTCGGTCCTGTGGCTGGATTTGCAGGCAGCCCATGGCGCGCAGAGGCTGCTGAAGGAGCAACTCTCGTTCGCCGAGACCAACCTGGCTGCCGTCGACAAGCGCAAGCGTGCGGGCGATGCGTCGGCGCTGGATCTCAGCATCGCACAGACGGACCTGGCCGAGGTGCGGCGCCAGGCCAGCCAAGCCGATGCCACACTGGCCAAGGCGCGCGCGAAGTTGAAATTGCGCTTTCCTGAGGCGTCTGTAGCGGCGGCCATCTTGTCTGACCCCGCCGAACCGCAGTGGCCCGCAGCGCGGTGGAACGAGCGCATCCTGGCCGAAGCCGACCCGGTGAAGATTGCCGAAGGGCAGCTGCGCCGGGCCGAGCTGGCGGCCTCGCGGACCCGCGCCGAGAAGGTGTCCGATCCGACGGTGGGCGTGTTCACGTCGAACGAAGCCTTCCGCAACGAACGCGTGATCGGCATCAGCGTCAGCATCCCCTTCGGTGGTGCGGCGCGCGAGCCGCGGCTGCAACAGGCACTGCAGGAGGTGGAGGTTGCGAGGGCGGCGCTGGACCGTGTTCGACAAGGCATCGAGATCGAAATCGCCGAGACCCACGCCGAGGCCGTGGGCAGTGTCGAGCGCTGGCGCATCGCCGAGCGCGGCGCCGATGCTGCGCGCGAGAGCGCGCGCCTGACCCAGCGCGCTTACACGCTGGGCGAGCTGGACCTGCAATCGCTGTTGCTGGTGCGCCGCCAGTCGGTCGACGCCCTGCGCGCCGCAGCCGAAGCGCGAGCCGACGCGTTGCGCTCGAACTACCGCCTGCTGATCGATGCCCACCTGATCTGGGATCTGGCGAATGATTGATCGCCCCAATCAAGCTGCTGGTCTGCTGGCGCTGATGACGCGCCAGCGCTGGATCGAAGTCGCACGCATCGTCGTCACCGGTGTGGCAGCGCTGCTGTACTGGCGCGAATTGATTCCGATCCAGTGGCTGTGGATCGCAGTGGCCATCGGCCTGTATCCGCTGGTGAGGACCGGCCTGCTCGATCTGGTGCGCGAACGCAAGATCGGCACCGAGATCTTCGTCACCATCGCCACGCTGGTGGCGATGCTGGGCGGCGAGACGGTGGCCGGTGCGGTGCTGATGGTCATCATCCTGATCGCCGAGTTCATTGCCGAGCTCAACACCGACCGCGCGCGCGCCTCGATCAAGTCGCTGATCGGTTCGGTGCCGCAGGTCGCGTTGGTGCGCAGCCAGGGTGGCGAGGCCGGCGAACGCAGCGTACCGGTGGCCGAGCTGCGTGTGGGCGACGTGGTGCTGGTGCGCGCGGGGGAAAAGGTGCCCGTCGACGGCAGCGTGCTCAGCGGCCAGGGCGCGGTCAACGAGGCCTCGATCACGGGCGAGAGCCTGCCCAAGGACAAGCAGGTCGGCTCGACCGTCTTCGCCGGCACGGTGTTGGCCAGTGGCGCGCTCGACGTGCGCACCGACAAACTCGGCGCCGACACGATGTTCGCGCGCATCATCGCCCTCGTCGAAGACGCCGAGGCGCACCAGGCGCCTGTGCAGAAGCTGGCCGACCGCGTCGCGGCCTGGTTGATCCCGGTGGTGCTGGTGTTCCTGGTGGGGGTCTGGCTGGTGACGCGCGACATTCGCACCGTCGTCACACTGCTGATCTTCACCTCGCCGGCCGAACTCGGCCTGGCCACGCCGCTGGTGATGATCGCAGCGGTTGCACGCGCGGCGCGCAATGGCATCCTCATCAAGGGTGGGTTGTACCTGGAGCTTCTGGCCAAGGTCGACGTGGTGGTGTTCGACAAGACGGGCACGCTCACCGCCAACCGGCCCGCCGTGGTGAGCGTGACGACACAGGGCGCCGACATCGAGGAACGCGAGCTGATGCGCCTGGCGGCCGCTGCCGACCGCCGCTCAGCGCACCCGCTGGCGCAAGCCGTGGTGGCCCATGCAGCGGCACTCGGCATCGAGGTGCCCGAGCCGCAGCAGTACGAACAGATCCAGGCACGCGGCGTGAAAGCGACGGTGGAAGGCCGCGTGGTGCTGGTCGGTAACCCGGCGCTGCTGTCCGAGGCCGGCGTGGCAGTTCCTGCCGTCGAGGCCGCAACGGCTGCGGCCGCAGCGGGCAGCAGCACACCTGTGCATGTGGCGGTGGATGGCCGCTTCGCAGGCATCGTGCACATCGCCGACGCCGTGCGCCCTGGCGCTCCCGAAGCGCTGGCGGCGCTGAAGGCCGGCGGCGTCAAGCGCACCGTGATGCTCACCGGCGACAACGCCGCCACCGCACACGCGGTGGCGCAGCAGTTGGGCATCGACGAGGTGCATGCCGAGCTGATGCCTGAAGGCAAGGTGGCCGTCATCACGGCCCTTCAGGCCCAGGGCTACCGCGTGGCGATGGTTGGTGACGGCATCAATGACGCCCCGGCGTTGGCGCGCGCCGATGTCGGCATCGCCATGGGCGGCGGCGGCACGCAGGCAGCGTTGGAAGCTGCCAATGTCGCGCTGATGACCGACGACTTGGCCAAGATCGGCGCCGCCCGGGCGATCGCCCGCCGCGCGTACCGCACGGTGCAGGAAAACCTGTTCGTCGGCGTCGGCGTGGTGCATGTGCTGGGCATCACCGCCGCGCTGATGGGTTGGATCGGGCCCATCGAAGCGGCAATCATCCACCTCGGGCCCGATGTACTGGTGTTCGTCAACTCGGTCAAGTTGTTGCGGGTGCGCATCCCGGGCGCCTCATGAAGCGCGGCACGGCGCCAAGAGTTCGGGCCAGAACGACCCAGTACCAATTTCAGATCGTTGCCCGGTTGCTGCGGCCCGACACGGCTCGGCCTGTCGAACGCTGATTTTTCCGTCGTTATCCACGAAGAGCCCAACATGAAACCCACTCGACAGCACCTGTTCGCCCTCGCCGCGGTCGTAGCTGCACTCGCTGGCTGTGCCACCGTGCCGCCGCCCGATCCGGCGGCTGAAATCCCGCACTGCTACAAGACCAACAAGGGCAGGACCATCGCGTGCACAAGCGCTCCGGTCCCCAGCCTGAACGCGGATGCTGACGCAAAGCGTTTCGCCCCCGACCCGAACGCATTCACGGTGTTCGTTGTGCGACGCAACTGGGGGGACGGCCGCAACTTCGTGAAAGTCCATCCAGACAACGGCCCAGGCGTCGAGACCCTGCCCAACACGATGGTTCGCCTGAAGTTCCAGCCCGGCGCGCATGCGATCGCCTTCGAGTTCGAAGGCAAGCGACAAAGCATTGCCGTTGAGGGCAGGGCTGGCGACGTGCGGTTCGTCAGGATCGACGGCACCGTCTGGTCCTGGAAGAGTTCGTACGCTTGGGCCTCTGATTCCGAGGCATCAATTCGCGAACGCGCCTTGAAGGCCCGTCTCGTTGGGGACGTGACAGTTCGCTGAAGTCGCGCCGCAGACCTGTACACCGCGCCCGAAGCCCGTCATCCAAGCGATCACCCCGTGCCTCATCGAAATACCCCGACGCTGCAAGCAGACCAAGGCACTCGGCGCGGTGGTCCCGGCATGACCCGCGCAGCCTGAGTTGCCTGATGATGTTTGAGCCATGATCCGAATGTCGTCTCACTTGCCCGCCCTCCGCGGTGGTTTGCTCGCCCTGCTGGCCGCGGCGCTTTTCGGTGTCAGCACGCCGCTGGTGCAGCAGTTTGGTGCCGGGCTCGGCGCCTTCAGCACAGCGGCTCTGCTTTACGGCGGGGCCGCTGCGGTCGGCTTGCTGTCGCGCCAGCGCATCGACCGCGAAGCTCGTGTGCAGCGCGCCGACCTGAGTCGGCTGCTGGCCATGGCGGGCTTCGGAGCAGTGGTCGGCCCGGTTGCATTGGCTTGGGGGCTGCAGCACACCAGCGGCACCAGCGCCTCGTTGATGCTGACGCTCGAAGCATTGTTTACCGCGATCTTGGCCTGGCGTCTGTATCGCGAGACCATGGATGGCCGCGTCTGGACGGCTATGGCCTTGCTGCTGGCCGGGGGCATGGTGCTGGTGCTCGACCAGGGCCGCACCGGCGGAGCGCAACTGTGGGGTTTGCTGGCCGTGCTGCTGGCCACTGCGGCCTGGGGCGTGGACAACACCTTGTCTCGTGCGCTGGCCGAGCGCGACCCCGGGCAGGTGGTGATGGCCAAGGCCCTGTTGGGCGCCTCGGCGACTTCGTTGCTTGCTGTCCTGTTCGGCGAGCCCGTGCCCTCCCTCGGCGCCGCGTTCGCCCTGTTCGCCATCGGGGCCACGGGCTACGGCCTGAGCCTGCGCTTCTATTTGCTGGCGCAAAGGGCCTTTGGCGCGGCAAGGACGGGATCGGTGTTCGCGTTTGCGCCCTTCATCGGCGCAGCATTCGCGGTGGCGCTGGGAGATCGATCGGCCAGCGGCTGGATGGCGACGGGCAGCGTGCTGATGCTCGCCGGCGTACTGCTTCACTTGGCCGAGTCACACGGCCATGTGCACAAGCACGAAGTGCTGGAGCACGAACACGCCCACCGCCACGACGATGGCCATCACGACCACGTGCACGAATCGGTGCCGGCGGGCGAACACAGCCACCGCCATCGCCACGAGCCGATGCATCATGCCCATCCGCATGTGCCCGACGCGCACCACGTCCACTGGCATTGAAGGCCAACCTGCCGGCGGCGGGGCATGATCGGGAGTGAGGCACGCGCATGTTTCGCTTTGGCTTCCACAACACCCGGAACCGACGTCATCGTCCGTGGCGGCGCCATGCCATCGTCTTCGCAGTGGCAGTGGCAGTTGCAGCCGTGGTACTGGCGTTGGCCTGGCTGAGCTTCAACGCACTGATCAGTTTGATCACACTCGACTGATTCAGGGGCCGAGGCGGCGCTGTCCACCGGCGCCCAGACGAACGGAATGACCAGCAGCCTGCAGCAACGGACCCTGCGCCAGCGACAGCACGCTGAAGCTGGTGATCGTGACCGGACAAGGCGTGATGCCGGCGTCGGCATCACTGGCTAGCTGCGGCTGGCGGCACCGATCAACGAGTAGACAAGTGGCCTTGTAGCGCTCATGGCGGCCAGCCAGGGTGCGAAGGCCTGAATTGTTGCTTCCGTCCACCTTGCCCCGCTGCCCTACAACCCCTTCCTGTTCGAAGACGTCGGTCGGGCCATGCCTCGCCGCCGCATCGCTGGAGGCTGGCACTCGCCTGGCTCGCCGTGATGACTTTCGGGTCTGGCTCAGGCGCCGTTGTCGTACACCGTGACGCCAGGCTTGCCCCCCGACGCCAAGGTCTTGACCTGCCACAAGCCCACGAGACACTTTCTGGACCCAAGTCTCAAGAGGCACCCGATGCAGCCACTCAGTTTGATTCTCAAAGGCTTCCGCGGCATTCGTGACGGCCTGGGCTGCGACCTGTTGTCACTCGACTTCGAGCGCCTCGCCGACGGTGCACAGCTGATCGCCATCGCCGGTGCCAACGGCCGCGGCAAGACCACGGTGATGGACAACATGCACCCCTTATGTTGACTTCGACGTGTCAACGTAGGGCGTCTGTGACCGTTTGTGCGGTCATTTTCAGATGGAGATGGCCCCGCAAGGCCTGAATCACCGAGGCGCACTTGGATGACGGCTTCGAGGTCCGCCAAACCGACCGGCGAACCGGGGGGCGCTCCCGACCCACAGATGCCACTCCAGCTGCCAGCTCGTCTCCCCGCTGTCAGGCGCTGATGCCCGCGTCCATCGAAAATGGTTGCGGCGACCCGCTGCGGATGCTGGCTGGCGCTGTTCGCCGCGTAGGTTCGAAAACGACTGGAGCCCCGAATGCCCGAAAAGACCCCCAACGCCTGCGAGTCCTGCGGTGTTGAGCCGCGCCCGTTCG